>NZ_JAGINX010000001.1:1684113-2020936 GCF_017876395.1 Nesterenkonia lacusekhoensis | reverse complement strand
CTCATGACGGCCGTCGGTATAGGTGCGCATCGGTTCTCCCGGAATGCTGAAGATGTCCCCGGGCAGGCACGATCAGAGGTGCCGCCCAGCTGTTCGGTGAGCTGGTGCGGCGACGCACGGGCAGGCGAGCACCCCAGGTGTGGGTGCCCCAGAGCAGCGGGAGCCTCAGAAGAGCTCGACTGACGGCGCTGAGAGGCCTCAGCGGCAGATCAGACGGCGAGTGCTCCGGCGGATCGCGGAAGAGAGATCAGCAGTGCGGCGCCGCGGCGTCCGTCCAAGGACGCGCGACCTGCTGAAAGATTGCATGAATGCCCATGACGCTCAGTGTACGAGATCAGGACAGCAGTGTGAGCATTCCGCTATGCTCCGGGGAGAAGGAAAGGGGCTCATATGGGGGACGAGCCGCACAGCGAAGAGGTGCGCCGACGCGTCGAACCGGCGCCGCCTGCTGGCCGTGCTGTCCACGGAGTTCTGGCGGCAGTGACCGGCGTCGGGCTGGTGACGTCGTTCTGGATCGGGTGGCACCACCCCACCGGCATCCCCACCGGCGCCACCTTCGAAGGCGGGATCCCCGCCGGATGGATGCATATCCTCAACCAGCCGGTGCACTTCACGTTCATCTCCGCCGCGATGGTCTTCGCCACCTCTCTGGCGCTGATGCTGCGCCCCCATATCGGCTGTGGCACCCGGTGGGGGACCGCTTTCCATGCACTGCGGCTCTCCGGCATCGTCTGCATGATCCTCAGCGGCTTCCTCTGGAATCTGCTGCTGCGCACTCCGGACCTGCTGGACGGGGTCAAGCTGGTCAATGATTCGATCTACCATCTGATGCTGCCGGTGCTGGTCCCGCTGGTGTGGCTGATGGGCGGGCCCCACGGTCGGATCACCGGCACTGTCGTGCTGCTCTCGCCGGTGCCGCCGACCCTTTGGTTCATCATGACTCTGGTGCGGGGCCCCGGCCTGGACTGGTACCCGTACTCGATCCTCGACGTGCCCCGCCTGGGCTACCCGGCCGTGCTCGGTGTGGCCGCAGGTGTGTTGGCGGTCTTCCTTGCTGTGGCCTGGATCATCTGGAAGGTGGACCGCATGATGTACCGCTATGTGGGCCGCCTGGAGATCCGGCCCGGAGAGACCACCTGAGTCCGACGCCGGCCCCCGCCCTTGCCGAGGCCGACTCCGGATCGCCCTCAGGCTGACTTAACTGTACGATTGGTATAGTTTCTGGGCCCTCTGCAGAGTGCCCGTCCGCCGTCGTCAGTGCCGTGGGTGAGGAGTGTGCGATGAGCGCTGCAGAGTGGTGGGGGATCCTGGGGATCTTCCTGGGCGGAGCGACTCCTTGGCTGGAGGCTCCCATCGTCATCCCCGCCGGCCTGATCGCGGGCCTTCCTGCAGCGCCGGTGCTGCTGGCCGCGATCATCGGCAACCTGCTGACCGTGGGCATCGCCGCGTACTTCGGCGAGGCGATGCGCAGCTGGTTCTCCCGTCGCCGAGAGCGCCGCCGTCGGCAGCTCGACGTGGAGGCGGAGGCACACCGCCGAGCCAAAGCGCTGAAGCGACGGGCTCGGATCGAGAAGGTCATGGACCGCGGAGGGCTCCCGCTGTTGGCTCTGGTGGGCCCGGTGGGATTGGGCACCCAGGTCTCGGCCGTGGTCGCTGTGGGCCTGGGTGTGCGTGCCACCTCGTCGTTCCTCTGGGTCAGCGCCGGCACAGTGCTCTGGTGCGTGGTGGCCGCCTACGCCACCTCGGCCGGCGTCGAGATCCTCGGCTTCGGCGGGTAGCGCAGTCTCGCAGAAGTGCCCGTGGCAGAATCTCCACGTGAGCACCGCTGAGACCACACCGAAACCCTCGCAGAGCACGACGCCGGTCCGTCTGGTCCACGCCGCGGTGGCGCTGCTCTGTGCGGCCGGGCTGACCAGCTCGCTCTACCTCGGGTGGACACGGGGCACCGATCTCCCCACGGGCGCCGGATTCGCCGGGGGATTCTCGGCCGGGTGGGACCATATGCTCAACCAGCTGGCCTACTTCACCTTCGTCTCCGGGCTGCTGGCTGCGGCGACGTCGGCGGTGCTGGCGTGGCGGCCGCAGATCCGCTCAGCCGCGTTCCACGCCCTGCGCCTGGCCGCAGTGGTGTGCGTGATCATCACCGGCGGGGTGTTCAACCTGCTGCTGCGCGGCGATGACGTGCTGCGCGGCGCCCAGTTCTTCAATGACACCGTGCTGCACCTGATTGTGCCGGTGCTGGTCCCTCTGGTGTGGGTGGTCATCGGTCCGCACGGACGGATCGGCGGCCGGGCGATGCTGCTCTCGTTGCTGGTCCCGATGGCCTGGCTGGGCGCGACTCTGGCACGCGGCCCGGCGCTGGACTGGTACCCCTACGAGATCCTCGACGTGCCGCGGATGGGCTATGCCGGCGTCGGGGTCTACCTGGTCTGGATCATCGCGGCGTACGTGCTGATCGGACTGCTGCTCTGGGGCCTCGACCGGTTGCTGTCCCGGCGTGGGACCTGCGATTCGAGCGGGGTTTAGGCCCTTATGAGCCGTCTGGAGCCTCCAAAAGGGCTGAAACCCCGCTCGAATCGCCTGAAGGGCTGAGCCTCAGCGGCTGAACTGCTTGGCCAGCGACGCCGCCAGCCCGGTGTACTGATCCGGGGTCAGGTGCTTCAGCCGCTCCTCGGCCTCGGCGGAGAGACCCAGCCCGGAGACGAACTCCTTGAGCTTCTCAGCGTCCACACGGCGGCCGCGGGTCAGCTCCTTGAGCCGCTCGTAGGGGTTCTCCAAACCTTCGACGCCGGCGATGGACTCGGCACGCATGACGGTCTGGATGGCCTCGCCGAGGACCTCCCAGTTGGAGTCCAGATCTGCGGCGATGACCTCATCGGCCACATCCAGCTGCTTGAGGCCCTTGGTCACATTGGACAGCGCCAGCACCGAATGACCGAGCCCGGTGCCGATGTTGCGCTGGCCGGAGGAGTCGGTGAGGTCGCGCTGCCAGCGGGACTCCACCAGGGTCGAGCCCAGGGCATCCAGCAGAGCGTTGGAGATCTCCAGGTTGGCCTCAGCGTTCTCGAACCGGATCGGGTTGACCTTATGCGGCATCGTCGAGGAGCCGGTGGCGCCAGCCACGGGGATCTGCTTGAAGAAGCCGATGGAGATGTAGGACCAGATGTCCACGCACAGTCCGTGCAGGATCCGGTTGAACCGGGCGATGTCCGCGTAGAGCTCGGCCTGGAAGTCGTGGGACTCGATCTGGGTGGTCAGCGGGTTGAAGGTCAGTCCCAGCGTCTCCACGAACCGCTGGGCGATGCCGGGCCAGTCGGCCTCGGGAGCGGCCGCCAGGTGTGCTGCGTAGGTGCCGGTGGCGCCGTTGATCTTGCCCAGGTATTCCTGCTGTTCGATCCGGCGGACCTGGCGGCCCAGCCGGTGGACGAACACGGCGATCTCCTTGCCCAGCGTGGAGGGAGTGGCGGGCTGGCCGTGGGTGCGCGAGAGCATCGGCACCTCGGCGGCCTGCTCGGCGAGGCTGGAGAGCCCGTCGAGCGCCTGCCGGGCGGCGGGCAGCCAGACCTGCTCGACGGCGTCGCGGATGCCCACGGCGTAGGAGAGGTTGTTGATGTCTTCGGAGGTGCAGGCGAAGTGCACCAGCGGGGTCAGCTCGCCCAGCCCCAGGCCGTCCAGACGACGGGCGATGAAGTACTCCACAGCCTTCACATCGTGGACAGTCTCAGCCTCGATCATGCCGAGCTCGGCGATCTCCTCGGAGCCGAAGCTGGTGACGATCCCGCGCAGCCCATCGATCTGATCCGAGCTCAGCTCCGGCAGCCCGGGCAGCACCTGCTCGCGGCAGAGATGGATGAACCACTCGACCTCCACGTGGATGCGGTTGCGGTTCAGCGCGGCTTCGGAGAGGTGGTCCACCAGAGGCGCGACGGCGCTGCGGTAGCGCCCGTCCAGCGCGCCGAGGGCGATCGTGGGCTCGGCCGCGGCGAGGGAGACGCGGTCCTGGTCAGCAGAGAGAGCAGTGGAGTTGGCCATGCGGCTCATTTTGTCACGTTTCCTCCACACCCCTGGGCTGAGTCACGACGCCGCGCCCGGTCCTCCACAGAACCGGGCGTCTCCGGCTGCGGTCCGGTCCGCGCTCTCTAGCGTGGAGGGCGGAGAGACCAGCGGATCAGGCGCATCGACAGAAGGGGCCAGAGCATGTTGAGCTACGCCGCCACGGAGTTGGACCGGACCGCCTCGGTCTATGAGGAGATGGCCGCTGCTCTGGGGAGGGTGGACGCCTTGGCCGGTCCCTACGACTCGGCGGTGGCCCGGGCGGAGGGCTGCGCCTGGGACTCCAGCGCAGGGGAGGCCTTCAGCGCGGCAGTGGGCTTCGTCAGAGGAGAGGGAGTCTTCGTCGGCGGGGAGGCTGCGGAGCTGGCCCAGGAGGCGCGGACCATCGCCGGGGAGCTGCGCGAGGCTGCCGAGCTGGCCAGAACGGTGGCCCACCTGGTGGGGGCCGCCGTCGGCGTCGCGGTGGATCTGCTGCCCGACGTTGTGACACGGGCTGCTGACGCAGTGGGGGACCCGGTCAGCTTCATCCGTTTCTTGGAGGAGCACGGCGGAGTTCCCCCGGTGCTCTACACGCTCGAGGAACTGATCTCCTCCCTGCCGGGGACCGACTGAACTTCCGGGCCTGCAGGCCTGACCGCTCCACGATGAGACAGGAGAGAGCATGACCGTCGAATACGCCCAGGCGCCCGGAACCGTGATGGTCCCGCACGTTGGGGCCTCCGGGTTCAGCGTCACCAGCTCCGGCGGCCCCACTCAGGTGAATCTCGCCTGGGAGCAGCTGCTCAGTGCCACGACCCATCTGGGCGAGGCCACGCACATCAGCGGTGAGCAGCTCAGCACTGTCCAGAGCGCGGCCGGGCAGCTGGCGACCGCGCCGCTTCCGCTGCATTGGCGCATCCCGCTGTTCGCAACACGGATGAGCCTGCTGGGCGTTCGGATGATCGCGGTCAAGGAGGCGGTGGAGCAGGGGCGCATCGCAGTGGACACCGCCCATGAGGTCTACCGGGGAGCGGAGGGTGCGGCGCGGCGGTGGATGGACCTGGGCGTTCTGGTCAGCGACGCCGGATTCGTCCTGCAGAATCTCGCGGGCGCTCCACTGGGCATGGGTGACCCGTGGGTGGCCTACGACTGGGCCACCGCCGCCACTGTGCTGGGCGGCGGGATGCTCCACCAGCACGCCGGAGGCGCGTGGCCGCTGGTCCGGATGGGGCAGCAGCTGAGTCAGGACGCCTTGGCCCAGGAGGAGCTGGAGAGCCACCATCTGCAGCTGGGTGAGCAGACCACCGCGTTCGAGCATCAGGGTGATCAGTCCATCCAGCACTTCTATCAGGAGATGGGCCAGGTCAGCGCGCAGGGTGACGTGGCCGTGACGGTCACCCGGGATGCGGCGGGCGAACCGGTCTATATGGTCTATCTGCCCGGTCTGGACGTGGACCCCACCGATATCAATCGGGAGGATGGGCGCGGATATCTGGGATACCTCGACGCCGCCCTGAATGATTCTGACCAGCTGGCCGGAGTCGTCGATCAGGCGCTGGCCGAGGTCGGAGCGGATCCGGGCGCGGCCGTGGCGCTGAGCGGCTACAGCCTCGGAGGGATCGGTGCCACCAACTTGGCGGCCAGCCGGACTCTGCGGGAGCGTTACAACCTCCGGGCAGTCAGCACGATCGGCGCCGCGGGGCAGTCCCGCACGCTGCCGGCAGGCACTTCTGTGGTCCATCTCCAGGACAGTCGGGATCCGGTCAATCACATCCTGGGGCAGGCCCATCAGGAGTCCAGCGATCGTCTGGCCATCACCTACGACTTCCACAATGAGGACGTCGGCTGGGCCGGTCCCTTCGGCGGGGCTCACGATTATGGGCACCACATGGAGGCGATCGGACGCCTGGAGGAGACCCCTCAGGAGCACCTGAGTCCGGAGGAGCAGGCCATGCTCGCCGAGTTCGGACAGCTCTACTCCGGTCAGGCGCAGACCTACGTCTTCTCAGCGGACTGGGAACAGGCCGCCGCAGAGACTGAGACGGAACCTGCCGGCTGAAGAAGACGCCTCAGGCTCGGGACGAGACCACGAACCGGTTCAGCAGCGCGGAGACCAGCGCCACGATGATGCCGCCGAGGACGGCGTCCCAGAAGAAGCTGGGCACCTGGAAGGTCGGGATCAGCGAGACCAGAGAGGTCAGCCAGCCGGTCAGCATCAGCATCGCGGCGTTGATCACCAGGGCGAAGAGCCCCAGCGTCAGGCAGGTGATCGGCAGGGCCAGCAGCGAGACCACCGGTTTGATGATCACGTTGACCAGCCCGAAGACTGCGCCCACGGCCAGGTAGGACAGGATCAGGGTCCCGGTGTCGCCCGCACCCTGAGGGATCCCGATGCCGGGAACCAGGAAGGCGGCCGCTCCGAGAGCCAGTGCGTTGAGGATGATCGCCAGTAGGATTCTCACAGGACACATGATCTCACGTGCTGTGTGAGAAGACTCTGAGAAGGAGACCGGCCCATGCCCGTCACCCCGCGGGAGACGCTGAAGACCCTGCCTGCCTACGCCGCCGGAAAGCCGCCGACGCCGGCAGAGGGCCTGACCCCGTATAAGCTCTCCTCCAACGAGAACCCGCTGGGGCCGGTGCCCGCAGTGGCTGAGGCCATCGCCGCCGTGGACACCCTGCACCGGTACCCGAACCCCACAGCGGAGAGCCTGCGGGGAGCCATCGCGACCACCTATGGCGTCGACGCGGAGGACGTGGTGGTCGGCACCGGCAGCCTGGGAGCGCTGAGCCAGATCATCAGCACCTTCGCCGGCACCCGTTCCGACGGCGGCCAGGATGAGGTCATCTACGCCTGGCGGTCCTTCGAGGCCTATCCGATCGTGGTGCGCACCGCCGGTGCCAAGGATGTCATGATCCCGGTCACCGAGGACGGGCGTCATGACCTGGCGGCCATGCTGGAAGCCATCACGGACGAGACCCGGGTCATCCTGCTCTGCACCCCCAACAATCCGACCGGGCCGGCTCTGACTCACACGGAGGTCGCTGAGTTCCTGGCTCAGGTGCCTGAGGATGTCGTGGTGGTCATCGATGAGGCCTATCAGGAGTTCGTGCGGATCGAGGATCCGCTGGACTCTCTGGCGCTCTACCGCAGCCATCCGAACGTGGCGGTGCTGCGCACCTTCTCCAAGGCCCACGGTCTGGCCACGCTGCGGGTGGGGTATTCCATCGCGAACCAGGAGATCACCCAGCACCTGCGCGTGGTGACCGTGCCCTTCACCGTCTCCACTGTGGGGGAGGCCGCCGCCGTCGCCTCTCTGCAGCATCTGGACCAGGTGGAGGAGCGGGTCGCCCACCTTGTAGAGGAGCGACAAAGAGTCCACACTGCCCTGCTGGAGGCCGGGTGGCGGATCCCGGAGGCCCAGGGCAATTTCCTGTGGCTCCCGCTGGGGGAGAGGTCCCTTGATTTTGCGCATGAGGCCGGGGTGCAGGCGCTGGCGGTGCGGGCCTTCGACGGCGACGGCGTGCGGGTCACCATCGGTGAGCCTGAGGCCAACGATCGCCTGATCGCATTGTGCACTGGCTACACACGCGCAGAGTGAACGGAGCTGACAGAATGAACGCTGTGCAGCCCATACAGCTACTCGCGCCCGAGGGGAACCTCGTCGAGGACGAGACCTACAGCCCCTACATCGCCGCGCTCAGCGACGACGACCTCCGCAGCCTCTACCGGAACATGGCCCTGGAGCGTCGTCTCGACGCCGAAGCTACGTCCCTGCAGCGGCAGGGACAGCTCGCCCTCTGGGTCCCCGCCCTGGGTCAGGAGGGTGCCCAGGTCGGCACGATCGCCGCGCTGAAGCGCAGCGACATGGTCTTCCCCACCTACCGCGAGCACGCGATGGCGCTCTACCGGGGCATCACACCGGTGGAGCTGATCACTCAGTTCCGCGCGGTGGCCCACGCCGGCTGGACCCCCGAGAAGTACAACTTCCACCTGTACACGGTGGTCCTCGGTGCACAGACTCTGCATGCGGCCGGCTGGGCCATGGGCATCGCCCAGGACCAGCGCACCGGATCGGTGCCTCGCGGTCGCCAGGAGGATGAGATCGTCCTGGCCTGCCTGGGTGACGGCGCCTCCAGCCAGGGTGATGTCCACGAATCCATGGTCTTCGCCGGCTCCTACGGGCTGCCCATGCTCTACTTCATCCAGAACAACCACTGGGCCATCTCTGTGCCCAGCTCCACCCAGTCCAAGGCTCCGCTGGCCGCCCGCGCCGGCGGCTACGGCTTCGAGGGCGTGCGGGTGGACGGCAACGACGTGCTGGGAAGCTACGCCGTGGCCGCCCATATGGCTGAGCAGATCCGCGCAGGCCAGGGCCCCAAGCTGATCGAGTCGGTGACCTATCGGATCGGCGCTCACACCACCGCCGATGACCCCACCAAGTACCGCAGCGCCGATGAGGTGGAGCGGTGGAAGGCCCAGGATCCGGTGGATCGATACCGGAACTGGCTGACCGCCCACGAGACCGCGGGCGAGAGCTTCTACGACCAGGTGGACGAGGAGGCCGCGGATCTCGCCGCCGAGCTGCGCCGGGCCACACTGGCCATCCAGGCGCAGCCGTTGGAGGAGGTCTTCGACACCGTCTATGCCGAACCGCACCGGCAGGTCGAGGTGGAGAAGGCCTGGCTGAAGGACTATGAGGCGGGCTTCGCCGAGGACGGGGATAAGGCATGAGCGCTGAGCTGAGCACAGAGCAGCAGGCACAGCAGCCTGAGGAGATGGTGCTGGCCAAGGCCATCAACGCCGCCCTGCACGATGAGCTCACCGCCGATGAGAAGACTCTCCTGATCGGGGAGGACATCGGAGCTCTCGGAGGGGTCTTCCGGGTGACCGACGGGCTGCAGGCCCGCTTCGGCACCGACCGCGTGATCGATTCGCCGCTGGCCGAATCCGGGATCGTGGGCACCAGCATCGGGATGGCCATGCGCGGCTACCGGCCGGTCGCTGAGATCCAGTTCGACGGATTCGTCTTCCCCGGCTTCAACCAGATCACGACTCAGCTGGCCAAGATGCACAACCGGTCCAACGGCGCCATCACCGTGCCGGTGACCATCCGGCTGCCCTATGGCGGGTCCATCGGGTCCATCGAGCATCATTCGGAGTCCCCGGAGGCGCTGTTCGCCCACACCGCCGGACTGCGGATCGTGACCCCGTCCAACCCGCATGACGCCTATTGGATGACCCGTCAGGCCATCGTCTGCGAGGACCCGGTGATCATCCTCGAACCTAAGCGGCGCTATTGGCTCAAGGGCCCGGTGGATCGGCAGAACCCGGCCCCGGACGCCTTCAGCGCCCAGGTGGTCCGCGAGGGGACCGATGCCACCATCGCCTGCTACGGCCCCTTGGTCCCGGTGGCTCTGGCCGCTGCTGAGGCCGCCTCCCAGGACGGTCGCAGCATCGAGGTCGTCGACATCCGATCCATCAGCCCCCTGGACGATGAGACGATCGCCCGTTCGGCGGCGAAGACCAGTCGGCTCGTGGTCGCCCATGAGGCACCCACCTTCGGCGGATTCGGCGCAGAGGTCGCAGCCCGGGTCGCAGAGAAGGCCCATGGCCGGCTGCGTTCGCCGGTGCTGCGGGTGGGCGGCTTCCACATGCCGTATCCGCCGTCGAAGCAGGAGCACCGCTACCTGCCGGACATCGACCGCATGCTCGAAGCCGTCGACCGCAGCTTCAGCTACTGAGTCCGCTCACCACCTATCCGAGGAGAGTCCACCATGGCTGAGACCTTCAACCTTCCCGACGTCGGCGAGGGCCTCACAGAGGCCGAGATCGTCGCCTGGCGGGTCGCCGTCGGGGATACCGTGGGCGTCAACGACATCGTGGTGGAGATCGAGACCGCCAAGTCGCTGGTGGAGCTTCCGATTCCCTTCGCCGGCACCGTCGAGGAGCTGGTGGTGCCCGAGGGCGAGACCATCGAGGTCGGAAGCCCGCTGATCCGCATCGCCGCCGAGGGCGAGGTGTCTGCGGCGCAAGACTCGGCATCCCAGGTCCCAGCTGCCGAGGCTGAGCAGGCTCAGCCGGAGCCGAAGGAGCAGAAGCCGCAGAAGGGTCAGCGGAAGGCCTCGGAGAAGAAGGGTCAGCAGCAGAGGAGCGCCGCCAAGGCCGCAGGAGAGAAGCCCGCCGACGCCGAGGGCGACGCCTTGGTCGGCTCGGGGCCGAAGGCCGACGCGGCCGTGCGCCGCCCCAGGACCCGCCATGCTGAGCCGGAGTCGGTGGACGTCTCCGACCTGGGCCTGCCGGACCCCGTGCTTCCGCTGGAGGGCGGGGGAACCAGCTCATCGGCTCCGGATATCGCTGACATCGTCTCCAAGGCGAGCCCGCCGGTGCGGGCGCTGGCCAAGCGACTCGGCGTCGCGGTCTGGGAGCTGGTCGGATCCGGCGGCAACGGCAAGATCACCCGCGACGACGTCGAACGCCAGGCTGAGGAGAAGAAGGCTCGGCGCTCTGCCGGAGGAGCTCCTGCTCGCAGCCTGCCGGTGACCGCCTCGCCGCGGCCTCCGGCTCCGGCCGAGCAGGGACTGCTCTATGAGGGTCCGCGGGAGGAGAAGATCCAGGTCCGGGGGGTCCGCAAGGCCACAGCCGCCAACGTCTCCCATATGGCGGCCAATGTGCCGCATGTCTCGGTCTTCAAAGAGGTGGACGTCACCCGGACTATGGAGCTGCGCGAAGCGCTGAAGAAGGACCCCTCCTTCGAAGGGCTGAGCGTGTCCCCGATGCTCTTCGCCGCCAAGGCGATCATCTGGGCCGCACGGCGGAACCCCCAGGTCAACGCCTCCTGGCATGACACCCACTACACGCTGAAGAACTATGTGAACCTCGGCATCGCCGCCGCCACGCCCCGTGGTCTGGTGGTGCCGGTCATCCACGAGGCACACACCTTCAACACCCGCGGGCTGGCAGCGGCGATCACCCAGCTGACCGTCGACGCCCGCGACGGGCGGACCACTCCGGCCGAGATGCAGGGCGGAACCATCTCCATCACCAACGTCGGCAGCCTGGGGCTGGACGGGGGGACGCCCATCCTGCCCCCGGGCCAGGCCTCGATCGTGGCCCTGGGGCGGGTCCAGAAGAAGCCCTGGGTGGTGGACGGGCAGATCGTGCCTCGGGACATCATGACCATCGGCGGCTCCTTCGACCACCGTCTGATCGACGGCGAGCATGCGGGTCGATTCATCTCCGACGTCGCCTCAGTCCTGGAGCAGCCGGGACTACTCCTGGACTGAGGCTCAGCCGCTCAGAACAGGTGCGTCCACTGGGCATGCTCCAGCAGAACCTCCTCGCGACGCCGTTCGGCCGCCAGGCGGTGTTCGCGCGTCAGGAGGGCGCGCTCCCTGCGCTGCTGTGCACGGAGCTCTGAGCGCTCGGCGCGGGTCTGCGCCCATTCCACCAGCGACGTGCCCAGGGTGACGACGAGCCGGTACACGGCTGAGGCGGGAACAGGGTGACTGCTGATAGACATACGTGTCCTCATGAATGTCGAAAAATGGCAGGACGAAATAGGGTTATGACCCGCAAAAGAATGGGTTATCTAGGTTGATGCATTCCGTGTGACGGACGGAAGAAGGATCGGCTGCTGAGGATTCTCTGCCATGGCCCAGAGCTCTCCGGTCCGGCTGACCTTCAGAAGGTCATGGGTGGATGCGGTGAGGCAGGTCAGAGCGCGAGGGCGCGGTGAGGCGGAGGCTCAGATGCCGAGGAGAGTCCTGTGTCTGTGCGGCTCAGTGGGCGGCGACAGAGAGATGGAAGCGACCGGTGAAGAGGGGTCGGTCCGCAGTGGCGGCGCCTACAGTCCGCAGGATCATATTCTCCGCGGTCTTCATGGATGTGAACTTCATGGTGCCCCTCCTTCCAGCAGGCTCGCTCCGTACAGTGACAATCACGAAACTATCACGGGAATTGCAGGAGCGGAACCCTCAGAAAGGACTTTCTTCTCGAATTGATGAGAACCCTCCGCGGCAGACAGCCCGCGGGAGCCGGGCGGCTTCGGCGTCTATACCGATAGCGATATGCGCGCGTTCAGTGGTGAGTGACCTCGTGGATCTCCAGCGGGGCATCCATCGGAGGGAGGTCGAGCTCTTCGGCCAGGGGAGCGCCGTTGAGCAGCACCTCGCTGACCTCGGCGCCGGTGGCCATGCGGGCGGTGGTCTCCACCTGAGCCAGGACCTGCCAGGATTCGCAACCGCTGCGGGGCGCGGGGTCTCCGCTGAGCTCTACGGTGACGGTCTCGCCGTCGGTCTCCACGGAGTCCACAGCAAAGTCCGCCGAGGCGGCGAGAGCATTGATGAACGCTGGGTCGCCGTGATAATAAAGCGGGTCATTGATCAGGTATTCCAGTGCCGCCTGGGCGGGATCGTCGGTCACCACGGGGACCGTTCGGATCACGCTGGCGGTATCCTCGCAGCCGAACTGGTCTGTCCGCGCGACTTCGATCTGGTGGGTCTTGTCCGGATCGGCTTCGAAGAGCTCGTTGCCTTCTTCGTCCACCGGGGCGCCTGGAGCCTCTGTGCCTTCGAGCGTCCCATCGTCACCGAGTGGCGCGCCTTCGGAATGTCCGTCGGGAGTCACCATGGCCACCGGCAGTCGGATGGTGTCGTCGTCCTCGAACTCAGGCTGCGGAATGGTGTTGGCCGGGCTGTCGTTCTCGGTCTGATCCTCGTCACCCCAGCCGCAGCCAGTCAGGATGAGTGTCAGAGCCGCGGCCGCGCCGGTGAGTCGGAGGGGGCGGGAACTCATCGTTCCAGAATACGAGCTGCGGCTCGCCAGGACGAATCGCAGCTCGGCTGCGGTCAACCGTCCGGAAAGTGCGGGGTCAGCGCCTGTGCCCTTCTCAACACGTCTGAATCGGAAACATAGCGGCCGCGGACGATAGGCTGTGTCTATGCCGATTCGGAACCGTCGCGCCGCCGCACTCCCTGCCAAGCTTTCCCGCTCCTGGCTGCTGATCAACGCCGCCAAGGAAGGGGACTTCGCCCCGAGTCTGGCCAGTGAGGCGGACTCGGTGATCTTCGACCTCGAGGCTTCCGTCCCGGATGACCAGAAGGCCCGTGCCCGGGACTCTGTCATGGAGGCGCTGAACGGCGGTATGACGGCTTGGGTGCGCATCAGTCCCACCACCTCGGAGCACTGGGAGGACGACGTCGCCGCCCTGTCGAAGGCTGACGGTCTGCGCGGCGTCATGCTCGCTGAGACCGAGCGGCCGGACCAGGTGACCTACACAGCGATGCGTCTGAAAGCCGGCACCCCGGTCATCGCTCTGGTGGAGTCAGCTCTGGGCGTGGAGAACGCCACGCAGATCGCCTCGGCCCCGGGCACGTTCCGTCTTGCCTTCGGCACCAACGACTTCCGTAAGGACGTGGGTGTCTCGGCGGATCCCATGGCTTTGGCCTATGCCCGTTCCCGACTGGTCATCGCCTCCCGCGTGGGTGGTCTGCCCGGTGCCATCGACGGCCCCACTCCGGCGGATGCCGACGACGCCGCCACTGCGGAGGCCTGCGAGGTCACCGCATCTATGGGTATGACCGGCAAACTCTCGCTGAACCGTGCTCAGGTCGAAGCTGTGAACCAGGGGCTCAGCCCCTCGGAGGACGAGCTGAAGTGGGCTCGCGAGCTCATCGAGGCGCACGAGTCCGGTGCCTCCATCGGCGACGGCTCCTATCTGCCGCGTCTGACCCGAGCCCGCAAGATCGCTTCCCTCGCCGACTCCTACGGTCTCTGGAACGCCTGAGCAACCCCCTGGGGGCCTGAGAGAACACGCCGACAGGGTTCCCTGATCACCGGCGGCGATCGAGGGCGGCGTGTGAACGCTACCGAGGAGACCGTGCGAGAGGTAACGTCTCTGGCATGGGAAAAGAGACTTTCGCAGGCGATGTGGCCTTCGAACACCGCGGCCGCTTGGGGATCATCACGCTGAACCGGCCCAAGGCTGTCAACTCGCTGACGGAGCTGATGTGTGAGTCGGTCCTGATCCAACTTCAGGAGTGGGCTGAGGACGACGACGTCCTGCAGGTCCTCGTCCGAGGGGCGGGGGACCGCGGACTCTGTGCTGGAGGTGACGTCGTCGGGGTCTATCACGACATGGTGGAGAAGCAGCCTCAGGATGGAGGGGCTCTGCTGCCTGAGGGCACCCCGGCCTATCAGGCTGACTTCGCCGGCGAGCGGTTCTTCTCCGTGGAGTACGCGATGAATCGCTATATCGCCGCCTACCCCAAGCCCTATATCGCCCTGATGGATGGACTGGTCCTGGGCGGGGGCATCGGCATCTCCGCGCATGGTTCCCACCGTCTGGTCACCGAGCGGACCCGTGCCGGAATGCCGGAGACCACCATCGGATTCGCCCCGGACGTCGGCGGGAGCTATCTGCTCGCCCGTGCCCCGCAGAATCTCGGCCTGCACGCCGGGCTGACCGGGGCTCATCTCGATGCTGCCGATGCGCGCGCCCTGGGCCTTGCTGATGCGCAGATCGCTTCCGAATCGATGGACGAGCTGATTCAGGTGCTCTCTGAGGAACCGGTGGAGCAGGCTCTGCCGCGTTTTGTGGTGGAGCCCGAGCAGTCGGCCTTGGCTGAGGCCGCTCCCTGGATCGAGCAGGCCTATTCCGGCGTCACTTTCGAACAGATCCTGGCTCGTCTGGACGAGTTCGGTGCTGACATCCCTGCGGCTGCTGAGGCTGCGGACACGCTGCGGACGAAGTCGCCGACCTCGCTGAAGCTGGCCCTGCGTTCCATCCGCGGTGCCGCTGAGCTGAGTCTGGAAGGCGCCCTGATGCAGGAGTACACCATCGGAGTCCACGCGCTGCGCTCGCACGACTTCCGTGAGGGGATCAGGGCGCAGCTGGTGGACAAGGATCGTGACCCGCAGTGGCAGCCGGCCACGCTGGAGGAGGCGGACGAGGAGCTGATCGACCACTACTTCGTCCCGGTTCCGGGCAGACTCCTCAGCTTCTCCTGACGACGCAGCCGGCGTGTTTCGCTTTGTGTCTGGACCTGGTGCCTTCCCTCTGGTCACGACGTAGCATCAGTGACGCATAAGCATGTCGAACGGTGGACCTGCGGGCCGCCTGACACGGAGGAGAAGCACCGGTATGTCTACTGAGAACGCCTCGCTCGGCGGTATCGACGCCGAGGGTCTCGAGAATCTCGCTGCCAAGAACATCGAGAAGCCCGAGCACGGCCACAAGGTCGTCAAGGCCAAGACCGTCTGCGAGTCAGGCTTCCGCAACCAGAACTACGTCCGGGATCACCAGCCCTTCCTGATCTCCGAGCCTCACAAGCTGCTCGGCGACGACGAGGCTCCCAACCCCACTGAGATCGCCCTGGGGGCTGTGGGCTCCTGCATCTCCGTGGGCCTGATGGCCAACGCCACCAAGCGCGGCGTCACGCTCTCGAAGATCGAGGTGGACGTGGAGGGCGACATCGACATCTCCGCCACCTGGGGTGTGGGCGACCTCGACGAGGACAAGCGCCTGGGTGTGTCCCACCTGCGCATCAACGTGAACCTCGACGGCGACGCCGATCAGGCCACACTGCAGGAGATCACCGATTCCGCACTCAAGTGGTCCCCGGTGCTGAACACCTTCACCCGTCCGGCCAGCTACGAGTCCACCCTGGCCGTGGGCGGATGAGCGTCACCGCGGCTGAGAACCCGCTGGTTGAGGCCGGGATCCCGCATGAGCTGCTGACCCGGGTCAGCGCGGCCGCCGCGGCCGTAGATGCCGGGGAAGCCCATCCGCGTGAGGTTTTCCCGGCGTTGGCCGCCGCGGGTCTGATCGATCTGGGCGCTCCGGCGAACACAGGCGGTGAGCTGCTGCGCCAGGCCGCTGTGGTGGAGGCGCTGGCGGAGCGTTCGCTCTCCACCGCCTTCGCCTTGTGGGGTCACCGGATGAGCATCGAGTACCTGGCGGCCGCCGGCGGCGAGTACGCCGAGGGGCTGTTGGCTCAGCTGCGCACCGGTGAGGTCCCCGGCGTCTCCGGAATGGCCTCTGCCTTCAAGACCTACGCCGGGGCCGGATCGCTGGATCTCACCGTGGACCGGGCTGAAGACGGCGGGCTCACCCTCTCCGGGCGCCTGCCCTGGGCGTCCAACCTGTACCCCGATGCCGTCGTGCTCTCGGCCGCCTACGGGCCCGCCGATGACCTCGACGCCGCGGGGGAGCGCAAGAAGCTCATCCTCGCCTTCCGGATCTCCGATGAGGGCGTGGAGGTCGGTCGAGACCTGAATCTGTTGGCCCTGCAGGGGACCACCTCCACCTCTGTGAAGGTCGAGGGCCTGCGCCTGGAGTCCCAGCAGATCCTGACCGAGGACTTCGACGAGTTCATGGGCCGCTGCCGGCCCACCTTCGCGGTGCTGCAGTCCAGCTTCTGCCTGGGCCTGGCCACGGAGAGCTTCCGTCAGGCGCGCGCCAATCTGCCCGGGCTCAATGAAGTCTTCGAGGAAGACTTCATGCAGCTCGGTCATGACCTCGGCGCGGCCAAGGAGCAGCTGGCCGACTTCGCCGTACGCGTGGCGGGTGAGGAGCCGCCGGGTCGCCGCGACGTGCTGGCCCTGCGCCTGGAGGCCGGTCGGCTGGCCGTCGCCCTGGCCACGCTGGAAGTCAAGACTGCCGGCGGCAAGGGCTTCATCGCCGACTCGGCCCCCAACCGCCGCTTCCGCGAGGCCACCTTCATCCCCGTGCAGTCGCCCTCGGAGGCACAGCTGCGCTGGGAGCTGGCCGAGGGGAAGTAGGCGCTGTCATGCACAGGAGTTCGGCTGCGGCCGTGCCCTCGGTCCGCGCGCTGACACGACGCCGTTTGGTCGGTCTGGGTGCCGGCGCGTCGGCCGCCGCCCTGTTGGCCGCCTGTGGGCGGGCGGGGAGCAGCTCCGCCGTGCACGCGCCCGAGTTCGAGCCCGCGCTGCCGGCGCCCGACGGTCTGGAGCAGCGTGACATCACCATCGGCTTCGTGCCGATCACCTGCTCCTCACCGATCGTCAACGCCGCGGCGTTGCGCATCTACGAGCACTACGGGCTCAACGTCACGCTGCGCCGGTTCACCGGCTGGGCGGAGCTGTGGATCGCCTATGTTGCCGGTGAGCTGGACGCTACGCAGTTCCTGGCGCCTATGCCGTTGGCCATCCATCACGGATTCGCCGACGGCCAGCGCGACACCCGGCTGCCCTATGTCACCAACATCAACGGCAACGGCATCAGCGTCTCCCAGGAGCTGCAGGGCCAAGTGGAGGGACCCGAAGACTTCGCCGGGCTGCGCCTGGGGCTGCCCTTCGACTACTCGGTGCACAACCTGCTGTCCCGGGACTATCTGGCTTCCGGCGGGCTGAACCCGGATGAGGACGTGGACCTGCGCATCATGCGCCCGGCGGATATGGTCACCGCGCTCTCCGTGGGCCAGATCGATGCCTTCTGCCTGCCGGACCAGTTCAACCAGCGGGCCGTGGCCGAAGGTGCCGGGTTCATCCATACCCTCACCAAGGACCTCTGGGGGGATCATCCCTGCTGCAGCTTCGCCGTGGCCGATGATTTCGCGGCGGCCAACCCGAACACCTACACCGCCCTGCTGCGCGCGATCGGGGACTCCGCCCTCTACATCGATGACCCGGACCACCGGGCCGACACCGCCTCTCTGATGGCCCAGCCGGCTTATCTGGGACTTCCCGAGCCGGTGCTGACCGCCGTACTGACCGGTGAGTTCCCCGACGGCACCGGTCAGCAGCGCTCGGTGCCGGACCGCATCGGCTTCCAGCCCTACCCGCATGAGTCCTACGGCGTCTGGATGGTGGATGCCATGCAGCGCTGGGGCCTGACCGGGGATCAGAGCTTCAGCACCGCGGAGGACTACTCCGCCGCCGTCGAAGCGGTCTTCGACGCGGAGGCCGCCCACGAGGTGCTCGAAGAGCTGGGCGGCGTGACTGAGGAACGGGCCGCGGAGACCGTCCTGGGTGAGACCTTTGACCCGCAGAACCCCGCAGAGTGGAATGAGCAGGTGACCCAGTGACCATATCGACACCGCAGGTGCTTCAACAACGCGCCGCGAAGGAGCGAGCCGGCTACCGGCTGAAGACCGCGGGGCTTCTCCTTGCCTTCGCTGTCGTCTTCTTGGGGCTGTGGCAGCTGGTCACTGCGGGATTCGACGACGGTGGGCTGGCGCCCACTCCGGCGGCCAGCTGGGACCGCCTCGTGGAGGTGCTCTCCACCGCCTTCGTGCACAATCCGCCCAATGAGGTGGGTATCTTCTTCCACCTGCTGGCCTCTCTGCAACGGGTGCTGCTGGGCTTTGGCCTGGCCGCGCTGATCGCCATTCCGCTGGGCGTGCTGCTGGGCACCAGTCGGGTCATCAACGACTCCCTGGACCCCTTCATCCAAGTGCTGCGCCCTGTCTCCCCATTGGCCTGGCTGCCCATCGGCCTGGCCGTGCTGCGCGACGCCGAATGGACTGCGGTCTTCGTGATCTTCATGGCCTCACTGTGGCTGATCCTGATCAACACCATCGACGGGGTCCGGCGGGTCAACCCGCTCTATCTGGACCTGGCCCGGTCGCTGGAAGCCACCTGGGCCAATCGGACGCTGAAGGTGCTGCTGCCGGCTGCGCTGCCCGGCGTCGTGACCGGTCTGCGGACTGCACTCTCCACCGCCTGGCTGGTGATCGTGGCGGCGGAGATGATCGTCGGCAGTCGGGGGATGGGAACATTCGTCTGGATTGAGTGGAACGCGATGAACGTCAACAGCATCGTGGTGGCCATCCTGATCATCGGCGTCGTCGGGTTCGTCCTGGACAGGTCCATCGCCCAGCTGCACCGCCTGACCCCCAATGCCTGAGGCATAAGAGGACACATCATGACCGAACAGCTGACCATTGACGCCGTCACCAAGGGGTTCTCCCACCGCAGGCGCGGCTTCCAGCCAGTGCTGGGGGAGATCTCCTTCTCCGTGGAGGAGGGGGAGTTCGTCACCATCATCGGGCCTTCGGGTTCGGGGAAATCCACGCTGCTCAAGATGCTGGCAGGCTTGGAGCAGCCCGACACCGGCAGCGTCTCCCTGGAGGGGCGACCTATCGCCGGGCCCAGCCGGCGGCTCGGCGTCGTCTTCCAGCAGCATGTGCTGCTGCCTTGGCTGACTGCCAAGCAGAACGTCATCTTCGCCCTCACCGCCGATGGGAGCTCCGGCCGCAGTGTCGCGCAGACGGAGGAGTTGGCTGAGAAGTGGTTGGACCTGGTCCACCTCACCGAAGCGGCGGAAAAGAAGCCCGGTCAGCTCTCCGGCGGTATGCAGCAGCGAGTGGGCATCGCCCGGGCTTTCGCTCTGGAGCCCGACGTTCTTCTGCTGGATGAACCGCTGGGTGCTTTGGATGCGCTGACCCGCCACTCCCTGCAGCAGCAGCTTCTCCACCTCTCGGAGCAGGAGAAGCGCACCTTCGTCCTGGTGACCCACGACGTCGACGAGGCGCTCATGCTCTCCGACCGTATCCTGGTGCTCTCCCACGGTCCGGAGGCCCGGGTCCAGCAGGACATCCGGCTGCCCTTCGGCAGGCCCCGCGACCGTGAGGGAGTGGAATGCAGCGAGGATTACCTCGGGCTGCGCCGAGACCTGCTGGAGTCGCTGACCTCGGCGGCGGACTGAAGGGCGAGGTCTCGGCGTCGCGGTGCTGATCGCCCCGGGCTTTTCCTCGTTTCGGGCTGAATTCGGCGATCTGCGGGAAGTGGGCGGGGTGATCCGGGGTGGTGACGCTCCATGCCCACCCATCGGCGAAGGGCTGCCAGGATCTGGCAGGGTGGTGTCCAAGAAGGCTCGGGCGCACAGGAAGGACAGCAGGCATGGGGGAGAAGTCGCAAGGTCTGGGCCGGGAGTTCGAGGGGCGCGATCCAGAGGTGGAGACCAGTTGGACTGAGGCTATGCGGACCGGGAAGCCGTTCCGTGACGACCACGGCACGCTGGTCTACCCTACGGCGAAGTCGCGCCCCCAGCCTGCAGTGCGGATGGATCCCTTCCACCGTGGACTGCTCGCGTCCTCCGTGGCTGTCGCAGTGCTGGTGAGCGTCTACACGCTGCTGCAGATCCCCTCCATGTCGGAGGAGGTTCCCGTGCGGTGGGGGTTCAGCGGTGACGTCACCTATGGCTCCCCGGCGACGATGATCTGGCCTGTCCTCGGACTGCTGGTCGGCACCCTCGGCTGCGCAGTCCTGGCCAGGTATCCGCGGATCTACAACTATCCGCGTGAGCTCAATGAACGCAACGTCCAGCGTCAGTATCGCAACGGTGCCCAGCTGATGGTGTGGACCACCGCCTCCCTGGCGATGACCACTCTGGGGATGGCTCTACCCGCGATCACGGGAGCAGAGACTGCCGCCCTCACCCTCGTAGGGGTCGGGATGCTGATGCTGAGCTCGGGGTACTTCATCTGGAAGATGCTCACGCTGAAGTAGGCAGGAGAGGCTCGTGACAGGTCGACTGGGCGATCCTGCCCCTTCTGGAATACTCTGAAAGCTGTGTTGTTCCTGTGATCCGGCGCCGGATGCGGCAGGATAGATCAGGAGGGAGGCTCAACGTGAGTATTCAAGCGGCAGGCGGGGCGCTGGGCGAAAGCGGCGCACCTGTGTCCCTGCACGTCTCCTCTCCGGTGCTCATCCTGGGCGGTCCGTCCCCTGCTGTCTCTGAGCTGACCCAGCGGCTGCGCGGGCTGGACGTCAAAGTCCTCCACGCTCCCAACCGGGAGATCGCCTCTAAGAGCGCGGAGGAGGATGACCCCGAGATCCTGGTGGTCGATGCCCGGGCCAGTCGGCGCATCCCTCAGTTGGATGACATCGTCGAAGAGTTCCACCGGCTCCGTGAGCACTCCGCGGCACTGATCTGGTTCGACGCCGACGCAGGCCTGGACGAGATCTTCGGACTCTGCCGCCCGGTCGATGACCACATGGTCGGGACCATCGACGTCGATGAGTCCCTCCGGCGCCTGCACTTCCTGACCGGGCGCCTGCCTGAGCGCCGTGAGGGCGAACGCCTGGAGGTCGGTGACCTGGTGTTGGACACCGCCGCGCGGACGGTCCGCCGCGCTGGGAAGGACATCGACCTCTCGGACACGGAGTTCCGTCTGCTGCGCCTGCTGATGCGCCACGCCCGCACAGTGCTCTCCAAATCGGAGATTCTCCAACAGGTCTGGGAGTACGAGTTCGCGGGCCAGGCCAACATCGTTGAGCTCTACATCAGCTATGTGCGCAAGAAGCTCGAGGCCGATATGCCGCGCATGATCCACACCGTCCGCGGGGCCGGCTACGTGCTGCGCCCGGCACCCACTCCTGGTGCGGACTCCGAAGATGCCTCTGCGCAGGAAGGACAGGCTGCCGGGGAGGTTACTGAAGAGTAGCGAATGTGTATAGGCTGGGCCTATGCATGTGATATTCCGCACTCTGCTGATACTGCTCAAGGCCCGTCGGCGCTCCAGGATGACCCCGTGGGAGACGAATGTCATCACTCTGCGGGCGCTGCCCACTGATATCGACATCCTGATGCATATCAACAACGGGCAGTACTTCTCGCTCTTCGATCTGGGCCGCTATGACCTGATGGCGCGATCGGGCATGTGGAAGGGCGCCAAGGAACGCGGCTGGCACCCGGTGGTCCAGGCCGAGCAGATCACGTTCCGCCGTTCGGTCACCTTCATGACCAAGTTCGAGATCCACACCCGGCTGATCGGTATGGACGACCGCTGCTTCTACATCGAGCATCGCGCTGTGGTCGACGGGGAGATCTACGTGCGTGCCGTGGTGGCCGGCCGGCTGGTCGGCAAGCAGGGCCCCGTCAGCAATGAGGAGATCGCCGAGATGATCGAAGACCTGGGCCACCAGATGCCCGAGGACTTCACCGTGAGCGAGGAGCTGGCGCAGTGGCGCCGCAGCAGTGCGCTGCCGTCTGCGAGGAAGCCTGCGCCGAACGTCTTCTGATCAGGCGCGACGGCGGGCGACCATCAGGGCGGCGATGCCGGAGAGCACTGCTCCCAGTACCAGCAGAAGGGCGCTGAGAGTGTTGGCCGAGTCCATCCCTGTCTCGGCGAGGTTCTCCTCGTCCTCGTCCTCGGTCTCTTCCTCGTCAGCTTCAGAGCCCTCATCCTGAGCAGCCTCCTGCGAGGAGGAGTCCTGCGGGGAGTCGCCCTCTGTACTCGGGCTGCCGGGGATGGTGTAGCCCGGCAGGGTCGGGGAGTTCTCCGATGTGGCTGATGGCGTCGAGGTGCCGGCCGGGGACTCCGCTGTGCTGGAGGGGGTGCCGGGCAGGCTGTAGTCGGAACCCGGTGACGACCCGGCACCCGGGTTGGCAGCGCCGTCGGCGTCGGAACTGCCGATCACAGTGAAGGAGACGGTGCAGCTGTCGCCGGCCGCGGCATCCTCGACCACGAAGGTATCGGTGCCGGTTCCGCCGGCGGAGGCGTGGTAGACGACGGAGGTCCCGGAGATCTCAGCAGTTCCGCCGTAGACGCCGGTCGCGCCATTGCTGATCTGCAGTGCGCTGGCGCCGCCGACCTGCACGCTGCCGGTGCCGCCGGCCGGCACCGTGGTGGAGCTGCAGTTCAGCGTCGAGGTTTCGTCATCGTCCGGGCCGGATGCTGGATCCTGCGGTGCCTGCTCAGGACTCTCCGGCGCCTCAGGGGCGCCGGGGTCCGAGGGCTCGTCCTCGGCGTTGAAGTCCTCATCCGGGGCGGGAGAAGGTTCCGGGCTCGGCTCGTCGTCCTGTGGGTCGTTCAGATCGCCGGGAGTCTCCGGCGCGCTCGGGGATTCCGGTGTGTCCGGCTCCTGTGTCTCCTGCCCGGGATCTTCCTGCGTGGAACCTTCCTGCGCAGGATCAGAAGGGGTGGGCTCCTGGGATACCGTCGGGGCGGAGCTGGTGGTCGGACTCGCCGAGCTGGTGCTCTGCCCGGTTTCGTTCTGCTCGATTTCGCTGGGCTCAGAGCCGCCCTGCTCGGCGTCAGTCTCCTCGGAGTCTTCGTCCGTGCCGTCCTCCTGGTCAGCGTCGTCCTGCTGCCCGGCATCGATCGCCGTGGTGGGGGTGGGCGACTCCTCGGGAGCCTGTTCGGTGGCGGCGCTGGCGGGCCCTGTGCCCACAGCGACCAGGCCCCCGGCGAGCACCGCGGCGCAGAGGGTCGTACGGGCGCGCACGCCCAAGGATGCGGTGCCCCGCAGGTCATCGCTGGCGCTGGTCACGCGTCTGCCCTCTGTCATCTCGGAATCTCGGAACTGCGCTCGATTCTACGGGAGCAGGGGCACAGTTTCATAACGATTGTGACGTATCTCAGGTCAGTCGCTGCTCCGGAGACGTCGTCAGCGCGGGGTCGTCCTGGGCCAGATGACTGATCACCGCATCGATGGCAGACATCGTGGAGCTGTCCAGTGTGACCCCGGCGGCGGCCACGTTGGAGGCGATCTGCTCGGGGCGGGACGCCCCCACCAGAGCGGAGGCGACGTTGGGGTTCTGCAGCACCCACGCGATGGCCAGCTGGGCCAGGGTGAGGTTGTGATCCTCTGCGATGGGCTTGAGCTTCTGGACGGCGGTGAGCAGCTCGTCGTCCATATACCGCTGGATGAACTTTCCGGCCTCTTCATCGGTGGCGCGGGACCCCTCCGGCAGCGGTTGGCCCGGCAGGTACTTGCCGGTCAGCACGCCCTGAGCGATGGGCGACCAGACGATCTGGCTGACTCCCAGCTCCTCAGAGGTGGGCACCACCTCAGGTTCGATCACCCGCCAGAGCATGTTGTACTGCGGCTGATTGGAGATCAGCTGTATCCCCAGATCCTGGGCCAGCGCATGGCCGGCGCGGATCTGGTCTGCGGTCCACTCGGAGACGCCGATGTAGAGGGCCTTGCCCTGCCTCACCACATCGGCGAAGGCCTGCATGGTCTCCTCCAGCGGCGTCTCATAGTCGAAGCGGTGAGCCTGGTAGAGGTCCACATAGTCGGTGCCCAGCCGCTTCAGCGAGCCGTTGATGGACTCCATGATGTGTTTGCGGGAGAGCCCGGTGTCGTTGGGGCCCTTGGGGCCGGTGGGGAAATAGACCTTGGTGAAGATCTCCAGGGACTCGCGGCGCTGGCCGGCCAGGGCGTCGCCCAGGACCTGCTCGGCCACAGTGTTGGCGTAGACGTCAGCGGTGTCGAAGGTGGTGATCCCGGCCTCGAGGGCGGCGTGGACACAGCGGGTGGCGACGTCGTTCTCCACCTGGGAGCCATGGGTCAGCCAGTTGCCGTAGGTGATCGATGAGATCTTCAGTCCACTGTTGCCCAGGTATCGGAACTCCATGCTTGCTCGCTCTCTGATCAGTTGCCCGGAAATCGGCCCGGAAGGTGCCCGGGCCGTGCGTGTTCTCACCCTATCCAGGCGGCGTCGGCGGGGCTAGGGTGAGAAGAAGCATCCCAAGTCCCCTCGACACCTCATCCCGTGAAGGAGACGCCTCATGGCACAGCTCACCGGCTCATTGGAGGAGGCTTTCAACGCCCAGGTCACCCTGGAGCTGGAAGCGTCCCTGGTCTACCGTCAGCTCGGCATCGAGATGGACATGCTCGATCTGCCGGGCATGGCCTCCTGGTTCCGTGCCCAGGCCGATGAAGAGGTGGTCCATGCCAATCGGTTCATCGACCATATGACCGACCGCGACGCCCATCCACGCGTCCAGGCCATCGGGGCGGTCAGTGTGCGGGCCGGCGGCGTCCTGGAGGCGTTCCAGGCTGCTCTGGCCCATGAGGAGAAGGTCTCGGAAGCCATCCGCAACCTCTATCGACTGGCCCAGCAGGAGGGCGACATCGACGCCCTGCCGCTGCTGAACTGGTTCATCGAGGAGCAGCTGGAGGAGGAGGCCACGGTCTCCGAACTGATCGGCAAGATCCGCCTGATCGATGACGACGGCCCCGGCCTGCTCAAGCTCGATGAGGCTCTCGGTGCTCGCCAGTCCGGAGGCACTGAGGCCAGCTCCGCCTGATCCGGCGTGGCTGGCGGCGGCATGCGGGTACAGGTGCTGGGCCCGGTCCGGCTGGTCACCGCAGGCGGCGACGCCGTGGAGGTCCCGGAGCGCAAGGTCCGGGCGCTGCTTGCTGCTCTGTCCGCCAGCGCCGGGGAAGCTGTCCCCGCTGAAACACTGATCAGTCGAGTCTGGGGCGAGGATCTCCCCGGAAACCCCTCACGGGTGCTGCAGGCCAAGCTGTCGCAGCTGCGCGCCCTGCTGGATCAGGCGGCCCCGGGTGGGCGGAAGCTGTTGAACAGGTCCTCCGGCGGCTACCGGCTCAGCCTGGGGGAGCAGACCTTCGACGCCGCCGCCTTCCGCTCCGCCGTCGGACGTGCCGCCGAACTGCCTGCCGATGGCCACCGAGTCGAGCTGCTCCAGAACGTCCTGGACCTCTGGCGGGGCGGACCCTACGCCGAGTTCGCCGATGAGCTGTGGCTCGGCGCCGAGATCGCTGATCTTGAGGAGACCAGACTGCGTGGCGTCGAGCTCTGTGCGGAGGCGCTGGTGGAGATCGGCCGGCCGGAGCAGGCCGTGACCTCGGCGGCCCCGCTGCTCACCCAACAGCCCACCCGGGAAGGGCTGGCTGCGCCCCTGCTGCTGGCCTACTACCGGACCCGCCGCCAGCCGGAGGCGCTCTCGGCCTATGAGCGGCTGCGTGGACATCTGGCGGAGGAGTTCGGAGCAGATCCCACCCCTGAGCTGCAGCGGCTGCACCTGCAGATCCTCCGGCAGGACCCCGAGCTCGCCGCGGGGCCAACACAGACCGGACCAGCACAGGCCGGCTCGCCGCAGGCGGGGGCTGTTCAGGAAGGGCAGGGCACCGACGAGGCAGGCAGTCGCCTGCCTGCCTATCCCTCACCCTTCCTGGGGCGCGCGGCCGAGGTCCGGCAGGTCTCTGAGCTGATGGCGGAGAACCGTCTGGTGACCCTGCTGGGGATCGGGGGCGTGGGCAAGACCCGGCTGGCCGTGCGTGCCGCCGAAGGGCAGGCGGAGAACGGTGCGGAGGTGTGGTTCGTGGACCTCGCCGAGGTGGTCGAGGGTTCCACCGTGGGGGAGGCCCGCGCAGAGGATTCCTGCCGGCTGATCGGCGTGGCCGCGGCCGCCCTGGGCCTCACCTCCCCGTGGCAGGAGAGCTCGGATGTCCTGCGGCGTCTGGTGCTGGCGCTGGAGGGCCGGGACGCCCTGCTGGTGCTGGACAACTGCGAACATATCGTCGAGGATGTGGCATTCTTCACCGCGCAGCTGCTGCGGCGAGCCCCTCAGCTGCGGATTCTGACCACCAGCCGCGAACCCCTGAACCTGCCGGAGGAGCAGCGCTTCACCGTGCCGCCGCTGACTGCTCAGGACACCGAGAGTCCGGCGGTGGAGTTCTTCCTGACCCGGGCCCGCGCGGTCGATGCGGCCATCGATGACGATCCGGAGGCGGCAGGCTCGGCCGCCGAGTTGTGCCGCCGCCTGGACGGGCTTCCGCTGGCCCTGGAGCTGGCCGCCGCCCAGACCCATGTCCTCTCGGTGGCTCAGCTGCTGGAGAGGATCTCTGACCGGCTGGATCTGTTGGCGCGTCCGGGCCGGGCCGCTCCCCGCCGGCAGCAGACGCTGCGCGGGATGCTCGATTGGAGCTGGTCTCTGCTCCAGGAGCAGGAACAGATCCTGCTGCGCCGCCTGGCAGTGCACCCGGTCTCCTGGCGCTTGGACGCAGTGGAGGAGATCTGCGCGGATCTCGAGCTGCCCCGGCGCCGGGTGCTGCCGGCGCTGGTCACCCTGGTGGAGCGCAGCCTGGTCTCCACGGTGCGCGCCGACGGTGAGCTTCGCTACCGGCTGTTGGAGACCGTCGGGGCCTATGCTGCGGAGAAGCTGGCGGTCTCAGGGGATCGGGAGGCGGTGGCCGGCAGGCATCTGAACTACCACCTGGCTCTGGTGGAATGCGCCGAGCACTACCTCTTCGGGCCCCGTGCCCGGGACTGGGTGAGACGGCTGGATGAGGCCCGGCCTCATCTGAACCATGCCATCGATGAGGCGCTGCACCGTGGGGACGGGGCCGCCGGCGTCGGGCTGGTGCGCGCGCTCTTCTGGTACCGGTGGATGACCGGACGGGTGGATACGCTGCTCGAGGAGCTTCCTGCCGTGCTGGCCTGCCCATACCAGGGCGAGAGTCCGGAGCAGCGGCGGGCCTATGCTCAGACGCTGGTCCTGGCCCGGACTGTGGCTGACCGCCGGCCGGGCCAGAAGGTCACACAGGTGCTGGCCGCCCTGGAGAGCTTCGCCCCGGATGAGGAGAGCCAGCTGGCGCGCATGCAGGTCCAGTGGTTCGCGGCCTCGGTGATGTTCGCTGACCTGGAGCATCGGGACCAAGGCAGCCGGTTGGCCGATGAGTCCATCGCCCACCTGCTGCAGGCCGGCGACCTGCGCGGTGCGGCCTTCGCCAGCACCCAGCGGGACTGGTTCCTGCTGGATTTCTGGGGCATCCCACCCGCTGGGCTGCCGGAGGGGCACGACGCCGAACAGATCCTCCGTGCCCACGGGGACGTCTATGGGCTGACCCAGGCGCTCGGGATCCAGCATCTCTGGGCGGAGGCCCAAGGGCGCACGGAGGAAGCACAGCAGAGGGCCGATGAGGCGACTGCCCTGTGTGCCGAGCTCAGCCTGGATGGTGAGTCGGCCTTCTGGATGCTGGTGCAGTCGGTGACCAGCCTGCGCAGTAACGATCTGGATGCTGCCGAGGATCAGCTGTCCCGGGCCCGCGCTCTGGCCCAGCGGACCGCCTTCGTCTACTGCATCACGCTCAGCGAGGCTGTGGGTGCCATGCTGGCCGAGCGTCGCGGCGACGTCGATCATGCGCGGCAGGTGCTTGCGGCCTTCTCCGCAGAGGACCGGGAGGATGCCCGCCGCACGCTGGTGCGCTATCTGGGGGAGCACGCGCTGCCTGCCGAGCTGCAGCCGGCAGCCGGCTCGGCCGCGTCCTAGTGCAGCTGCACGTGGCGGCGCAGGACCAGGAAGACCACGGCCAGGCCCAGGAAGACCACCACGCCCACGCCGTAGCCGGCCTGGGTGACTGCGGTGAAGGCGATCTCGCCGGCCTCGGCCAAGCGCTGGCCGGCAGACCCGCCGAGCCCCTCGGCCACAGCGGCCGAGCCGCCCAGGCTCTCCCCGGCGGTCTCCACGGCGTCCTCGGGGACACCGCTGGCCTGGGCCGTGAGGATATAGCGGTAGAAGGCCAGTGCGCCGGCTCCCAGGAAGGCCAGCGAGGAGGCCATTCCCAGGCTGGCGGTGACCTCCTGGAGGGCGGAGGCGGATCCGGTCTTCTCCTCCGACGCAGCGCCGATCAGCATCTGTGAGACCAGGGTCAGGTAGGGCGAGCTCGTCAGAGCGATCAGCGTCAGGGCGATGACCAGGCTGGTCAGATTCGCCTCTGGCAGCAGCAGGATCAGCCCGGCGGTCAGCAGTGCGGACAGCGCCAGCATGGCCGCTGTGGCGTGGCCTTTGTGCTTGGCCTGGGCGAGCAGGGGAGTCAGCATGGTTCCGGCCGTCCCGCCCAATGCGGGGGTCAGCAGCACCATGCCGGTCTCCAGCGGACTGAGGCCCCTGACCAGCTGCATGTATTGGGGCAGCAGCATCTCGGCCACGGTGAGGCTGAAGATACCGACGAAGAGCACCACCAGCATCAGCCGCATGGTCCGGCTGCCGAAGAGCTCCAGGTCCAGCAGCGGGTGCTCGGCGGTGCGCTGGCGGCGGATGAACAGCATGAGCAGGCCGATTCCCACACTGGAGGAGAGCAGCGGCAGCCAGGTGGACTCGCCGGCGGAGAGTTCCTGAAACCCGTAGACCAGGGCGAGGATGGCGGCCACGGAGAGGACCACGGAGGCGGCGTCGAGCTTCACGCTCCGGTCTGCGTTGTTGCGCTCCAGCAGGAGAGGGCCGCCGATCAGCAGCACGGCCGCGATGGGCACGTTGATCAGGAAGACCGCGCCCCACCAGAAATGCTCCAGGATGAGACCGCCGAAGGGCGGTCCGGCCGCAGCACCTCCGGTGAAGGCGGCCATAAAGGCGGCGAAGGCGATGTTGTACTGCTTGGGGTCCCGGAAGGATCGGCGGATCAGAATCATGCCCGCCGGGGTGAAGGCCGCCGCGGCCATGCCCAGCAGGGCGCGGCCGCCGATGAGCATCTCCGGGTTCACCGCGTAGGCGGCCAGCAGGGAGGCTACGGCATAGGCGGCGACGGCGCCCAGCAGCAGTCGGCGGGCACCGATCCTGCGCGCCAGCAGCCCGAAGGTGATCATCGTGGCCGCACTGAGGAACTCGCCGATATGCAGGATCCACAGCTGCTGGGAGCCGGCCGGCAGCAGGTCGGCTGAGATGGCCGGCATCGCCAGGTAGAGCACGGTGACATCAGTGGCCAGCATGAACAGCGGGACCACCATGATGATCAGGCCGAGCCACTGTTTCAGCGTGGCCCGCGGCGGGGACGCAGGGACGGCGTCGTTCTCTGTGCGAGTAGTCATAGCCTCAGGCTGTACCCGGGACGTTCCGGTTCTGTTCCGGGTGTGGGGCGGAGGACCGGAAGGTGACCGGAACGGGAGAGGGGTCAGGGCCCGCCTGACTCTGGTGGTGGGCAGTCGCAGGCGCTAGCGTTCAGCCATGGAGCAGCGCATCTCACTGATCACTCTGGCCGTCTCCGATGTCGGGCGCTCGCGGGAGTTCTATGTCACTGGACTGGGATGGACGCCCGAATTGGAGGCGCCCGGCGTCGTGATGATCCGCACCGGGGAGCACCTGCTCTTCTCGCTCTGGGCGACTGACGAGTTCGAAGAGGAGGTCGGGCCGATCCGCACGGGAGCCGGCGTCGTTCCGCTGACAATGGCGCATAATGTGGCTTCCGAGGAGGAGGTCGACGCCGTGCTGGCTGCGGCAGCGCAGGCCGGTGCGGAGCCGGTCTCCTCGGCGGTGAGACGCAGCTGGGGCGGATATAGCGGATACTTCGGGGATCCGGACGGATACCGATGGGAGATCGCCTGTGCGCCCGGTCCGGTCAACGACATCGTGGTGCCGAAGTCCTGATCCGCGGCCCGCAGCCCAGCCAGACGTCCTTTCGGGCAGCACCCCTGAACCTGGCCCGGCTCATTGTCCGGGTCGGTGATCAGGTGGAGGCGGGGTGTGATGACATGGCGCTCCGCTACGCCGAGGCCGCCGCGGGTGTGAGGTCTGCCGCCTGAACTTCACCGCTGTCAGTGCGGTCTTCGCCGTTGGGCGCCGCCGCAAAGTCCAGCCCCGGGTAGGGACGGCTGGCCCGGGCGTCCCGCAACATCGGGGCCCACCAGGCCAGCTCATCGAGCACTGCTGCTGCCCGTTCGCGCAGCCCCTCGCGGTCCACAGGCGTGCCATCGTGGTCGAAGAGCTTCCAGAAGTCGGGCAGAGAGATGAAGTTCTTCACCGTCACGGAGGGGAACTCGGGGAAGATGCCGCGCAGGTGCTCGATGGAGGTCAGGCCGCCGGTGTTGCCTCCGTAGGAGACGAAGGAGACCGGCCGCAGGGCCCATTCCGCATAGAACCAGTCGATGGCGGTCTTCAGGGCCGCGGAGTAGCTGCGGTTATAGACCGGTGTCACCAGGACGAAGGCGTCCGCTGCGGCCAGGCGCTCGCCGAGCCGCAGGACCCCAGCCGGTGGGGTGGCGGCGGGATCATCGCCAGCGAGCTCCATGGGTAGGGCGTAGTCGCCCAGGTCGATGAGGTCGACGTCGAAGGAGCCGTGGAGCTGCGCCTCCTCGGCGAGCCAGGAAGCCGGCGTCGGGCCGAACCGGTCGGGGCGGATGCTTCCGATGATGATGGCCAGTGTGGGCTTCTCAGTGACAGACATGGTGTCTTCCTCCGGTCAGTGTGGGGAACTGTGCACTGCCAGTGTGGAAGCGGGGTGTTCCGAGAATGCTCCGGAGCTCTTCCTCCCGAGGGCTGATGCCCACGCTGAACCTTCACGTTATGAAGTCGACACTGTGATTCCCCAGCGGTGCGCCCTACGCTGAGGCCATGACAGGCGTGACTCGCCCCACCGAGGTGGCCGAACTGGGTGCTGCCACTGTGGAATACCGGCATGAATCTCGGGGAGAGGACGCGGCCCTGATCTTCCCCGGTGGTCATATGCACGCCGGCTTCGCCGTGGGGGAGGAGAGCTTCGCGGGCCTCGGATACTCAGTGCTCGCGGTAACCCGTCCCGGCTATGGGCGCACGACGTCGGCCCCACCCTCAGCAGACTCGCCCACGGCAGAAGTCGAACGGTTCTGCGATGCCGTGCACTCGCTGTGTGAGCAGCTGAGGGTCCGGCGAGTGGTCGCCGTCGGGATCTCAGCGGGCGGGCCCACTGCCCTGGCGATGGCCCAGCGGCATCCGAGACTGGTCCAGAAGCTCATCCTGCAGTCTTCTGTGGGGCCGGCTCCCTGGCCTGATGCCCGCACCAGGGCCGTGGCTCGGCTGACGCTTGGGCCAGGAGGGGAGCGGCTGACCTGGGGATTCATGCGCGCCATGATGAAGACTTCGCGGCAGGCCGGGCTGGTTTCCTTGGTGGGGCAGCTCTCCACGCTGCCCGGGAAACAAGCGGTGACCGCGCTCACCCAGCAGAATCGTGAAGACCTGGCAGCGGCCGCCTCGCAGCTGCGCTCGGGACGGGGGTTTCTTCGCGACCTCGACCTGCTCCGCAGTCCACGTGCGTGGAGGCCGCAGCAGGATGCGCTGGTCATCCACAGCAGAAGAGACGGTTCTGTTCCCTTCTCGCATGCCGAAGAGCTTGCGGCCATGCTGCCGCAGGCCACCCTGATGGAGACCTCGGCGGAGCATCACCTGATCTGGTTCGCCTCGGACTGGCCGCGGGTGGCATCTCGGATCCGCGCGTTCCTAGCTCCCTGAGGCCTCCCGGCGGGCCACCTGCTTCTCCACGCCGTCGAGCAGCAGGTCGAGGCCCAGCTCGAAGTGCTCCTCCCAGGTTCCGGCGAAGGTGTCTTCGGACAGCGCTGCCATGACCGGGAATCGCCCGCTGGCGAAGATCGCCTCCAGCATCGGGGCCTGGCTCTCCCAGAACTGATCATCAGTCATCCCGGATTCACAGGCCGCTCGGTTGGAGAGGATCTCCTGGCGCACGGCACCGGTGACGTAGGAGTCCAGGGCGACGATCACCTGCATCTTCTGCTGGTCGCTCAGCGGCATCTCGCGCAGCCCGTCGAAGATCAGCTCCATGTCTGCCATCGAGTTCGGGCCCAGCACCGGCTGGGTCCAGTTGACCTGCAGCAGCCAGGGGTGAGTGAGGTACTGGGCGCGTCCGCCGCGGCCCACCGCTTCCAACCCGGCGCGCCACCCCCGCGCGAAGGCGGACTCTCTGGTGGGATCCGGGCCGCTGACGGCATCGAGCATCAGATTCAGCAGCTCGGTCTTCGAGGGAACATAGCGGTAGAGCGACATCGCTCCGACGCCGAGCTTCTGCGCCAACTTCCGCATGGAGACGGCGTCGAGTCCCTCCTGGTCAGCCAGCTCCACACCGGCTTGGACGATCTGTTCCAGCGTCAGTGTGGGTTTGGGGCCCTTCTTGGGCTCTGGAAGGCCTTCCCAGAGCAGCCTCAGACTCTGCACCACCGGGTTCTGCTCGTTCATGGCACCTCGTGGGATCCAGGGGATTGTGTACTGCGGACAGTGTACGGTACTGTTCTGCGTGCATCGTACGCCGTACAACGTACTCAGATATGAGAGGACTTCTGATGCCTTCTGAATCCGCAGTCGAGGCCGAAGGTCTCGTCAAGACATACAAGGAGAAGGTGGCCCTGGACGGGGTCGACCTCGCTGTCCCCAGCGGCACCGTCCATGGGCTGTTAGGGCCCAATGGAGCCGGCAAGACCACAGCGGTCCGGATCCTGGCCACGCTGACCATCCCCGACGGCGGCCAGGCGCGCGTGGCCGGCCACGACGTAGTCTCCCAGCCGCGCCAGGTGCGGCGCAGCATCGGGCTGACCGGACAGCAGACAGCGGTGGACGACCTGATGACGGCGCGACAGAACCTGACCATGTTCGGCCGGCTCTTTCGGCTGCCTAAGGCGCAGGCACGGCGGCGGGCGGAGGAGCTGCTGGAGCTCTTCAGCCTGGAGGAGGCCGCCGACCGTTCGCCCAAGAAGTTCTCCGGCGGTATGCGGCGCCGGCTGGATCTGGCTGCCTCCATGATCCTGGCGCCCCAGGTGCTGTTCCTGGATGAGCCCACCACGGGGCTGGACCCGGCCGGGCGCCGAGAGGTCTGGGAGGCGGTGGAGAATTTGGCCGCTCAGGGCACCACGGTCCTGCTGACCACCCACTATCTCGATGAGGCCGACAAGCTCTGTGACCGGATCAGCGTGATCGACCACGGCCGCAACTTCGTCGAGGACACCCCGGCCGGGCTCAAGCGGCGGATCGGGGAGGAGCGCCTGGAGGTGGTGGCCGCCGACCCTGCTGAGCTGAACCGGCTGGCCGAGCTGGTCGGGAGGGTGGCCGGCGTCGAGGTCTCTGCTGATGCTTCCGCATCGCGGGTCAGTGTGCCCGTGCCGGATGGGGTGGCCGCACTGACCATGGCGGCGGCCGAGATCCGCACCCAGGGGTTGGAGATCGCAGACATCGGCCTGCGCCGCCCCACCTTGGACGAAGCATTCCTGCACCTGACCGGCGGTGGCCAGGGAGCTGCCCCGCAGGCCGTCCAGCAGGACGAGCCGAAGACCCTTGAGGAGACCCGATGACAACGACGACGACACCGAGCTTCTTCGGAAGCCGTACCCCTGAGGCCTCCGGCTCCGGTCTGATCTGGTCGCTGCGCGACTGCTGGACCATCGTGCTCCAGGAGTTCACGCACCTGTTGCGTCAGCCCTCGACCTTCGGGTGGCAGATCGGCTTCCCCGTAGTGATGGTCCTGATGTTCGTCTACGTCTTCGGCTCCGCCATGGACGTCACCGGGCAGGGCGCGGGCGAGGGCTATGTGGACTTCGCGATGCCGGGCATGTTCGCCATGACGATGGCCCTGGGCTTTATGGACACCGCCTATGCGGTCACCCATAACAAGGAGAAGGGCTTCATGGATCGGTTCCGCTCCATGCCCATGTCCACCTCCGCGCCGGTGACCGGCCGGGCCGTCGCTGACGTCATCCGGGCGGCCATGGATCTGGCGGTGATCGCAGGAGTGGCGCTGCTGATCGGCTGGCGCTCGGGCGGGAGCATCGGGGCCACACTGTTGGCCTTCCTCCTGCTGCTATGGCTGCGCCTGGCACTGATATTCGTGGGCATCTTCTTGGGGCTGAGCATCAAGAACACCGAGACGGCCGGATCCCTGTTCGCCGTGGCATTCCCACTGGGCTTCATCTCTGCGGTGTTCACGCCGCCGGAGATGATGCCGGGCTGGTTGGGTGCTGTCGCCGCATGGAACCCCGTCTCCTCCACAGCCACGGCGATCCGCGAACTCTTCGCGACGCCGGGGATCGAGTACCTGGAGCCGGCCTACTGGATCGACGGGCACGCCTTGGCCGGCGCGATCATCTGGCCCGCAGTGATCATGGCGATCTTCCTGCCGCTTGCCGTGCGGCAGTTCAAGAGCCTGAGCCGATAGGTCTGGCGTCTGCGCTCACGCGTGAGGCAGTCTGGCGCGCAGCAACGTCGACCAGAGAGGTGAGGGAGGACGACCTCGGCGGGATTCTGGCGGAGCATCGTGGGCGAGCTGACTCCTGCGCAGTCGGCTGCCGTTCTGTCCTTCGCCGCGGACAGTGCTCTGGGGGTGGGTCTGCGGGCCGTTCGGCGCGCAGGCCCACTCCGCGGAGCGGTGATGGGCTTCCAGGCGTTCGACCTGGTGGGTGGTCTCGTGGCCTTCCAATGCGCCGGGACCCGCAGCAAGTACGCGGACGGCACTGGGCTGAGGCGTCTGGCATTTCCGGTGCTGCATGTTCAGCCCTACATCGTGCCCCTCACCGGAGAAGGTTCCTGGACGGTTGCTGCTGGTCGGCACCTGGCAGCAGTGGCGTCCACTGCTGCCCTCGACCAGGTCGAGATGAAGCCCCGGAGTCGACGGGTGACGGCGAACATCGTGGCGGCGGGTCTCAGCCTATGCGACCTCGCGGTGGCTGATTCTCGTCAACGGTGGTTTGGGCCGGTGTACCTCTTCAAAGTCGTCGGACGTCATGCCAGCCTCATGCCTGGATAGGTCAGTGTGCGGACGGGTCCGCGGCGGCTGCCTTGAGCAGGCTGCGGATCGCCTGCTGCCGGGCTTCGAAGCCGTTGATCCGTCCGCCGGACTCGCCGGGCAGGTGGTGGACCATGTAGAGCATGGCCCACATGGAGCTGCTGAGCCATTCCATGCTCAACTGTGGGTCCATGCTGCCGTCGGCATGACCACGGGCGATCATCGCCCCGATGCGCTGCTCAGTCTCGTCAGGCTCCTCAACGTTCTGCTGCGCGTTCTCTGAGGTGGCCGCCCACCACCAGACGAGCACGGACAGGCTGTCCAGCAGCTCGGTGCACAGTCGCCGGTAGGCCTCAAACCCGGTGCCCTCCTCTAAGCGGGCCCGGTCGGCCACTTCGTCCCAGGCCTGCTCGGCCAGGTCGGTGGCCGAGCTGCGCAGGGCTTCCCGGTCGCTGAAGTATCGATGGAAGGTGCTGCGGGAGACTCCGGCTTTGGTGGCGATTTCGGACAGCGGGGCGCTGGGGTCGGCGCTGAGCACCTCGATGCCGGCCTCCAGGATTGCGCGTCGGGTGCGTTCGGCGGCGAAGCTGTTCTGTGGCATGCCACAAGACTATAGCCAGAACGGCAAGTGAATGTCCCGTAGTGAATCAATCATTGACAAGAATGGTACAGATCTGTCGCAATAATGACTATGACTGACGCATCATCCGTTCCCCTCCAGCCTGCAGGCTCTGCGGCTGATTCCATGCCCACCTCGGCGCGGGTCCGCATCCTCTGGTCCTTCGCCCGGCCCTACCTGCCGGCGCTCGCCGTCGCGCTGCTGCTGGGGCTGCTCACCTCTGCCATGGCCCTGATCAGCCCCCTGGTGACCGAATGGGTGCTCGAAACATTGGAGGTCGGCGGCTCGCTGCTCAACCCCGTCCTGATCCTGCTGGGCCTGCTGGTGGTGGGCGCTGCCGTCGGATGGTATCAGTGGGTCCTGCTGGGAAGGCTGGCCGAGGACATCGTCTATGACGCCCGACGCCGTATGGTGCTGCGCTATCTGGGCAGTCGCGTCTTCGATCTGCTCCGGCACAGCCCGGGGGAGCTGGTCACCCGGACCACCAGTGACACTGTGCTGCTCAACCAGGCCGCCTCCAGTTCGGTGATCGGGCTCATCAACGGTGCCGTCACGCTGGTCGGCTCCCTGGTGATCATGGCCTGGCTGGACCTGCCGCTGCTGCTGGCCACTTTGGGCGCGGTCGCCGTGGTGTTCCTGTGCTTCGCAGTGCTCATGCCGCGGATCGCCAAGGCCGAGGAGAAGGCTCAGGCCGCGCTCGCCGGCCTGGGGACCCAGGTGGAGGGAACCGTGCGTGCGGTCAAGACGGTGAAGTCGTCCTCCGCTGAGGCTTCCCGCTATGAGGCGGTCATGGAGCACGCCGGGGAATCTCGTCGCCACAGCATGCGCTCTGTGCGGACTCAGGCCACAGCGTGGACCATCAGCGGCGGTGCCATGGAGCTGGCCATCGTGGTGGTGCTCGGCTTCGGCGCCTACCGGGTCAGCATCGAGGAGATGGGCGTGCCGACTCTGGTGGCCTTCCTGCTCTACGTATGGGGCCTCATGGGCCCGATGATGGAGCTGACGCAGAACCTGACGACGCTGCAGTCGGGGCTCGCTGCCGCGGGACGCATCGCCCAGATTGAGAAGCTGCCCGCCGAGGATGCCGCTCTGGAGGTACGAGTGACCGGGCGCGCCGATCAGGGCGTCCGCACTGCCGAGAATCGGCTCGCCGCACAGGGCGGAAGTCGGACCGCTGCGCGGGTCCCCACCTCGGGAGATGTCCCCGCCCTGCAGATGCAGGGGGTCACTGCACGTTACGGCGCCGAGGCGGAGCCCGCCGTCGTTGACCTGGACCTCACCGTGCCGCAGGCCGGGCATGTGGCGCTGGTGGGCTCCTCGGGGGCCGGGAAGACCACCGTGCTGAACCTCATGCTGCGCTTCCTGCAGGCCGACCAGGGCCGGATCCTGTTGTCGGGGGTGCCCTATGAGAAGCTGGCCCACGCCCAGGCGCGCTCTGCTTTCGCCTACGTGGAGCAGGAGACCCCGGTGGTGCCTGGGACCATTCGGGAGAACCTGCTGTTCTCGAATCCCGGTGCCTCCGAGGAGCAGGTCCAGGGGGTGCTCGAGCGGCTGCACCTGGCCGAGAAGATCGCCTCGCTCCCAGAGGGGTTGGATGCCGCACTGACCGAGACCAACGTCTCCGGCGGTCAGCGCCAACGGATCTCCCTGGCCCGGGCCCTGCTCGCCGAGCCGCAGGTCCTTCTGTTGGACGAGGCCACGGCCCAGGTGGATGGGATCACTGAGGCCGCCATCCAGGAGACCATCGCCGAGGTCGCGAAGACCCGGGCCGTGGTAACCATCGCCCACCGGCTGTCCACGATCATCGATGCGGACCAGATCCTGGTGATGGACGGCGGCCGGGTGACTGCCCGCGGTACACATGCTCAGCTGCTGGGCAGCAGCGAGCTCTACCGCGATCTGGTCGCAGCGTTGCGGATCGAGACGACCGTATAGCGCTCCAGGGTCAGACGACCTGGTGCCCTGCCGTTCAGTCCAGGCAGAACTCGTTGCCTTCAGGGTCGGCCATGATGATGTGCCCCCAGATCAGCGGCATCTCTGGCTCCTGACGGTGGAGCCTCTGGGCGCCGAGTGCGATCAGCCGGTCGCATTCGGTCTCCAACACCTCGAACCGGTCGTCTCCGAACAGCGGCTCTCCCGCAGCGTCGATTGCGACGTGCAGGTCCACGTGCAGACGGTTCTTGGTGACCTTCTCCTCAGGAACCTGTTGGAAGAACAGGCGGGGTCCGACGCCGGCCGGGTCTTCCAATGCGGAGAAGGCGTTCCAGTCCTCCCGGGGCAGACCGATCTCCTCGAGGAAACCGTCCCAAGCCTCCAAGGGGTCGGTGTTCTCGGGGACGTCCACTCCTGGAGGGGATGGGTGGCGATAGTTCAGGGCATCGCGCCAGAAGCGTGAGAGGCCGCGAGGATCGTGGGCGTCGAAGGTGACCTGGAGTGCAGGGGCGGTGGTTGAGCGGCTCATCGTCTCTCCTGGGATCGAGGGTCGTCCTCTCAGTGTGAGGAAGATTGCGGACAGCTCTGGTCCGGGATCTGAGGAAGAATGACGGTATGGCCACGGAGAGAACAGTGGAGCGGGTCCTGCGGCTGCTGGCGCTGCTGCAGAAGAAGCCGTCCTGGACGGCGTCTGCTCTCGCCGATGAGCTGGCTGTCACCGAGAGGTCTGTGCGCCGCGATGTCGAACGGCTCCGCGCGTTGGGCTACCCCGTCAATGCTGTCTCTGGTGCGGGTGGAGGCTACCGACTGGGCGCAGGTCAGAAGCTGCCGCCTCTGCTGTTGGATGATGAGGAAGCCACAGCTACGGCGATCTCACTGCGTTTCGCCGCGGGCGGGACCGTCTCCGGCATCGAAGAGTCTGCGCTAAGTGCTCTGACGAAGCTCGACCAAGTCATGCCCCCGCGCCTGCGCGGCCGGGTCCAAGCGGTCGGAGAGTCCACCGACTCCTTGGGAGGCGCTGAAGAGGTCGACGTCAGGACCCTGACCGCTATGGCCCACGCGTGCCGTGACCGACTGCGGATCCGCTGCCGGTATCGCCGCCGCGATGGGCAGTCGCAGCAGCGAACAGCAGAGCCGGTGCGCATGGTGGCCGCCGGATGGCGGTGGTATCTGATGGCCTTCGACCTGGACCGGCAGGACTGGCGGAGCTTCCGGCTGGACCGCATGGACCAAGTGGAAGTCACCACGTTCCGATTCGCGCCCCGGGATCACCCTGACCCGGTGCAGTACATCCAGGCATCCATCGCCGAAGCCCCCTATGAGCATCTCGCCAGGGTCCGTCTGCAGGCAGGTGTCGAGGAGCTGCGCCGGGAGATCCCGTCGCACATGGGCAGGATCGAGCCCGACGCCGAGCCCGGGTGGGCCCTGCTCGTCGCTGGCGCCGACGACCTCGACTGGATGGTGGCACACCTGGCCCTGCTGGACGTGGAAGTTGAGGTGCTCGAGCCCCCAGGTCTGCGGGATGCCGCCGCCCGACTGGCTCAGCGCCTGCGCCGCATCTCCCAGTCCCGCATCTCTGAGTCCTGAAGGAGGCTGCGTCACGCCCGCGGGTGCTGCTTGCCGGGGGAGCGGAGGAGGCCGCGCACCGTGCGCATCAGCAGCGGCAGCTGCGTGGCGGCGTCGAAGGTCGGATTCATGGCCGCTTCCAGATAGAGAGCGTTGATCAGGGCGCTGATCCAGGCGACGGCGTCGTCGGAGTTCAGCTCCTGGTCCACCTGTCCGGCGGCCGTGGCACGTGCCAGAAGTCTGCGGATGCCGTCACGCTCTGAGGTCTCGGCTCCCTCCAGAGTGGAGCGGATCTCCGGGTCGCGATGCGCCTGCAGCATGGCCTCGAGGACCAGCTTGGGCACGAACGGATGAGCTGTGGCCGGCTCCGCCAGGTGCTGGACGAAGGTCATCAAGGCCTCGACGGCGTCGGACTGTTCAGCGTCCAGAAGCCCATCGAGCAGCGTGGCGGTGTCCTGCTGATCCTGAGTGAGTACGGCCAGGAAGATCTGTTTCTTGCCGGGGAAGTAGTGATACAGGGTGCCCAGGCTGATCCCCGCCTGGGAGCACAGCTGTGACGTGGTGGTGCGGTCATACCCCTGCTCGGCTATCAGCACTGCAGCACTGTCCAGGATGTGCTGGCGCTTGGCGGCATGTTTCACCGGATCCACGCGTCGTGGCATGACACCTCCGTCCTCGCAGCAGCACATTAGTAGAGTGACCGCTCGGTTTTACACTACTATGAGTTCTGTCGAGGCGGGGCGCAGCCTCAGCACCTCAGGCCGTCGAAGGAGCAGTGCAGATGTCTGATGCGAGCACCACTGTCTCGCTGAACTCCACACTGGGTGTGGTGTTCGCCGGTGTCGGTGCGACTGCAGGGTTCGGAGCGGCCTTCCTCGTGGGGCCGGTGGTGGGTTGGCTGCTGGGGCGGATCGACTCTGCTCCGGGGCCGCTGCGATTGATGGACCAGCTGCCGCTGGCCGCCTCAGTCCCGCTGCTGGCCGTTCTCGGTGCCGTAGCCGGGTGGATCGTCTTCTCGCTCTGGAGCGACGACGTCGGCCGTGTGGTCATCGACCAGCAGGCGGTCCGGCTGGAATCCAAAGTCACGACTGCGGAATATCTCCGTGCTGAGATCGCGCAGATCTTCCTGGACAAAGATGATCTCGTGCTGATCGGCGACGGCGCCCAGGAGCTCTCCCGGACGTCCTCGGACAGCGGCCTGGCGCCCCGATTGGCGCAGGCCCTTGAGCAGTTCGACTACCCGTGGTGTGGGGTCGGGGACCCGCGGGAGACCGAGTTCGCAGACTGGGTGGACCGCAGCGCGGCGCTGAGTGAACACTCCCACACCCTGCTGCGTGCTCGGCGTCGGGCCCTCGCCGACAGTCGCGCCGGTGAGGCTGAGTCCCTGCGGGACCAGTTGGCTGACCAGGGCATTGTGGTGCGCGACCGCAAGGAGCACCAGCAGTACCGTCTGCTCGAGCAGCGCTGAACTTCTGGCGCCTGGGCGCGCTCAGCCCTGTGCTGCGATCAGCTGCCACGCGTGACCATCCGGATCTGTGGTCACAGCCGAGAAGCCCCAGGGCTGCTCGGTGGGTTCGAGTACGATCTCCCCACCGGCGTCGAGCATGCGTTCAGCTGCCGCTCGGACCTCCTCCGCAGAGCCCAGAGTGAGGCTGAGCAGGACTTCGTGGGAGCCGGCAGGCGCAGAGTCTCGCCCACCGAGGACCCAACCGAATCCACCGGTGGGGACGAACATCAGCGTGGTGCCGGTGTCCAGTCGGAACTGCAGCGGCTCCGGCACTCCGTCCTCGGCCGGTTCCCCGACGGAGGCCAGGTTCAGGGCTGTTCGGTAGAACTCATAGGCGCGGACGCGGTCCTCGGTGGGCAGAGCGATGGTGATCTCGTTGGTCATGGTGTCAATCCTTCTGCAGTCGATAGGTCAGGTGGGTGGCATGTGGGGTGACGAGAGCGTCGGCTTGGTGCAGCAGGATCGGCGCCTCAACCAGGTCGAAGAGTCGTGTCCCGGCCCCCAGCAGCACCGGGGAGAGATGGATGCGGAGCACTTCCACCAGTCCCATAGAGATATCTGCGACGACGGTGCTCATGATCCCTCCCGGGACACGTCTAGGATCGTCTTCTGCACTCCGTTCGAAAATGTCTCATGCTCTATCAGCTGGAGCCGGGTGACATCCTTATTCCTCGTGGGGAAGAGCTGCTTGCCCGCCCCCAGCAGCAGCGGGAAGACCAGCAGGTGGTAGCGATCCACCAGGCCGGCCTCGGCCAACGAATGACCCAGGTCTGAGCTTCCCTGGACCAACAGCGGACCGCCGTCGCCGTCCTTGAGCCGGGCCACCTCGTCCAAGGAGCGGAGGATGGTGATCTCGCCCCACCCATCGACGAGGTCCTCCGGGCGCAGGGAGGAGGAGACCACGTACTTCGGCAGCTCGTTGTACCGGGCGAACTCTTCGGCCATCGAAGGCCAGACCGGGGCGAACGCTTCATAGCTGCGGCGCCCCAGCAGCAGCGCGCCGGCCTCTGCCTGTTCCCGCTCTTTGAGCTCGTAGACGGCATCGTCATGAGGGAGCTGATTGAAAGTCCACCCGGCATTCCGATAGCCCTTCTCCCCGCCGGGACCCTCCATGACCCCGTCCAACGACACGAAGGCGGTGATGATCAGGCGCCTCATGCCAGCACCTCGGCTTCCATGCGGGCGTAGCTGGCCTCCATGCCTTCGGCCATGCCGGTGCCCAGAATCATGTCCCGCATCTGCGCATCGGCATAGGTGATGACGATGGTCAGCAGCGTTCCGCCATCCACCGGGGTGAGAGTCTGCTCGTTGAGTGTGGGCGGTCCATCCACCCCTTCCATAGCCTCGGTGCTCACCTCGCGGTGCGGCGGCCGGCTCTCCTGGAGCTCGCCGGTGAAGGCGAAGGCCTCACCTTCGACGCCGACGCTGGGCTCCCAGGCATAGCGGTAGGTCTCGCCCACAGCCTGGGCCACAGTCGCCTCGGTCATGACCCAGCCGTCGGGGCCGAGCAGCCAGCGCTTGAGCAGCTCCGGGTCATGCTGGGCCTGCCACACCTGTTCCACGTTGCCGCGGATGATGCGGCTGGCCCGGATCTGGGTGTCGCTGAGGATCTGGATGTCCACCTCGCGGCCGGCGGCGAAGGAGCGCAGGTCGGCCAACACTGCATCGGCCTGGCCCAGGGCCGCTTCGATGCCCTCGACCTGCCCCATCTCCAGCAGGGTCTCCATGTCCTCGAGGCTGCCGAAGTGTTGGACGATGGTCAGCCGTGACCCCTCGGCGGTCTGCTCGAAGCTGAAGGTCATCCGACCTGCTGGCAGCTGGTCGTTCGGTCGGCCCTGTTCATCGGCGAACCCGTCGATCACCTCGAAGAAGCGTCCTTCCTCCGCGGAGAGGAACTCCCAATAGCCCCCAGCATGCTCGCCGTTCGGCCCGGTCATGTAGTACTCGGACCGTCCGCCCGGATAGAGGTCATGGCGGGTGAAGGTGGCCGGGTAGGTGGGCGGCCCCCAGAACTTCTCGAGCTGCCGCGGGTCGGCATAGGCGTCCCAGAGGCGCCGCACCGGCACTGCGAAGTCAGAGGTGACGGTCAGGGTCAGAGCTTCAGGGTTCTTCTGGATATGGGTGACAGGCATGAGGATTCCTCTCAGGTCATCGTCAGTCCTCTGCCAACAGCGCATCGAGTCGGTCGGTCCGCGCTCGCCAGAGGCGTTCGTAGGTCATCAGAAGAGCTTGGGCCTTCTGGAGGTATTCCGGGTTTCCTCGGATGCGCCGTTCGCGTCCGCTGCGATGGGTGCTCACCAGCTGCGCCTCCTCCAGAACGGTGATGTGTTTGCGGACTGCCGCGAAGGACATCTCGTAGCGGTGGGCCAGCTCCGAGATCGAGGACTCCTCGGTCAGGGTTCGGCCGATGATGTCCCTGCGGGTGGCATCTGCCAGCGCCCGGAAGATCCGGTCGACCTGATCGTCGGGCAGGTCCAGCTGAGCGGCGTGATGTGTAACCATGTGGTTTTATAATCAGGGATGAAAGAGATCGAGTCAAGACTCGGTGCGATGGGGGTTCGGGCAGGTTCGACCGCTTCTGGGCAGGGGAGCGATCAGGTCCCCACCAGGTATTAGACTCGCCATGATGGCTATGCGTGAGCTGCGGATCCACGGCGTCGGAGGGTCTCCCGGGGCCGAGCTGCTGGGGTTGGATGACCCGGCCGAGACCACGCTGATCCGTGGTGATCGCAGCACCCAGCTGATCGCGCGCCGGGAGGACCCGTCTGTCGAGGGGTACCTCTGGGGTGGGCTCACCTCCGGCTCGGCGCTGCAGCCGCTCTGGGTCCTGCTGCTTCCCTTCACCCTGGTCAACGTGGCCGGTTGGGCCCACGGGGCACGGATCGCCCGCTGGCGGTGGATGCTGATCCGCGGCGTCGTCCATCTCGCAGCCGGACTGCTCACCAGCACCTATGTGCTCTGGACGGCCATCATCGCTGTGGATTATCTGGGCTACCAGGCGCTGCGCGAGGCGGACCTGCCTGTCGGTCCGGCGATCGGAGTGCCGGCCGGTCTGGTGGCCACCCTCGCGCTGGTGGTGGTGCTGTTGCGAGTGGCTGAAGTCGGCCGGCGCCGCTTCGAGGCCAGAACCCCAGACGGGACAGCGGTCCCTGAGGAAGAGGCCCCGGCCGAATGGCATCCGGAGGAGGACCTGAGCAGCCGGTCCTTCTTCTCCCACGGCCGGTCCATGACCTGGCTGCTGCGCTGGCACGCCGCAGTGCTGGGAGCCACCGGCGTCGTCGTGCTGGTGGTGGCGGGGCTGAGGTGGGGAAGCACCACGCTCGGACTCGGCGAGATCTTCCTGGTCATAGGACTGCTGCAGATCCTGGTGATCGTGCTGCTGGCCGGTCTGACCTGGCGCGGCGGCGGTCAGCCTGCCGGCGCGCCGGTGCCCCGCGCTCTGCCCGCGGTGGCCGTGACTCTGGTCGTGGCGCTGACCAACGGTGTCTTCTCCGGGCTGACTCTGCTGGCGGCACGGGCCGCCGGAATGGGGCCGGGACGCTGGGGGCAGGAGCTGGCGCTGGTCGAGTCCTTCGTCATCACCGTGGTGCTCTGGGTGCTCCTGGTGATCGGATGGCTGCTGTTCTGGCGTGCCCGCGGCCGGGCCGATGAGCTGCCCGAGCATGTGGAGGATCAGCTGCGCCGTCGTACCGCGGCCTGGCGCGGCATGGCCCTGGGGGCTCACCGGGCCCCGGTGCTGCTGCCGGGCATGGTGCTGGTCGGCGTCGCAGTGGTGTGGCTGTCGATGCGCCTCCGGATGCTGCGCCGCACGGTGGCGATCATCTGGGATGTGCTGACGTTCTGGCCGCGCCGGTTCCACCCGCTGGCTGTTCGGCCGTACAGCTCGCGTGCCGTGCTGGAGTTCCAAGCGGGGATCCGGCACGGCATCCGAGAGGACGGCGGGGTGGTCGTCTCCGCCTACAGCCAGGGCTCGGCGATCGCCTATGCCGCCCTGGCCCCGCTGCCGCAGGAGGAGGTCTCCCGAGTGTGTCTGCTGAGCATCGGCGCGCCCACCACGACGCTCTATGCGCAGGTCTTTCCCGCCTACTTCGGGGAGCTGTCACTGCAGCGCACACACGAGCGGCTGGCCGCGGGGACCGGAGGCTGGCGGAACCTCTACCGCCGCACGGACCCGATCGGAGGGCCCGTGCTGGGTGCAGCTGAAGGTCACGCTGAGGTGGACCAGGAGGTCCCTGACCCGGCCGAGGAGGCAGGGTCAGCGCCGGAGGGGGAGACGCCGGTGCCGCTGGAGACCCCGCGTGAACCGTGGTCGGATCTCGCCGGGCATGTGGACTACCGCCGTGAACAGGCCTACCGCGACGCGGTCGCTGAGTTCCGCACCCGGCTCGGCTGATGCGCAGGTCTCGGACGAGGCGCTGAGATGCCGTCATTCCGGCACCTGCGCGTCAAGAGGATGCCCGTGTCAGAAGACGGCGACAGAAGAAGTGTCAGCCGAACTGTCGATTCTCCGCATGACTCTGCGTCATCATGATGTCGGGCCGTCCGGTCTGACACCCACACCCCGGCGAGGCCGCATCAGTGCGGGCTCCCGGGCAGAGATGAGGAGCGACCATGAAATACGCATTGCTGCTGATGGGCCGTGTGGACGATCCGAACTGCGGAGAGGACGGCGGAGCGAACCCTGAGGAGTTCTTCGCCTTCGACCAGGAGATCACGGCGGCAGGCGTGGTGGTGTCCTCCTTCGCGCTGGAGGATCCCGAGCACGCCGTGAAGGTGGAGACCGACGCCGCCGGGGAGCGGGTCATCTCCAGCGGCCCCTTCGCCGAGGTGCAGGAGTTCCTCGGAGGGACCTACATCATCGAGGCGGCCGACGTGGATGAAGCCATCGCCTGGGCGAAGAAGAGCCCCGGCTCCAAACCCGGCGGACACGTAGAGATCCGCCCGGTGGCCCCCTACTGAGTGAGGGCTGCGGTGACTGAGTCCCCAGAGGTCTCCTCCGCGGAGCAGGTGCACAGCGCCTTGGACCAGCTGGGACCCGAAGGGCGGGCCCGTGTGCTCGCCGTGACGGCCCGGTACTTCTCAGACCTGGACCTGGCCGAAGAGGTGGTTCAGGAGGCGATGGTCCAGGCGCTGCGCACCTGGGGTCAGAACGGTGTTCCACGCGTGCCCGAAGCCTGGCTGATCACTGCGGCCAAGCGCCGAGGGATCGATCTGCTGCGCCGTGACCAGGCCCGTGCCCGGGCCATCCCGCGCCTCGGTGCTCTGCAGGAGCGTGCTCCCGCGCCCGAGGGCACCGGGGATCCGGCGGAGGCGGCCGGGGCTGCGGGTGCTGGCGTCGGGAACAGCGGGGTCGACGAGCGGTTGGGCCTGTTCTTCGCCTGCTGTCACCCGGTGCTGAAACCTGAGGAGCGTGTGGCGCTGACTCTGCGCTTCCTCGCGGGGATGAGCACTGCGGAGGTGGCCCACGGCCTGCTGGTTCCGGTGACGACTATGCAGCAGCGGATCGTACGGGCCAAACGCCGCATCCGAAGCCTCGGCATCTCCTTCGAGATCCCCGCACGCGCGGAGTCGTGGCAGCGGCTGGCCGCGGTCCAGCGGGTGGTCTACATGCTCTATGCCGAAGGTTTCGCGCGCTCAGCAGGCCGGGCTCATACCAGTGACGACATGACCACTGAGGCCATCCGCCTGGCGCGCATGCTGCGGGATCTCTTGCCAGGGTCGGCTGAGGTCACCGGGATGCTCGCCCTGCTTCTGCTGACCCAGGGGCGGCGCCCAGCCCGCACCGACGACGCCGGCCGTCCGGTGCCGCTGGCCGAGCAGGACCGCAGACGCTGGGACCGAGGGCTGATCGAGGAGGGCCTGGATCTGGCTCAGCGGGCAGCCAGCTCTGCCGGGGCGGCGTCGTACGCTGTCCAGGCCGCCATCGCTGCGGTCCATGCGGAGGCCGCGGATGTGGAGTCCACCGACTGGCCACAGATCGCGGTGCTCTACCGGATGTTGGAATCCTATGAGCCGAGCCCGGTGGTGCGCCTGGGCCGTGCGGTGGCTCTGGGGCGGGCACAGGGGCCGCGGGTGGGGCTGGAGCAGATGGAGGGCCTGGCTGAGGAGGAGATGCTGCAGCGGTACCGTCCCTTCCACATCGCCCGCGCGATGACCCTGGAGGAGCTCGGCGAGCAGGAGGCCGCGGCCTCATCCTATCGGCGCGCCCTGCAGCTGCCCGGCAACACCGCTGAGGACGCCTATCTCACTGAGCTGCTGACCGGCTTGGTCGGCGCGCAGGTGCCGGAATAGCGACGTCTCAGAGGCCGGAGCTCACGGAAAGTCAGCCTTTCGGGGGATCTCTGTGCGGTGAACCTCGCCTAGTCTGAAGGAGTCCTCGCCCGATTCGGAAGGCCTGACATGTCAGCCCAGACGCTCCCGCACTCACATGCGCACTCCGCACCTGCGACGATCTGGCAGCGAGTGGAGAACTCGGCGCTCGCCGTCGCCATCCTGGTTGCCATGATCGTCATGGACCACCCCTGGTGGGCGCTGCTGGCTGCGTTCCTCGTCTTCGATCTCTCCGCGCTGGGCTACCTGGTCAGTCAGCGCCTGGGGGCCGTCCTCTATAACCTGGTGCACAACTACACGGGCTCTGCCGCGGCGATCATGCTCTGGGCGGGCCTGCAGCTCGGTCACGTCCACGCTGATTGGTTGGTTCTGTTGGCCGCCTGCTGGGCTTTCCACGTCGCGGTGGACCGGGCCCTGGGCTACGGGCTGAAGCTGGGGCCCTTCCGGCACACCCATCTGGGGCTGATCGGCCGTCACGCCGCTGCCTAGGTAGGGCAGCGGCGAGGGCGCCTCAACGCAGCACGCGGCAATGGCGGGCGCGGATGCCGCCAGGGCGGTGCCCAGGAGGGGTCTCCCGCAGCAGCTCCAGGTGGAATGGGCCCGCTGCTCCCGAGAGCAGGGGAGTGCCGCTGCCCAGCAGCACCGGTGCGACGCCGATGATCACCTCATCCACCACGCCGGCGTCCAGACATTGCCGGGCGAGATCCGCTCCGAGGATGTTCACGACGCCGTCCGCACCGGCGGCCGTCCGCGCTGAGGCGAGTGCGCCGTCGAGCGAGTGCTCCACGCGGAAGCCTGGAGGTAGATCTGGCAGAGCCCGGTGGGTCAGCACCACCTGCGGCCCATCCCACTGACCTTCGAAGGCACCTTCCTTCTCCGTGTCGCCGGCGTGCGGATCGCTGCCCTCGAAGGTCCGGCGTCCCATCAGCATGGCGGTGATCCGCGTCATGGCGCCGGCGATCACCGGGTCCGGCTCCTCGCCCAGGAAGGGCAGCAGCCAGGACATGTCTCCCTCAGGGCCTGCGATGTACCCATCGGCTGATGCCGTGGCGGAATACAGGAATGTCACCATCAGGCTGCCCCTGCGTTGTCCGGGGCATAGGTGACCAGCACCGCGCCGGAGGGGAAGGTCGTCGTCGGGCCGGCTCGGAGGTGAACGTGGGATTCCAGGCCCTGGAACAGGGGAGTTCCGCGGCCCAGCGCCACCGGACTGATCAGGATTCGCAGCTCGTCCAGCAGTCCGCGTTTCAGCAGCTGTGCCGCCAAGGTGGAGCTGCCGAAGACCGCGATGTCTCCGCCGTCGTCCCCCTCCTGCTCTGTGCGCAGCTGTGCCACCAGTGCGGAGAGGTCGCTTCCCTCTGCGGCGCGGGCTCCCTGCCACGAAGGCAGAGATGCCGGCCGGTTGGTCACCACGGTCTTCGGCGTCGTCTCCATGAAGGCCGCGATCTCCGGCTGAGTTCGGAAGGCCTCCGCAGAGGGCCAATACTCAGCGAAATGGTCATAGGTGTTCCGCCCCAACAACATGCTGCCCACATGTGGGGTCTGTCGCGCCCGACGCCGATGCCAGGTGAAGACCTCAGGCTCGCCGGTGCTCCACCCCAGTCCTCGGTGGGCGTCTTCGACTAATCCGTCCACGGAGCAGAAGAGGAAGGCGAAGACCTGTGGGATCCGTGCAGTGCTCATGGTCTCTCCGTTCAGATGGGATCCGATTGCACAGTGCAACCGGTGATCTCATCGCACCATGACTGCATGTAGAATGCAAGCAGTTTCTTGTATTCATTCCGGAGAAGGAGGGGCATGGCAGAGGTGCACCGCTCGGGCTGCCCGATCAATCTCTCTGTGGAGGTGCTCGGCGACAGTTGGTCCCTGGTGGTCGTCCGAGACATCATGTTCGGCAGTCGTCGGCACTATCGGCAGCTGCTCAACGAGTCGGAGGAAGGCATTGCCTCCAACATCCTCAGTGACCGGCTCAAGCGTCTGATCAGCAACGGGCTGATCACCAAGGCCCAGGATCCGACTCACCGGCAGCGTCAGATCTACAGCCTCACCGAGCAGTCGATCCAGCTGGTGCCGGTGCTGGTGCAGTTGGGCAGCTGGGGCAGAAGGTTCCTCCCGGCCAGCCGTGAGCTCAGCATCCGCGCCCAGGTGCTCGAAGAGGGTGGGCCGCAGCTCTGGGAGGACTTCATGCAGGAGCTGCGCATGCTCCACTTGGGTGCAGAACCTGCTGAGGGTGCGGTCTCGGTGATGGAGCGCCTGGAGCAGGCCTACCGCGATGCCCTCGCTACGCCCTCAGGCTGATCTGCCGAGAGAACGGGTGTGACGGGGACGGGCAGTCGCGGCTGTGATTCCGTCATCCCCTGATGAGGCGGTCCAGCGCCTCCTGCATATGCTCCTCGATCTCCGCGACGACGGCGGCCTCATCGCCGGCGGCGATGGCCTCGGTGATGCGGTGGTGCTCGTCCACCTGCTCCTCGGGGTCGAAGTAGGTCTCCTCCAGCGCGGTCAGGCACATGCGGGTCTCCACCATGAGTGTCTCGTGCATCCGGCGCAGCCGCGGACTCGCGGAGGCCTCCACGAGCAGATGGTGGAAGGCGAAGTCGGCGTCGGAGAGCTTGGGGAGATCGCCGGACTCCGCCGCGGTGCGCATGTCCTCCTGGACTCGGCGCAGGCGCTGGAGGGTCGTCGCTGAGCCGTCTCTGGCCACGATTCGCGCCGCAGCGGTCTCCAGGGCGGTGCGTGCCACGTAGAGGTCTCGGATCTCGGCCTCATCCAGCTCTTTGACGAACAGGCCTCGGTTCAGCTCACTGCGCACCAGGCCCTCCTGGACCAGGCGCTGCGTAGCCTCGCGCAGCGGACCGCGGCTGACGCCGAACTCCTGCGCCAGCGAGGCCTCGGAGAGCTGGGCCCCGGCGGGCAGGTGGCCATTCATGATCCCCTCGCGCAGCTGGCGGGTGATGAGGGTCGCGGTGGATTCGCGGTTGACCCGCTGGAAGGTGGGGTCTGTCATAGTCATTCGGTCCTTCTGCTCTTCTGCCAGATTGTTGACAATCATAACAAGCCCTCCTTAGTGTTGCTGCATGCCCGTGATCGCTGTGCTGATCCCTTCCGACACCAGCAGCCCGGAGCGCATGCCGCCCGGGCTGGACGCCTTCGAGGGCCGCGCCGAGGTCAGGATCACGGATCCGGACGGGCTGCCTCAGGCGCTGGAAGGCGCCGATGCCCTCTTCCTCTGGGACTTCTTCTCCGAGGCGGTGGAGAGCGCCTGGCCCCATGCAGATCGGCTGCAGTGGATCCACGTGGCCGCCGCGGGGGTGGACAAGCTCATGTTCGATGAGCTGGCCGCCTCACAGGTCACCGTGACCAACGCTCAGGGTTTCTTCGACCGCCCCATCGCAGAATTCGTGCTCGGCGCCGTCCTGGCCCAGGCCAAGGAGTTCGCGCTCAGCCACCGGTACCGGACTGAGCGCCGCTGGGTCCACCGCGAGACCCGACGGATCCAAGGGCAGCGGGCCATGATCATCGGAACCGGAGCCATCGGACGTGAGACTGCGCGGCTGCTGCGCGCAGTCGGCATGGAGGTCCGCGGCGTCGGCCGCACAGCACGCCGAGAGGACCCCGATTTCGGCGACGTGGTCTCCAGTGAGGAGCTCGCCGAACATGCCGGTTGGGCCGACCACCTGATCAACGCCGCCCCGCTGACCCCGCAGACAGCCGGCCTGATCAGCGCCGAGATCTTGGCCGCGATGAACCCCGAGGCGCACCTGGTCAACATCGGCCGGGGCGAATCAGTGGACGAGCCGGCGCTGATCGAGGCGCTGCAGACCGGCGGGATCGGCTTCGCCTCGCTGGACGTCTTCGCCGAGGAGCCGCTGCCGCAGGACTCTGCGCTCTGGGATCTGGACAATGTGCTGATCTCGCCCCATATGTCCGGAGACGTCGTCGGGTGGAGTGCCGCCCTGGCTGAGCAGTTCGTGGAGAATGCGGAGCGCTGGCTGGCCGGCGAGACGCTGAACAACATCGTGGACAAGGACAGAGGCTACGTGCCCAGACATTGACGGAGCCGTCGCCGAACAGACGGCGGCCCACACACCGGGGAGGGACAATGACGGACCTGGCAGATAAGACCGCTGCTGAGCTGCTGGAGGGGTACCGCGTCGGCGAGTTCACCCCCGTGGACGCCACGGAGGCTGTGCTGCGGCGCATCGGTGAGCGCGACGGCGCCCTCAACGCGTTCGTGCTGGTGGATCAGGAGGCCGCTCTGGATTCGGCCCGCACCTCGGCTCGGCGATGGCGGGCCGGTGAGCCCCTCGGCCCCGGCGACGGTGTGCCCACCTCCATCAAAGACATCTTCCCGACGACGGGCTGGCCCACACTTCGTGGCAGCCTGCTCATCGACGAGTCTGGCCCCTGGAACTTCGACGCCCCCTGTGTGGCCCGGCTGAAGGAGACCGGTGCCGTGCTGTTGGGCAAGACTGCCACACCGGAGTTCGCGTGGAAGGGTGTGACTGACTGTCAGCGCAGCGGCGAGACCTCCAACCCCTGGGACCCTGCCGTCCACGCCGGGGGCTCCTCCGGCGGCTCGGCCTCTGCTGTGGGTGCAGGCATGGGGCCGTGGTCTGTGGGGACCGACGGCGGCGGCTCTGTCCGCATCCCTGCCTCCTTCACCGGAACTGTGGCGATCAAGCCCACCTACGGCACCGTCCCGATGTTCCCCTCCTCGCCGTTCGGCACGCTGGCTCATGCCGGCCCGATGGCCCGCACGGTCCAGGACACCGCCCTGCTGATGGACATCATCTCCGGCTTCGACTCCCGCGACTGGTCCGCACTCCCGACCCCGCGCACCTCTTTCCTGGAGGGGTTGGAGGACGGCGTCGAGGGTCTTCGCATCGCCTATTCGCCCACGCTGGGCTTCGGCACCAACGACCCCGAGGTCGAGCGGCTGGTGGGTCAGGCGGTGCGGACTCTGGAGGAGCTGGGTGCAGTGGTCGACGAGGTGGATCCGGGCATCGAGGACCCCATCGAGCCCTTCCACGTCCTGTGGTTCACCGGGGCGGCCAAGGTGCTGGAGGCCTACGGGCCCGGTGCGCTGGATCGGGTGGACCCTGGGCTGCGCGCCGGCATCGAGCAGTACATCGACTCCTCTGCCCTGGACTACTTGGACGCCACGGCCGTTCGGATGGCCATGGGTGTCACCATGGGCGCCTTCCATGAGACCTACGATCTGCTGGTCACACCGACGATGCCGATCACCGCCTTCGACTGCACACGTCAGGCGCCGGAGGGGTGGAGTTCGCAGATGTGGACCGCCTGGACCCCCTACACCTACCCCTTCAACATGACCCAGCAGCCGGGGGCGTCGGTGCCCTGCGGTGTGGCGGGCGGGCTGCCGGTGGGGCTGCAGTTCGTGGCCGCCCGGACCCAGGACGCGCTGGTGCTGCGGGCCGCCCGGGCCTATGAGAAGGCCATCGGTGAGCAGTTCTCGCGGCCGGTGGACGTCCCGGCCACCGCCTCGGCGCTGGACGGGTGACCTCGGCACCTCCTGTGGGGAGGCAGGTGGGCGGCCTCGAGGCCGGCGTCGGCGGCTTTGCGCGCAGGTGCGCAGCTGAGCTAGCATAGACAGTCGGCCGAGCTGTGCTGTGCCCGAAGACGCCCAGGATACTGTCCTGAGCAGGGGGTGCGGCGCCCGGAAAACAGTGAAGCCGCGTGAAGCATCACCGTCAAAAAGGCACTTCGGTTGGATCTCACCCAGCCTGGTCGTCCTCGTACGTCACGGTGTGAAGGATGCATTCATCTACGTACTGAAACAAGAGGAGTGATCATGGCAGCACGTTGCCAGGTGACCGGAGTGGGGCCGCAGTTCGGCAATCAGATCTCCCACTCGCACCGCCGCACGAAGCGTCGGTTCGACCCGAACATCCAGAAGAAGACCTACTGGGTTCCTTCGCTGGGTCGTAAGGTGACGCTGAACCTGTCCACCAAGGGCATCAAGACCATCGACGCACGCGGCATCGACGTCGTCGTCGCCGAGCTGATCAAGAAGGGTGAGAAGCTCTAATGGCAAAAGATAAGGACGTACGTCCCATCATCAAGCTGAAGTCGACGGCCGGCACGGGTTTCACCTACGTGACCCGCAAGAACCGCCGCAACAACCCCGACCGCATCGTGCTGAAGAAGTACGACCCGGTCGTCCGTAAGCACGTCGACTTCCGAGAGGAGCGCTGATCATGGCCAAGAAGTCCAAGATCGCAAAGAACGAGCAGCGCAAGGTCATCGTTGAGCGCTACGCCGAGAAGCGTGCTCAGCTGAAGAAGACCCTGGTCGACGAGAACGCCACCGACGAGGAGCGCGAGGCAGCACGCGTGGGCCTGCAGAAGCTTCCCCGCGACGCTTCCCCGGTCCGCGTCCGCGGTCGCGACAGCATCGACGGGCGCCCCCGCGGCACCTTCCAGAAGTTCGGCATCAGCCGTATCCGCTTCCGCGACATGGCGCATAAGGGCGAGCTGCCCGGCATCACCAAGTCTTCTTGGTGATCCTGCGCCACTGAGAGAGTGGCCAGCCTTCGGGTCTCGGTGCGGCGGCAGTCGCGCTGAGGCAGGCTAGGAGCGCTGACGCTTGAGAAGGGCGGCATCCCCAGTACGGGGGGTGCCGCCCTTCTGCGTGTCTGTCGGAGTTCGGGCCCGGGGCCTGAGCAGCATGTGTGACACGCGTTGCAGAACCCGTCGGCTGGTGGCTGAAAAGCTGTGAGATCCCTGGAATTGCCCGGGATCATGCGGGTTTCGGCTCAGCACCGTGGTAAGTTGCCTTTCTGAAAGCCCCGAGCTGGGGACTGAGTGGCCGGCTGATCGGCCGGTATTCGATTTGAGTCCAGGAGGACAACACATGGCACTGAACCGCAGCGAGCTCGTCGCCGCAGTCGCAGAGAAGTCGGACAACTCCCAGGCCGCCGTCAACGGCGTGCTGGATGCCGTCTTCGAGGTCTTCACCGAGCAGGTCTCCCAGGGCGAGAAGGTCACCATCCCCGGCTGGCTGGCTGTGGAGCGCACCGAGCGTGCAGCTCGCACCGGCCGCAACCCGCAGACCGGCGAGACCATCCAGATTCCGGCCGGCTACTCCGTGAAGCTGTCCGCAGGCTCCAAGCTGAAGGCCGCCGCCTCCAAGTGATGCCGCGCCCGGAGCTGCGCACAGCTCCGGACACCGACGACGACCCCTTTCTCCCCGCGGGAGGCAAGGGGTCGTCGTCGTCTGGTGGGGGCGTTTTCTACAGGTTGTAGAACAAGAGTAGAATTCTGCTCGGCAGGAGGTGATCCCATGGAGACGATTCCGAGCGCACAGCGCCGGCAGGTCCGTGGGCTGGCACGCCTTCTGCGCGGCCTGCTCTCAGGCGGACTCGCCGTGGGATTCGCCGCCGCCGCCCATACCGCCGCCGGCCATCATGGCCCGCACCTGCTGGTGATCGTCCTGGCCCTGGCCGTCAGCATCCCGCTGTGCACCGCCCTCTCCGGAGTGCGGCTGAGCAGAGCCCGTCTGATCGCCGCCGTCGTCTCCAGCCAGGCCGTGCTCCACGGGCTCTTCGAGCTCTTCCCCGCTCAGCAGGCCGGTGCCGCAGCGTCCGGCGCCGGGCCCGCTCACCTCGACGGTCATCGTCACCATGCCGGTGCCCACGGCCAGCAGATCGCAGTGGACCTTCCTGTGGGGACCTCGGAACACCTCCACAGCGGTCTCAGCGCAGGTCCCGACGCCGCCATGGCGGCCGCCCACATCGGTGCCGCAGTGCTGACCTACGCCCTGCTGCGCCGCGGAGAGACTCTGCTGACCGCCTTGGGTGCGGTCCTGACGCTGCGCCCGGTGCTTCTGCTGCTGGTCGGCGTCGTTCCCCTGACCGATGACCGCAGATGCCGGCGGCGTCCGGACTGGCCGGCGCGCCTGGGCACCGACGTGTGGAACGGAGCCGGCCCCCGGACGGTGCGTGGCCCTCCTGCTGTCGATCTGGCCTGCTGAGACAGTTCGGCTCACCTGCTGTGTCAGCGGCACATGCCATGCTGACTGACAGATCGATCGCATAAGGAAGATTCCCCATGACACCAACTGCTGGTGCCCGCAGAACACCCCGCCTCCTGGCTCTCTCAGGAGCGGCCGCCCTCGGCCTGACCGCGGGCGTGGCCGCCCCCGCATGGGCCCATGACACGCTGATCTCCTCCACTCCGGAGGCCGACGAGGTCCTCACCGAGAGCCCCGAGGAGATCGTCCTGGAGTTCAGCGGCTCCGGGCTGACCCAGGGGGAGGACATCCCCAACGAGATCCTCGTCCGTGATGAGGACGGGCAGAGCTGGGAGTCCGAGGACCCGGCCGAGGTCGAGGGCAACACGATGACCACCGACCTGCAGGAGCCCCTGCCCAACGGTGAGTACACCGTCCTGTACCACGTGGTCTACTCCGACGGGCATGACGAAGAGCTCAGCTTCGAGTTCGAGGTGGATGACCCGGCCGCGGCCGTGAGCGAGCAGGCCGACGCCGATGAGGCCGAAGACCTCACCGAGGAGGAGATGGCTGAGGCGGACACCCCCGATATGGTCGACCCCGCCTCCGAGGAGGACCCCGCTGCCGAGGAGAGCTCTGCCACAGAGGACGCCGTCCCGATCTGGGCTCCGATCCTCTTCGCCGGTGCCGGTGTGCTGGTGGTGATCACTGTGCTGGTGCTGGTCCGGCAGAAGATGAAGCAGGCCGAGAACTGGCAGGACCGCAGCGACGAGTCGGATGAAGGAGACGGGGACCACCGGTGACCCGAACTGAGAAGGCGCCCGCCAGGGGCCGCGGCACACAGAAGAACCGCACCGCACAGGTGTGGGCGGCGCCGCTGCCTCTGGTGGGTGCTGCCCTCAGCGCAGGACTGATCGCTGTGGCCGTGGCCGGATGGCTCACCGGCCTCGGCGAGGCTGGCGAGATCGCCGACCCAGGCGCGGTGACCCGGTGGGGCCTGCCGGCCTCCCGCTACATCCACCACATCGCCATGGCCACGGCCGTGGGTGCTGTCATCCTGGCCGCGGTGGCCATCCCTGCGCGGGTGGGGCCCCGTTCCCGCCAGCGCCGCAGAGACCACAAGGCCGCCCGAGAGCAGGGCGACGCCGGCGATGAGCACCCGCTCTTCGCCCGGGCGATGCAGATCGCAGCAGTCGCCGCAGTGGTCTGGACCCTCGCCGCCATCGCCGTGCTGGTGCTCAGCTATTCCTCCCTGGCGGGCCAGCCGCTGTCCACCTCTGATGGCTTCTCCACCGGTTTCCTCGGCTATGTGCAGTCCATCGCCACAGGTCAGGCATGGATGGCGATCGTGGTCATGGCCGGAATCTTCGCCACGCTGGTCTCCGCCGTGCGGAACCAGGCTGGGCTGTTCTTCACCGCGGTGCTGGGTCTGACCGCCATCGTGCCGATGGCCTTGGTGGGTCATTCCGCCTCGGGCGACGACCACATGGCAGCGGTGAACTCGCTGGGACTGCACCTGCTCGGCGTCGTGATCTGGGTGGGCGCGCTGACTGCGCTGGTCCTGCTGGCCCCGGAGATCAGGCGCCAGGCCTCAGCTCTGACGGCGAAGGACCAGGGCGGACCTGAGCTGGTGGGAACTCTGCTGCGCCGCTACTCCGTGCTGGCGATGTTGGCGGTGATCACCGTTGCGCTCTCCGGAATCATCAACGCGGACCTGCGCATCGAGTCCCTCGGTCAGCTCTTGGCCAGTCCCTACGGCCTGATGCTGACCCTGAAGGCGGCCGCCACGCTGGGACTCGCCGTGATCGGCTGGATGCACCGCAGCTGGATCATCCCGCGTCTGGCCGGCGCCCACGCCGGTCCCGGGGCCTCTGCCCGAGGTCTGGAGAAGCCGGCCCAGCCCGCTGATCCCCGCCGGACCACGCGTCTGCTCTGGCAGCTGATCCTGGTGGAAGTGGCCATCATGTCGGCGGTGATCGGCATCAGCGCCGTGCTGGGCAGGACCTCCCCACCGGTCTCCGAGGAGCTTCCTCCGGATGCGACGCCGGCCCGCACGCTGACCGGCTACGATCTCCCTCCGGCGCCTGAGCTGGCGAACTACTTCACCCTGTGGCGCCCCGACTGGCTCTGGGTGGGCCTGATCGTCTTCCTGACCGCCTGGTACGTGACAGCGATGGTCTCGCTGCGTCGCCGCGGGACCCGCTGGCCCATCGCCCGGGCGCTGAGCTTCCTCCTGGGCCTGGCCATCCTGCTCTGGGTCACCTCCGGCGGCCCCGCGATCTATGGGATGGTGCTCTTCAGCGGACACATGATCCAACACATGACGCTGACCATGGTGGCGCCGATCTTCATCGTGCTGGGCTCACCGGTGACGCTGGCGATGAAGTCGCTGCCCACCCGCTCCGACGGCACCCGAGGTGCTCGGGAATGGATCCTGTGGCTGGTCCACTCCCGATTCTCCCGGGTGGTGGCCCATCCGCTGGTGGCCGCGGCGAACTTCGCCGGGTCCATCCTGCTCTTCTACTTCACCCCGATCTTCGGGCTCTCCCTGGAGTATCACCTCGGGCATCAGTTCATGATCGTCCACTTCCTGCTCACCGGGTATATCTTTGCTCTGGTCCTGGTGGGCGAAGACCCGCTGCCCCGGCGCCCGCCCTACCCGTTCCGACTGATCATCCTGCTGGCCACGATGGTCTTCCACGCCTTCCTGGCCATAGGACTCTCCAGCCAGGAGGCACTGATCGAGGCCTCCTGGTTCGGCAACATCGGCCACGACTGGGGCTTCTCCGCCATGGAGGACCAGCACCGCGGCGGCGAGCTGATGTGGGGCCTGGGCGAGGTTCCGGCGATGCTGATGGCGGTCATGGTAGCCGTCCAGTGGTCCCGCAGCGATAAACGGGAGACCAAGCGTCTGGACCGGGAGGCCGACCGGACCGAGGACGCTGAGCTGCACGAATACAACGAGATGTTCGCCGCGATGGCTGAACGGGAGGAGCGCCGATGAGCACTGCACGTCACCCCGGAGGGAAGGCGCTGGCCGCCGTCGCCGTCGGTCTTCTGGCCCTGACCGCCTGCGGTGAGGATGAGACGGACGCGGTGGAGGGCGACGACAGCCCGCCGGCCGGCAGCGACCGGCTGATCGAAGCCGCCGAAGCCGGGTTGGACCGTGCCGGCAGCTTCGGCTTCGGTTCGGCAGGCTTCGCCACCGAGGACCAGCTGGAGACCACCCGCGCCGAAGCCGCGGACATGCTGCCCGGCACCAGCGAGGAGGACATCCGTCCTGCCGAATGCGCCGAGCCTATCGCGAACGTGGACTTCCAACCGATCATGCTGGAGGAGGACGCGGCGCGGGCCGACTTCGTCTCCGAGACCTTCACCGGGACCGGCTCCCTGGAGATCGCCACGCTCTCCGACGATCAGGACCGTCAGCTGGTGGAGGATCACATCGGCCACGTCACCGAGCTGGTGGAGTCCTGCGGCGACATGGAGATCACTCTGGAGGACATGGACTACCGCTATGAGATCGGCCCGGTGGAGCTGGAGTCTTTGCCGGCGGAGACCAGCGTGGGCTACACCCGCACCCAGCGGATGGGAGAAGACGGAGAGGACGGAACAATCGCCGCTCAGATGCTGTTCACCCAGTCAGGCGACGACGTCGTGATGGTCTCCTTCATCGGTGAGGAGGCGGCGAACTCCGAGGAGTTCACCCAGATCGGCGAAGCCATCACCACGGAGATCGTGAGCGCACTGGACGAGGAGCAGTAGATGACCACAGAGACAGCAGTCACCGGTCAGACGGCGGCAGACATCCGCCGCACAGACCGCATCCGAGCCTCGGAGCTGACCGGCCGCGGCTGGCTGAACACCGGCGGTCAGCAGGTGTCGTTGGAGGACCTCCGCGGCAAGATCGTCATCCTGGACTTCTGGACCTTCTGCTGCATCAACTGCCTCCATGTGCTCGACGAGCTGCGTCCCCTGGAGGAGCGGTTCCACGACGTGCTCGTCACCGTGGGCGTGCACTCGCCGAAGTTCGAGCACGAGGCGGACCCGGACGCCCTGGCCGCCGCCGTGGAGCGCTACGAGATCGAGCACCCGGTGCTCGACGATCCCAACCTGACCACCTGGCAGGCCTACTCGGCCCGCGCCTGGCCCACGTTGGTCGTCGTCGATCCTGAGGGCTACATCGCCGCCTCGCTCTCCGGGGAGGGCCATGTGGCCGGACTGACCTCTCTGGTGGAGGAGCTGGCCGCCGAGCATGAGGCCAAGGGCACTCTGCACCGCGGCGACGGCCCCTACGTCCCGCCGGAGCCGGTCAGCCGCACACTGCGCTTCCCGGGCAAGGCTGTGCCGGTGACCCGGCAGCTGGCCGGCGAGGGATCCGCCGTCGGGAACTTCCTGGTGGCCGACACCGGCCACCACCGCATCGTGGAGCTCAAGGACGACCTCGAGACGGTGCTCCGCTCCTGGGGCACCGGCGAGAAGGGCTACGCCGACGGCGAGGGCTCAGCCGCAGGCAACGACGCCGCCCAGTTCACCGAGCCGCAGGGCCTCACCCTGCTTCCGGCGGAGCTCGCCGAGCAGGTGGGCTATGACATCGTGGTGGCCGATACGGTCAACCACCGGCTGCGCGGCATCAGCACCTCCACCGGTGCGGTGAGCACACTGGCCGGCAACGGGGTCCAGCGGCTCATCGACTCAGAACGTGTATCCAACGCCCAGGCCGACGAGCTGGGCAGCCTGGGCACCGACGCGCTGAACGTCTCGCTGTCCTCCCCCTGGGACGTGCTGTGGTCGGAGAAGACCCAGCGGGTCATCGTGGCGATGGCTGGAACCCACCAGATCTTCACCTTCGACCCGGCCACCGGAGAGATCTCCATCTGGGCCGGAACCGGCTTGGAGGGCCTGACCGACGGAGAGGCAGGTGAGGCCTGGTTCGCCCAGACCTCCGGGCTGGCCGCCGATGCCCAGGGCGACATCTGGATCGCCGACTCCGAGACCTCCTCGCTGCGCGTGCTGCGCCTGGGCGGGGGCTTCGGCGCCGCAGGGGAGAAGGGCACCCCCGAGACCCCCTACGTGGAGACCATCGTGGGGGAGGGGCTCTTCGACTTCGGCTTCCGCGACGGCGACCCGGCCCAGGCCCGGCTGCAGCACCCGCTGGGTGTGACCGCCCTGCCCGACGGCTCCGTGCTGGTGGCCGACACCTACAACGGTGCGATCCGCCGCTTCCACGCGGAACACTTCGCCGCCGACGGCACCACGGTCCCGGCAGAGGTCTCCACTGTGGCCCGTGGGCTCAAGGAACCTTCGGACGTGCTGCTGGACTCGGACGGATCCACGCTGCTGGTAGTGGAGACCAACGCTCACGAGCTGGTGCGCATCGCGGTTCCGGAGGAGTACCTCACCGTGGATGAGGGTGCCTCCCAGACGCAGCGTCCGGCCACGGCCGTCTCACCCGGTGAGTTCTCCCTGACCGTCGGCTTCTCCGCGCCCACCGGCCAGAAGCTCGACGACCGGTGGGGCGATCCCACACAGCTGAAGATCTCCTCCTCCCCGGAGAATCTCATCCTGGAGGGCGGCGGCAACTCCGAGGGTCTGGAGCGTACGCTGCGGCTCAACCCCGAGGTGACCGAAGGCGTCCTGCACATCACCGCCCGGGCGGCCGCCTGCGACGGCGCCCCCGGTGAGGAGATTCCGATGCACGCCGCCTGCCACCTCTACCAGCAGGACTGGGGCATCCCGGTCACGCTGGAGGAGGGTGCGGACACCGGCCTGCAGCTGGACCTGCGCGGGGTCCGCTGATCGCCCATAACCTGGCAGGCCGCTTCTGAACAGACCCGCCGACGAGGACCTGAGGTTCTTCGTCGGCGGGTCTGGTCGTCACAGCAGGGAAATCTGCGTCACAGGTAGCGTTCCACCATGGACGAACCCGATTCTGTGACCTCAGCTGAGTCTGCCCGCCCCACGCTGTGGCGGCGCTACCTGGAGATCTCTCTGATCTGGAAGCTGTCGGTGGCCCTGGTGCTCGGCATCGTCGCCGGGCTGGTCTTCGGGCCCGGCATCAGCGTGATCCAACCGTTGGGCGACATCTTCCTGCGTCTGCTGATGATGCTGGTGATGCCCCTGATCCTGCTGACCCTGATCGCCGGCGTCGCCTCCGTCTCACCGAAGACGCTGGGCCGGATCGGCGGCAAAGCCTTCATCTACTATCTGGTGACCACAGCCTTCGCCATGTCCATCGGCATCGGCCTGGCGCTGCTGATCTCACCGGGTGCCGGCCTGGACATGCCCGGCGGAGCAGAGGAGGAGGGCGAGACCGCCCCGCCGCTCTCCGAGGTGCTGGTGGACATCGTCCCCGAGAACATCTTCGGCGCCCTGGCCGAGGGTCAGGTGCTCGCAGTGATGTTCTTCGCACTGTGTGCGGGCATCGCGCTGGCGTATCTGCAGGACTCCAGCGATGAGCGCCTGGCCGGGATCGCCGCCGACATCCGCCGCTTCGTCGACGGCGGCGTGGAGCTGGTCTTCCTGATCATCCGCGGTGTGCTGCAGTACTCGCCCATCGGCGTCTTCGCCCTGATCGCCGTCGTCGTGGGGGAGACCGGCAGCGATGCGCTGCTGCCGCTGCTGCAGCTGACCGGCTCGGTCTATGCCGGCATCTTCGTCCAGATCCTGGTCTATGCGCTGCTTCTGCTGGTCTTCCGCGCTCCGGTGATCCGCTTCTTCCGTGAGGCCAAGGAGCCCATGGTCACCGCCTTCGTGAGCCGGTCCTCCGGCGGCACGCTGCCGGTCTCCACCCAGGCCGCGGAGCGCCTGGGCGTGAAGAAGGGCGTCTATTCCTTCACCCTGCCGCTGGGCTCGACCATCAACATGGACGGCACTGCCATCTATGTCGGCGCGGCCACGGTGTTCGTCGCCAACGTCACCGGAACTGAGCTCTCCCTGATGCAGATCGTCACCGTGGCCGCCGTCGGAGTCCTGGCCTCGGTCGGCACCGCCGGAGTGCCCGGGGCCGGTCTGATCATGCTGACTATGGCGGTGACGGCCGCCGGACTGCCGATGGCTCCGGTGGCGCTGGTGGCCGGCATCGACGCCATCCTGGATATGGGGCGCACCATGTGCAACGTCACCGGAGACCTGGCCGGCACGCGGATGATCGCCAAGACAGAACCGGGCATGCTGGAGGACCCGGAGCGACCTCCAGCCGGTAAACTCGAGGACAGTACTCAAGACGGGCGAAAGGCGGATGACCTATGACCACGATGGTCGTTGTGGCGAGCAAGCACGGTTCGACGGCGGAGATCGGTGAGCGCATCGTCTCCACCCTGAGCGCCCGGGGAGTGTCCTCCCACGTCAAGGACATCTCCGAGGCCGGCAAGTGGCTCTACGAGACGGACAACGTGGTGGTCGGCATCCCGGTCTACCGGCAGGGCCTGTGGGGCCCGGGCAAGCTCTTCCTGGACGGTCACCGCACTGAGCTGGGCGGCAAGCCGCTCTTCCTCTACGCCGTGGGCGGCAGCCCCCGCCTGGACCCGCAGATCGAATCCACGATGCGCCAGTACCCGCACCGCGAGATCGCCTACTTCCGGGGTGCCGTGGACAGCGAGAAGCTCAGCTTCCTGGAGAAGCTGCAGCTGAAGGTGGCCCGCCAGCCGGTGGACGCTGATTGGCGCGACTGGCCCGCTGTGGAGGACTGGGCCAACGGCCTGCTCGCCTACGGCGTGAGCTGACCTCCGGCGCGCTGACGCCACAGAGACAGAGAGGCCCGGTTCCCTGGAATGGGAACCGGGCCTCTCTGTCTGTGTGAGGAGGATCAGCGGGCGGAGCCGAAGAGCTTACCGTGCTTCTCGCGGTGCTCATCCTCGACCACGTGCAGACGGCTGATCATCAGGAACGCGCAGCCGTAGAGAGCCACGAACACCCACACCGTGATGGAGTTGACCGTGAAGGCGTCCTGCAGTCCGATCAGATCGCTGACCTGACGCACCACCCAGACCACGGCGGTGCCCAGGAAGATCGCGCCGCCGGCAGCCGTGGTGTACATGGCCATGGCCGCGCCCTTGTGGTCCGGGGTCAGGGCCGGCATGATCGCGCCCATCGGGACGAAGCCGGCCAGCATGCAGCCGAAGAGGCAGCCGGCCACCACAGCCACCAGGTAGCCCCAGGTGGTGTCCTGGGGCAGCAGGTGTGGCACGTACCACCAGGCCAGCAGGCCCAGCGCGGAGCCGCTGATGCCGAACCACTTCACCGTCCGGCGCCAGCCCCACCGGTCGCCGATGGCGCCGAAGACGGCGTTGACCAGGATGTTGGTGGCGAAGACCGCCACAGTCATGGACAGGTACTGCGACTGGGACCAGCCGAGGCTCTCATCCCCTGCGTACATGACCGCGGGCAGCACGATGAACATGCCGAACTGCGGGGCGGTGTTGATCAGGCGGATCAGGAAGCCCATCAGGATCTTGGAGTTGGTGGCGGTCAGCCGTACACCTGCGGTGAGCACCTGGGCTGCCGACTCCCCGGCCGGTGCCAGACGCCGGGTGCCGCGCTTCTCCCGCACGCCGAAGTGGGCGATGAGGAAGCCGAGCACTGCGACGCCGGTGGCCAGCCAGAGGGCGCCGGTCTCGCCGGGGCCGCCGACCCCGCCGCCGCCGAAGGCCGGGATGGCACCGATGGCGATCAGCGAGCCCAGCGTGGGCAGTCCGCCGGTGTACATCACGTAGAACCAGCCGATGGCGGTGGAGCGCCGCTGGTTCGGTGCCACAGCTGCGATCCACACGATGAAGGCGAAGGCGAAGAGGGGGAAGCCGAAGCCGCGGGCGAAGTAGGCGGCCGCGGCCAGCTCCATGGAACCGGCTTCCAGCGCCATCAGGAACAGCACGTGGAAGAGCACCCACAGGGCGGCTCCGAGCACCATCACACGCTTGGGGCCGAAGAGGTCGGCCAGTGCGCCGCCCAGGTAGGAGGCGATGGCCACGGCCAGATTGTGCCAGGTGACGATGGCCGCCACAGTGGTGCCGCTGACGCTGAGCACCTGGGACATATGCGGCTCGAGGAAGTTGGACTCGATGCCCACTGCCGTCATCAGCAGGAGCAGCCCCAGGAAGCCGAAGCGCAGTACGTGGGGGATGCCGACCCGGTCCAGTGCGGTGGTCCCCGGCGCTGAGGCGGGTCCGATGTCGGTCTCAGCGGAGGGGCCCGGCTGGGGGCCTCCGGCGGACACTGATGTGCTCATCGAAAGTCGTGCTCCTTCGGTCTTCGGGCTTCCTTGCCTGAGGCAGCTCAGCTGAGAATGAGATTCAGCTCATATGAGCGGGCCGAAGACAACAATAGGGCAAAAAGTCGAGCGCGTCATCTATGTCACAGATGAGGCCTTCCGGAAGGTGCTCCGGAAGGCCTCATCTCGGTGGGAGCGCGGCGTCTCAGTCTGAGGAGGACAGCGCTGCCTTCAGGGAGACCCGCTGGCCGGTCTGCAGCAGCGAGCGGCTGTAGATCTTCGCCGCCAGAGCTGTCATCAGCAGCGTGGCCAGGGCCAGGACGCCCAGGGCCAGCAGAGGCTCGAACCACTGGGCCTCGTTGAAGAACATCCGCGCAGGCATGGCCACCGGAGCCGAGAACGGCACATAGGAGGCGATGGCCATCGCCGTGGGGTTGTCGCCGAAGAAGACCACCACGAAGTAGGGCGCCATCAGCAGCATCATCGTGGGGGTGACCACCGTGCCGGAGTCCTCCTGACGGGAGACCAGGGACGCCCCGGCGGCGAACATCGAGGCGATCAGCACGAACCCGGGGATGAAGAACAGCACGAACCACAGCATCGGCACCGTGAGGATGTCGAGCATGTCCTGCTGGCCTGTGATCAGCAGCCCGACGACGGCGGCGGCGCCCAGCACCACGGCCTGGCCCAGGGCCAGCACGGAGTTGCCCAGGATCTTGCCGCCCAGCAGCGCACGGGCTGAGATGGCCGCCAGCAGGATCTCCACGATCCGGTTCTGTTTCTCCTGGATGGTGTTCTGTACGATCATCATCCCGGAGCCGATGCCGACGAACATGAAGACCGCACCGAAGGCCGCGGCCACCAGGAACCGCATCGTCTCATCGGTATCGCTTTCCTCCAGGACCTCCACAGTGGGGGTGATGGCCAGCAGCTGGGTGACCTCGGTGGGTTCGCTGTCCAGTCCGATCACCCGGATGCCGGCTGGTGAGTCTGCGTCGGAGACGATGATCGCCTCGACCTCCTCATCACGCAGCAGCTGCTCCGCCTCGTCCATGCTCGCCGAGGTGGTGGGCTCGACGCCGGCCTCCTCCAGGCCCTCGGCCGCGGCGGGCTCCAGTCCGACCACGGCGGCAGGGACCGCGTCCTGATCGTCGTCGCCGCCGAAGAAGCTCATCGCGACGATGCCGCCGACGACCACTGCGACCAGGACGACCAGGCTGATCAGAAATGCCTTGCTGCGCACCTGGGTGCTGATCTCGCGTTCGGCGACCAGCAGAGTGGCCGAACCGGTGCTCAGCGGGGCGCGTGTGTTCGTCGTCGTCATCGTGGTGTCCCCTCTGCTGACTGGTTGTAGGAATCTGCGGTGAATTCGCGGAAGATCTCGCTGAGATCGGGCAGCGCCGGTGTGAAGCTGTGCACTGCTCCCTGGCCCACTGCCCGGCCGAGCACCGACTGAGCGGTCTCGGGCTGGGAGCGGAAGAGCACCCGGTCTGCGGCGAACTCGTCCACCGCGACGCCGGGCACCTCGCGGACCCAGCCGGCGTCGGCCTCGGTCCGCAGCTCATAGCGCAGCGTTCCGTGGGCTCGGCGCAGCTCATCGCGGCTGCCGGAGGCCAGGATCCGCCCGTCACCGATGATGACCAGATCGTCGCAGAGCCGTTCCACCACATCGAGCTGATGGGAGGAGAAGAGCACCACGGCTCCGGTGGCCGCCTGTTCGGTCAGGACGCTGAGCACTTCGTCCACCGCGATGGGATCCAAGCCGGAGAAGGGCTCATCCAGAACGAGCACGTCGGGGTCATGGACCAGCGCGGCGGCGATCTGCACGCGCTGCTGGTTTCCCAGCGAGAGGGTCTCCAGCGGGTCGTTCAGCCGCTCGCCCAGGCCCAGTCGGGTCAGCAGGGATTCGGCGCGGTCGGCGGCCTCGCTGCGGCTGTATCCGTGCAGCCTGGCCAGGTAGCCGATCTGCTCGGCCAGCCTCATCTTCGGGTAGAGGCCCCGCTCCGAGGGCATATAGCCGAACCGGGTGCGGGAGGCTGGGGTCAGGTCCTGCCCGTCCAGGCGCATGGTTCCGGATTCGGCGGCCAGCACGCCCAGGATGATGCGCATCGTGGTGGTCTTGCCGGCGCCGTTGCCGCCGACGAACCCGGTCAGCTGCCCGCGGCCCGCCCTCAGGGACACATCGTGCAGCACCCGCCGCCCGCCGAAGGATCGGCAGATGTCGTGAAGTTCCAGCATGGGATCCTCTTCCTCGGATCAGTGATGTCAGCTCTCTGCACTGAGCCTAATGACGCCTGATCCGGCAGAGATCCCCCGGGCGGGGGAGATGCTGGGACTATTCGGGGGAGTCGGCGACGATCCCCTGTCTGTGGGCGTAGGCCACCGCCTGGACACGATTGCGCAGCTGCAGCTTGGCCAGCACCCGGGACATATGGGTCTTGACCGTCTCGGCTCCGATGAACAGCCGCTCACCGATCTCACTGTTCGACAGCCCCAGGGCTGCCTGAGCGAGGACGTCACGCTCCCGCTGGCTCAGCGGCTCCACGGTGGAGTCCCGCGCGGGAGAGCTCTGAGTGGCGGAGTCCTGAGCAGCGGATTCGGCGTGGACGGTGCGCCGGATCAGGGCCTGTGTCATCTCGGGGGCCAGCAGGGCTTCCCCGGAGGCCACTGTGCGGATGCTCTCGGCCAGCTGCTCCGGAGTGGCGGTCTTCAGGAGGAACCCGCTGGCTCCGGCCTGCAGCGAATCCACCAGGTAGTCCTCCCGGCGGAAGGTGGTCAGCATGACCACCTGGGTCTCCTGCCGGGAGAGGATCTCTCGGGTGGCCTCGATCCCATTCATCACGGGCATCTCGATGTCCAGGCAGGCCACATCCGGCTGGGTACGGGCCACCAGGTCCACTGCCTGCCGTCCATCGGCGGCGGTGCCCAGAACTTCGATGTCCGGTTGGGCGTCGAGGATCGCCGCCAATCCGGCCAGCATCAGCGGCTCGTCATCGGCCAGCACCACGCGCGTCGGCCTCTCTGCGCCGGTCATCAGTGCTGATCACCCTCCGGGGCCACCGGCAGGTCCGCACGGATGAAGAACCCGGTGGGTTCCCGCTGGCCGTATTCGAAGCTTCCGCCCAGGGCCGCGGCGCGTTCGCGCATCCCGGGGAGCCCGTGCCCGGAGGAGGGCTGGTCTGTGCTGTGGTCGCGCCGGCCGCCGCCGTCGTCGAGGATCTCCAGCTCCACTGAGGCCGAGCGCCAACGCAGCCGTACGTCGGCGCAGGCGCCCGGGCCGGCGTGCCTGCGGGTATTGGTCAGAGCCTCCTGAGCGATCCGGTAGAGGGTCAGCGACTGCAGCGGACGCAGGGCACGGGGCTCGCCGTGGACCTCGCAGCGGACCTCCAGACCGGCAGCGCGCACAGTCTCCAGGAGGTCCGGGATCTGGTCGAGGCCCAAGGAACTGACCGGTTGTTTCGGCTCGGCGGCGCCGTCGCGCAGCACCCCCAGGATCGACTGCATCTCGGAGACCGAGCTGCGGGCGGAGGACTCGATCTGGCGGATGAAGTCCTCGGCCGTGGCGGCGTCGGTCTTCAGCAGGGTGCGGGCGGCCCCAGCCTGGACGCCCATCAGCGAGACGTGGTGGGCCACCGAGTCATGCAGCTCCCGGGCGATGCGCAGGCGCTCCAGGGAGACCGCTTGGCTGGCCACTGTGGCGCGCTCGGCCCGCAGCGCCTCAGCCTGTTCCTCGAGTCTGTCCTCAGCCCGAGCCTTGGTCCAGGCGTGGCGGCCGAACCACACGGCCCCGACGAAGTAGAGCAGGTTCACCAGCAGCTGCCACAGCCAATAGGCCAGTGCCGGAGTCATAGCCCCTGCCACGAGCTCCGCCTCCGGGTCGAGCGATTCGCGGAAGAACGCGCTGAAGAGCCAGATCAGCATCGCGGCGATGATCACGATCTGCACTCGGGCGGCCCGCTGACGGTGCTGAGACCATGCGCCGACGGTGTAGAGGGCCATGAACAGGGCGATGTTGATCATCAGAGTCTCGGGGACCTGAAGCTCACCGATCAGGATCATGGCTGCGGAGACCACCACCGCAACGGTGCACGGGTAGACCCGTCGCAGTGCCAGTGGCAGGGTTCCCAGGGCGATGCACAGCAGTGAGACGACCGGACCGGCCGGCTCCTCATAGAACTGGAGCACGCGGAACAGGGTCAGGGCGAGGACGCCCAGACAGAAGATGCCCGCGGCGATCAGTGCATCGGCGCGGACCTCATCCGAGGTGGGGCGACGCCGCACCCACCGGTGCTGGTCAGGTTGGTGCTGAGCCGTCTGGTTCTGAGCCGCCGGGTCCTGACCAGTGGTCCTCCCGCGCTGGCCCAGTTCCTGCTCAGTCGGCATGGTCGGCCAGCTGGTCCTGGATCCATTCCTCGAAGTCCTCAGAGGTCTCCCACCGTTCCTCCCCGACGTAGACCGTCGGCGTTCCGCGCAGGCCCTCTTCTCGGGCGAGGTCCGTGGTGTACTGGGCGAAGTCGAGGTAGGTGCCCTCCTCGATGCAGCTGGAGATCTCGGCGTCGTAGTCGTCCTCGGCGATCTCGGCCAGCTCCTCCGGGCTCAGCGCCTGAGCAGACGCCGTGACCTCACTGAGGTAGGGCAGGTAGTCCTCCGGGGACTCCTCAGTCATACAGGAGAACGCGTTGGAGGCCTCTGGGGAGGCCTCCGCATCCACGAAGGTCATGGTGCGGTACTCCACGGTGATGGTGCCCTCGTCGAGCTCGTCCTCGAGGAAGTCGCCATACTGCTCCTCGAAGTCGGCGCAGTGTGGGCAGGAGGGGTCGCTGTAGATGACCACGTGCAGCGGTTCGCCCTCCTCCGGGGTGCGCAGGCCGCCGGGCAGGCCGGGCTCCTCAGAGGTCGGAAGCTCCTCCAGGTCCACCTCCTCCGGGGCGGTGCCGGGCTCCAGCTCCGTGGGGGAGCTCAGGACGAAGCCGCCCTGCTCAGTGGCGGCGGAGGGAGCAGGGGAGAGGTCGGCGTCGTCCTCCGGCTCCTCGGAGTCGCCCACGCTGGCGCATCCGGAGAGCACCAGCGACAGGGCGGCCACGGAGGTCAGGGCAGTCAGCCAGCGGCGAGGTGTCCGGTTCATCATGGGCCTCACTCTATGACATGGGTTCAGCGGTGCGGGAGGGCCACCAGATGCGCCGGCCGAGCTCCACGCACAGCGCAGGGACCTGCAGCGTGCGTACCACGAAGGTGTCGATGAGGATCCCGACGGCGACCAGGAAGGCCAGTTGGACCATGAACATGATCGGCAGCACGGCCAACGCGGCAAAGGTGGCCGCCAGCACGACGCCGGCCGAGGTGATCACCCCTCCGGTGACGACCAGGGAGCGCAGCGTTCCCTCGGCGGCTCCGTGCTGAGGCGTCTCCTCACGAGCACGGGTCATCAGGAAGATGTTGTAGTCCACGCCCAGGGCCACCAGGAACATGAACCCGTAGAGCGGCACCGAAGGATCGGCGCCGGGGAAGTCGAAGAAGTGGTTGAAGACCAGGGCTGAGATGCCCAGCGCGGCCACATAGGAGAGCACAGTGGTGGCCACCAGGATCAGCGGAGCGACCACAGAGCGCAGCACCAGCACCAGGATGGCGGTGATGGCGATCAGCACCAGCGGAATGATCACCGTCAGGTCCCGCTGGGCAGTGTCATTGGTGTCCACCTGGGTGGCAGTGCTGCCTCCCACCAGAGCCTCGCCGTCCAGTGAGTCCAGGGATGCCCGGAGCTCGCGGACGGTCTCCTCGGCTTCCAAAGAGTCTCCTGCCCGGTCCAAGGTGGCTGAGATCTGGACCCAGCCGTCCACCTGCTGGGCGGCATCAGGGTCCGCGGCCGGGGCGGAGTCCTCGTCCACCAGGTGCGCGGCGACGATGCCCTCAGTCTCGGTGACCGTCTCCAAGGCTTCGGCGGCCTCCTGCGCAGGCGCGAAGACAGTGCTGGGTGTCCCGGTGCCGGCGTCGAAATGCTCCTCCAGCAGGGCCTGGCCGGCCTGAGTCTCAGTCTCGGCCAACACAATCTCAGTCTGCGGGACGCCGTGGGCCTTCAGCTGGGTGACGCCCGCCGCCGAGGCCAGCAGCAGGAGGGTCACCACCAGCCAGACGGCTCGGGGCCGGCGTCGGACCAGTTCTGCGACGCTTCGCCACAGCCGGAACTGGGAGGCAGCGGTGTCGGTCTGGGCATGCGGGACCTTCGGCCAGAAGGCCGGCCGGCCGATCAGCGCCAGAAGGGCGGGCAGGAAGGTCAGCGTGGCCAGCATGGCGAAGACGATGCCGGTGCTGGCGACCGGGCCGAGGGCCTGATTGGAGTTCAGGTCCGAGAACAGCAGGCAGAGCATGGCTACGGCCACCGTTCCTCCGGAGGCGAGGATCGGCGGCGTGGAACGGCGCACGGCAGCCCACAGAGCGGCATGGCGATTCTCTGTGTGGGCCAGCTCCTCGCGGTAGCGGGCCACCAGCAGCAGCGAATAGTCTGTGGCCGCGCCGATGACCAGGATCGAGAGGATGCCCTGGATCTGGTCGTCCAGAGTGATCCACCCCTGCTGGGCCATGGCCCAGATGACGGTGATGGCCGCACAGAGGGCGCCGATCGAAGAGAGCAGCACCAGCACCGGCAGCAGGACGGAGCGGTAGACCATGATGAGGATGAGGAACACGGCCACCACTGCGACCAGAAGGAGTATTCCGTCGATGCCGGCGAAGGCCTCCTGGAGATCCCCGGAGAGTGCCGCGGGGCCGGTCACGTAGGCCTCCCAGGTGTCTTGGTCGAGGCCCTCGCTCACCAGGGTGCGCAGCTCGTCCAGGGTCCCCTCCTCGGCCGCGGTCTCTTCCATCAGGACCAGCATCTGTAGGGCGGCACCGTCCTCAGACGGCTGGGGCGGGATCACCTGGGTGACACCGGAGAGCTCCGCGACCTGCTCGGAGAGTTCGGCCGCCTCCGCGGTGCCTTCGGCGGGGAGTTCACCGCCGTCGGCGGACGCGGCCACCACTGTGGCAGGGACGGCGTCGTCCTCGGCGAAGCGTTCCTGCAGATCACCGGCGCGGGTGGACTCAGCATCCACAGGGAGGAAGGCGGTCTGGTCGCTGGTGGTGACCTCGGAGAGATCAGCGAAGGTCTGGCCGCCCCACGAAGTCCAGGCCAACCAGAGGATGGCCAGGACGGCAGGCAGCAGGATTCGACCGCGTGAGGTTCTGCTGCGTGGGGCTGGCGCCGCCTGGGGGTCGGCGGACGGAGTCTGCAGGGGAGCGGGGGCATTCATGAGATGGGGGAGTCCTTGCTGGCGAGAGGCTGGGCTGAGTTCTCGGGGCTGAAGTTGGGGAGGCCGGCGTCGGGCTGGGCGGAGTCTGACGGGCCGGCGTCGGGCTGGGTGATGCGTGCTGAGAGTGTTTCGAGGAAACGGGCGATGGTCGTCAGGTCTTCGGCGTCGGTGGTCTCGATGAGCCTGTTCATCGCGCCCAGGTGCCCGCTGAAGTGGGTGAAGAAGTGCTGCCGTGCTGCGGGCGTCAGAGTGATGATCCGCGAGCGGCCGTCCTCAGGATGGCGGGTGCGCTCGACGAAGCCGTCGCGGGCCAGCCGGTCGATCAGGGAGGTGGCGGCGGCGGTGGTGATCCCCAGATGCTCGGCGATGGCATGCGGGGTGACCGTCTCAACCTGCTGCTCGCGGATGGCGAGCATGCGCAGCGCGCGCAGGTCAGAGGTGTGCATCTCCATCCGGCGGGTGAGATCGCTGTGCATGCGGTCCAAGGAATCGGTGAGCAGCTGGACGGCTCGGAGTGCGCGCAGGGCAGGGCCGTCCGGGGCAGCAGGGTCGGACATGCTGCGATCTTATAGGTAGCTAGATGATTTAACTAATTCTCCTCTGTTGAGTGGGCGAAGACGTGCCGTCTCAGCGCCGAAAGCCGGCTCAGACGGCACGTCTTCGCCCACTCAACTGGGGGATCACTCCCACGTGGCGGTGTCCGGGTCGATGCCGTGGGCGCGGGCGTTGGCCTCCACGGCGGCGCGGAGCCAGTCAGCCAGGCCCTCGGCCAGGGAATCGTAGTGGGAGCGGAAGCGCTCATCCTCGGTGTACATCCGGGCCAGACAGATCTGCATGGAGCGGCTGCAGTGGAAGTGTTCGGAGATGGAGGCCCGGTGCAGCTCCACCAGCTCCGCGGCCTCGGAGGAGACAGGGTCCATGCCGGCATCGACGGCCTGCGCCAGGTCGGCTTCCAGCTGCTGGACCCGTGCGGTCAGCTGTTCCCAATGCTGGGCGCTGCGGGAGGCCGAACGCTCGGCGTATTCGGCCCACTGCGGGGAGTCGCCCCAGGTCTGCCGGGCCTCCTGTGCCCACTGCGGATTCCAGGTGGGGCCGAAGAGCCGCAGCTGCTCCTCCGGGGAGAGCAGCAGTCCCTGCTGGTGTGCGGCGATGAGCCGGTCCACTGTGCTGCGCAGCCCCTGCAGACGCTCGATGCGTTCCTCCAGACGGTGGTGCTGCTGCTCCAGCGCGGTACTGAGCTCCTCGGCGGAGGACTCCAGCAGATCCTTGATGGCGGCCAGCGGAATCTCCAGCTCCCGGTAGATCAGCACGCGGTGCAGGCGGGAGAGATCGCCGCCTGAGTAGATGCGATAGCCCCCAGCCGAACGTTCCGAGGGGCTGATCAGCCCGATCTCATCCCAATGGTGCAGCGTGCGGACTGAGACGCCGAGCTGGGAGGCCACGGCGCCCACGGTCAGGGGCAGGGGGGTGTGCGGGACCTGCTCCTGCGGATCCTGCTGCCCCGGCGTCGACTGCTCAGACATGGGGACCCTCGATCCCCATCTCCCGCAGAGTCTGGGCATGCTCGCTGCCGGCGTCGTAGGGCTGCGCGGCAGTCATGATCACAGCAGTATTCTCCGGCGTGGTGACCGTCAGGTCCAGAGTCCCCCACGGGGTGATCGTCGGTTCGGGCGCAGTGCCGGGGAGCAGGCTGTTGCAGGAGGAGGCGATCTCGGCGATCTGGCTCTCCACGCAGGCGAAGCTCACGGTGGCGGGGCCGGGATGCTCGGCCGCCGAACCGGTCACCAGGAGCACGTCCTGGAAGGCCCAGCGGCGCAGATGGATCATCTGACCCGGCAGGGAGAAGATCTCGAAGAAGCCGAGCCCCTCGCGCCAGAACCGCGAGGACGCCTCCAGTTCAGAGGTGGGGACAGTGACGAACATCGGCATCCCGTAGATGCCGCGGAAGAGATCCGGAGCCTGTACGCCGGGACCGGGTGCGGGGACAGGACTGATGCTGAAGGCGTCGAAGTGTTCACTCATGCACCTCAGCCTGGGCCCTCACGCGGCGTGAGACTCAAGCCCGCCATCCCCACCCCGAGAACGGCTGAGGCCCGGCCCCCGTAGCGGGGAACCGGGCCTCATGCCTGCCTCAGGTGTGCAGCCTCAGCTGCTCAGCGTCGGATCACTGCTGCTCCGCCACGGCGGCGGAGGTGCCGAAGCGGCTCGGGAGCACCGAGCTCCACGCCTCCTTGAGCTCATCGATCGGCAGAGTGAAGCTCCCACCCTCGAACGGGCCGGCCACCTCGATCTCGCCGGACTGAGCGTCCACCACGCCGATGCGGATGGCCGCGAAGCCGCGCGCGCTGGTCATATCGGTGAACCGGATCTCCTCCGAGCGCGGCAGCGCCACGATCGCCCGGGACTGGGACTCGCTGAACAGCGCAGTGAAGGCGTCGACGCCGTCGCGCTCGCAGACACCGTCGAGTGCCACCCGAGCCCCGACGCCGAAGCGCAGGCTCATCTCCGCCAGACCGGCGGCCAGCCCGCCCTCGGAGAGGTCGTGGGCGGCGTCGATCATGCCGTCGCGGGAGGCGTTGATCAGGATCTCGCCCAGCGTCTTCTCCGTGGCGAGGTCCACCTGTGGGGGAGTGCCGCCCAGGTGGCCGCGGCCGCGGGCGAACTCGGAGCCGTCCAGCTCGTCGGCAGTGGTGCCCAGCAGGTAGATCGCCTGACCGTCGGCCCAGCGCTCGTAGCCCGACGGGGTCCGGCGTCCGACGTCGTCGAACTTGCCCATCACGCCCACCACCGGGGTCGGGTGGATGGCCCGGCCGGCGGTCTGGTTGTACAGGGAGACGTTGCCGCCGGTGACCGGGATGCCCAGCTCCTGGCAGCCATCGGCCAAGCCGCGCACGGCCTCGGCGAACTGCCACATGACCTCCGGGTCCTCGGGGGAGCCGAAGTTCAGACAGTCGGAGACCGCCATCGGGATGGCTCCGGTGGTGGAGACGTTGCGGTAGGCCTCGGCCAGCGCCAGCTGGGCGCCGGTGTAGGGGTCCAGGTAGGCGTAGCGGGCGTTGCAGTCGGTGGCCAGCGCGACGCCGAGCCCGGTCTCCTCGTCCACACGGATGACCCCGGAGTCATCCGGCTGGGACAGGGCGGTGTTGCCGCCGACGAACCGGTCGTACTGGTCGGTGATCCAGGAGACGTCCGCCATGTTCGGGCTGGTCATCAGATCCACGACGGCGTTGCCCAGCTCTGAAGCAGTGGCGGGCAGGTCCTTGCCGACCTCGGAGGCGCGGAAGGAGTCAGCCTGCAGATCGTCCTGCCAGGACGGACGCTGGTAGGGGCGCTCGTAGACCGGGCCGTCGTGGGCCACCGTGCGCGGGTCCACGTCGACGATGGTCTCGCCGTCCCATTCGATGATCAGGCGACCGGTGTCGGTGACCTCGCCCAGCCAGGAGTACTCCACGCCCCACTTGGCCATGATCTGCTCGAAGCGTTCCTGGTTCTCCGGGGTCACCACGGCCATCATGCGTTCCTGGGACTCCGACATCAGGATCTCGCCCGGGGTCAGAGTGGGGTCGCGCAGCAGGACATTGGTCAGCTCCACGTGCATGCCGCCCTCGCCGTTGGAGGCCAGCTCGGAGGTGGCGCAGGAGATGCCGGCCGCACCCAGGTCCTGGATGCCCTCGACCAGCTCGTTGCCGAAGAGCTCCAGGCAGCACTCGATGAGCACCTTCTCGGAGAAGGGATCGCCCACCTGGACGGCCGGGCGCTTGGAGGGCTTGGTGTCGTCGAAGGACTCGGAGGCCAACACAGAGGCGCCGCCGATGCCGTCGCCGCCGGTGCGCGCACCGAAGAGCACCACCTTGTTGCCCACTCCGGAGGCGTTGGCCAGACGGATGTCCTCATGGCGCATCACACCCACAGCCAGGGCGTTGACCAGCGGGTTCTGCTGGTAGACCTCGTCGAAGACGACCTCGCCGCCCACATTCGGCAAGCCCAGGGAGTTGCCGTAGCCGCCGATGCCGGAGACCACACCGGGCAGGACACGCTGTGTGTCCGGATGGTCGATGGCGCCGAAGCGCAGCGGATCCATCACGCCCACCGGGCGGGCGCCCATGGAGATGATGTCGCGCACGATGCCGCCGATGCCGGTGGCTGCGCCCTGGTAGGGCTCCACATAGCTGGGATGGTTATGGGACTCGATCTTGAAGGTGACCGCCCAGCCGTCGCCGAGGTTGGTCACGCCGGCGTTCTCGCCGATGCCGACCATCAGGTCCTTCTTCATCTCCTCGGTGACCTTCTCGCCGAACTGGCGCAGGTGGACCTTGGAGGACTTATAGCTGCAGTGCTCGGACCACATGACCGAGTACATGGCCAGCTCGGCCGCCGTCGGGCGCCGTCCCAGGATCTGGACGATCCGGTCATACTCATCAGACTTCAGGCCCAGCTCCGCCCAGGGGAGCTCGGTGTCCGGGGTGGTGGAGGCGTTCTCCACGGTGTCGATGTTGAACTCGTCGCTCACTTCGAGCCTCCTGCCAGGGAAGAGATGACGGAGGTGAACAGGGTCAGTCCGTCGGTGCCGCTGCGCATGCCGGTGGAGTCGTCCGGACCGTATCCGGCCTCCACGGCGTGCTCGGGGTGAGGCATGAGGCCCACCACGTTGCCGGCCTCGTTGGTCACACCGGCGATGTCGTTGCGGGAGCCGTTGGGGTTGCCGCCCAGGTAGCGGAACACCACGCGCCCCTCGGCCTCCAGGGCCTTGAGGGTCTCCTCATCGGCCACGTACTGGCCGTCCTGGTTCTTCAGCGGCACCGAGATGATCTCGTCGTCGGTGAACTGGGATGTCCAGGCGGTGGAGCTGTTCTCCACGCGCAGCGCCTGGTCCTTGCAGACGAACTTCAGGTGGTCGTTCTTGATCATCGAACCGGGCAGCAGGTGCGCCTCGGTGAGGACCTGGAAGCCGTTGCAGATGCCCAGCACCGGCAGGGGCCCGGAGGAGGAGGCGGAAGCTCCGGCCTCTCTGACCAGAGTGTCCATGACCGGGGCGAAGCGGGAGATCGCGCCGGCGCGCAGGTAGTCGCCGTAGGAGAAGCCGCCGGGCAGCACCACAGCGTCCACGCCGTGCAGGGAGGCATCGGCATGCCACAGCGAGACCGGGGTTCCGCCGCCGAGGCGGACCGCACGGGCGGCGTCGCGGTCATCCAGAGTGCCGGGGAAGGTGACGACGCCGATCCGGGCGCCGTCCAGGGGAGCGTCGGGTGCGGCGCGGAAGTCGCCGATCAGAGGGGTCTCGGTCATCTCAGCCCTGGTCCTCCACGTGGACGTCGACGACATCCTCGATGACGGGGTTGGAGAGCATCTCGGCGGCGGCCTTGCGGGCCTGCTCGAGGATCTCCTCTGTGACCTCGCCGTCCACGGTGAGTTCGAAGCGCTTGCCCTGGCGGACCGCCGAGAACTCCTCGAAGCCGAGGTGGGGGAGAGCGTTGACGATGGCCTTGCCCTGCGGGTCGAGGATCTCTGGCTTGGGCATGACCTCGACGATGATGCGCGGCATGTTTCTCCTGTGTCAGCTGGATGCGGGTGAGCGCCCGCGGATGCTGATGGAGGTGCCGTCTCACGCTGACCACGACGACGGCGGCCGGCGCTCCGCGAGCTTGCTGAGTCAGTCTACCCGTCGCGCAGAGCGCATGAGGACAGAGGCGAATCGTGACGGCCGGGAACAGGATCGGGCGGGCCCGTGTTCTACAAATTTGAAAATTCCTCTCACCTTCTCAGGAGCACTGTGATGAGCACTCCGCTGACCATCGGAATTCTGGGCGCCGGCCGCGTGGGCACTGCTGTGGCGCGCCAGGCCCTGCGCGCCGGCCACACCGTGAAGATCGCCACGGGCAGGCCGGCCGATGAGATCCGCCTGCTGACCGAGGTCATCGTCCCCGGCGCCACCGCTGTGGGCCGCGAGGAGCTGCGCGGCAGCGACCTGATCATCGTGGCGGTGCCGCTGCACAAGTACCGCAGCATCGACACCTCGATCCTGCAGGGCCACATCGTCATCGACACGATGAACTACTGGGCTCCGGTGGACGGCATCATGGACGAGTTCGAGCAGGGCGCCTCCACCTCGGAGGTCATCGCTGAGTTCTTCGGCGACGTCCGCCTGGTCAAGACCCTGAACCACATCGGCTACGGCGACATCGAGGTGGACTCCTACCCCGCCGGTGACCCCAAGCGCCGGGCACTGGCCGTGGCCGCCGATGACGAACAGGCGAAGCAGATGGTCTCGGCCTTCATCGATTCGCTGGGCTACGACGCCGTCGACGCCGGCCCCCTCTCGGCCGGCAAGACGTTCGAGAACGGCACCGAGATCTTCAACGGCCGGCACACCGCCGAGCAGATGCGCGCGCTGTTGGACACCTGCCAGAAGGTGCTGGCCGAGGTCTGAGGCTCGGGCTTCTCTGAGACTGAGCCCGAGACTGAGATCGCCCCGGGCTTCTCCCGAGATCGGCGTGAAATCGCCTGTTCTCAGGAAAAGCTCGGGGCGATCGGCGCTCGAGCGGTACTGCTGCTCGGCGGATCAGGCGGTGCGTACGACCATCTTGCCGGTGTTCTGTCCCTGCATCATGCCCAGGAAGGCGTCGACGGCGTGCTCGATCCCGTCGACCACCGTCTCGTCGTAGACGATCTCCCCGGCGGCGAACCACTCGGTCATGCGCTGGGCGTACTCGTCGGCGAGGTCGAAGTGCCCGCCGAGGGTGAAGCCCTCCATGCGCAGGCTGCGGGTGATCAGCGCGCTGAGGTTGTCCGGACCGGGGGTCGGCTCCTCGGCGTTGTAGCTGGCGATCGCTCCGCACAGCGCCAGTCGGCCGCCGGTGTTCATCACGTCGAGCGCGGCCTCGAGGTGATCGCCGCCGACGTTGTCGAAGAAGACGTCGACGCCGTCGGGAGCGAGCTCCGGCAGCTGCTCGCGGACCGGGGCGTCCTTGTAGTTGAGCGCGGCGTCGAAGCCGTACTTCGAGGTCAGCAGCTCAACCTTCTCCGCTGAGCCGGCCGAGCCGACGACGCGTTCAGCACCCAGCAGGCGGGCGATCTGTCCGGCGGCCGAGCCCACAGCCCCGGCGGCACCGGAGATGAACACGGTCTCACCGCTGCGCAGCCCTGCGATGCGGGTGAGGCCGACGTAGGCGGTCAGTCCCGTCATGCCCAGGATGCCCAGGTGCAGCGAGAGCGGGGCGCCGTCGATCTCGGTGACCGGACGGAAGGCGCTCGCCTCGGCCTGGGCGATGTCGCGCCAGCCCAGCTGGTGCAGCACTGCCGTGCCGACCGGAAGGTCCTCGGCGCGGGAGGCGACGACCCGGCCGACGGCGCCGCCGGTCATCGTCTCGTCCAGCGCGAAGGGCGGGACGTAGCTCTTCACATCGTTCATCCGTCCGCGCATATAGGGGTCGACGGAGATGAACTCGTTGGCGACTCGGACCTCGCCCTCGGCCAGGTCCGGCAGCTCGACGGTGACACTGCGGAAGTTCTCGTGCGTCGGCCAGCCGACGGGGCGGCTGGCCAGCTGGATCTGGGTGCTGGTGCTGGGGGTCGTGGACGACATCGTGTCCGCCTTTCTGAGCCCGAGACGTGGCCCCGGCGAGTCTTTTTGGAATGACCGTTCCAGTATATTCTGGTGCAGAGCTCACACAAGGGGAAGAACGGAGGGGCCATGCCACGTACGCGGGAGTTCGTGACGGACGACGCCGTCGTCGCCGCCCGGTCGGTGTTCTGGGAGCATGGCTACGACCAGGCCTCGGTCCCGGCGTTGGAGCGCGCCACCGGGCTGGGCCGCTCCAGCATCTATCAGGCGTTCGGCAGCAAACGCGGGCTCTTCGACGCCTGTGTGGAGAACTACCTCGACGAGATCCTCCGGCCGCGGCTGCGGCCGCTTCAGCAGGAGCCCGTGGCTCCCCAGGCCCTGGTCGACTATCTGGAGGGGCTGCGCGCAGCGCTGGCCGACGCCGGCTCCGCCCCCGGACAGCACGGATGCCTGCTGCTCAATGCCGCTTCAGGGCCGATCGGGCGGCAGCAGGCAGTCGCTGAGCGCGTCACGGCCTACCGAGAGGAGCTGCGCACGGCGATGCGCCGCGGGCTGGCCGCCGCGCGAGCTGCGGAGGCACCAGCTGCAGACGCACGACCTGCCGAGGCCGGTGCGGCCGGTTCCGGGGCCAACGGCGAGCCGGACGATGACGTGCTGGAGCGCGATGCTGAGGCCTGCGCCTCACTGGTGACCTCGGCCTTCATGCTGACCCGCGTGGACAACTCCGCGGCGCTGCGCTGCGTCGACGCCGCCCGAGCGATGATCTAGAGCCGCTTCACCTCGGATCGCCCCGCCCTGTTCCTGGAAAGGGCCGGAAATCGCCTGATCTCAGGAAGGCGGCGGGGCGATCCGCCCAGATGCGGGGTCCTCAGCGCCCTCAGCATCCGCCAGCTCATCGACCTCGTCGAGCACGGCCAGGATCCGGCTGCGCAGCACCTGAGCCTCCTCCGAGAATCCCTTCTGCGCCCGTGCATACTCGGCGCGGCCGGCCGGCTCTTCGATCCGCACCGGCGCATAGCCCCAGTCCTGCAGGTCATAGGGAGAAGCGCGCATATCCAGCTCCCGGATGCGCCAGGCCAGGTCGAAGCAGTCCAGCAGCAGGTCGCTGCTGACCACCGGGATGAGCTTATAGGCCCATTTGTAGAGGTCCATATTCGCGTGCAGGCAGCCCGGCTGCTCCAGATCGACCTGGTTCTCACGCGTGGGCTGCAGGGCGTTCAGCGGCCGCGCAGACGGGGTATAGAACCGGAAGGCGTCGAAGTGGGTGCACCGGATGTTCAGCGACTCCACCACTTCGTCAGTGCCCTCGGCACCCAGACGCAGCGGGACCTGATCGTGGCGCTGTCCGTGTTCGCGCGAGCGGTAGACCATCGCCCACTCATGCAGGCCGAAGCAGCCCAACTGCGCCGGCCGGGCCGCGGTGCGGCTCAGCAGACGGCGGGCGAAGTCGATGATGGAGGCCCGCTCCCGGCGGAACCGTCCGACGTCGACCGTGGCTCCTGACGACGGCGTCCCGTCCGGCGTCGTGGTGTAGAACTTCCATCCGGCCTGCTCCGAGGCGCCGGCGCCTTGGATCACGCGGCCTGCTCCGGGGTGCCAGCGGGAGAGCTGCCCCGGCTTATAGGAGTAGTAGGTGAAGAGGAAGTCCTCCACCGGGTGCTTCTCTCCTGCGTTGCGCCGGGCGAGGAAGGCGTCAGCGTAGCCGCGCACCTTCTGATGATGCGCGGCGGCGCGTTCACGGTGCTCCTGTTCGGAGATGACGACGCCGGCGGGGTAGAGGACAGACATAGCCTCACCAGGGTACCGGGGCGCCGGCGGCGGGCCGGCATCGGCATCAGGTCTGCGTCCAGCTGTGGGCCGGAGGCTGGCAGAGTGCTGGACTCAGGCTGTCGGTTCGCTACACTGGCGGTATCTCGCACCTGAAAGCAGAGGCGGCAGAACCCCCGAAAGGGATCTGCCGCCTCTGTCGTCTCGCGGGGAAGGTCTCAGCGGCCGGTGCCGGCGTAGACTGTGGCCTCCTCCTCGGAGTCGAAGCCGAAGGCGGTGTGGATGGCCTTCACGGCCTTGCCCATGTCCTCGACGTCGGTGATCACCGAGACGCGGATCTCCGAGGTGGAGATCAGACCGATGTTGATCCCGGCATCGCGCAGTGCGGTGAAGAACCGCGCGGAGACGCCGGGAGCGGTGCGCATGCCGCCGCCCACCAGAGACACCTTGGCCACCTGGGGGACGAAGTCGAGCTTCTCGAAGCCGATGCGCTCCTGGTGGGTGGTCAGGATGTCGGTGACCTTCTTGCCGTCGGCGCCGGGCAGGGTGAAGGAGATGTTCGTCGTCCGGGTCTCATCAGAGACGTTCTGGACGATCATGTCGATGTTCGCGCCGACCTCAGCGATCAGGTTGAAGATCTCCGCGGCCTTGCCGGGGACATCCGGCACGCCGCTGATGGTCAGTTTGGCCTCAGAGTCGTCATGCGAGACGCCGGAGATGATGGGCTGTTCCAAGGGTTCCCCCTCCTGAAGGGTCACAGGGTCGTCATTGCCTGGGATGACCCAGGTTCCTTCGAGATCGCTGAACGAGGAGCGCACGTGCAGCTTCACCCCGAAGCGGCGGGCGTACTCCACCGAGCGCAGATGCAGCACCTTGGTGCCGGCCGCAGCCATCTCGAGCATGTCCTCACTGGAGACCACGTCGATCTTCCGGGCGTTCTTGACCACCCGCGGGTCTGCGGTGAACACGCCGTCCACGTCGGAGTAGATCTCGCAGACATCGGCGTTGAGCGCCGCGGCCAGAGCCACAGCTGTGGTGTCCGAGCCGCCGCGGCCCATCGTGGTGATGTCCCGGGAGTCCCGGGACATGCCCTGGAATCCTGCGACGATGCCGACGTTGCCGGCGTCGAGGGATTCCTGGACGCGGTCCGGGCTGACTTCGATGATCCGGGCCTTGCCGTGGATGGCATCAGTGATCATGCCGGCCTGCGAGCCGGTGAAGGACTGGGCGGACTCGCCCAGCTGGTGGATGGCCATGGCCAGCAGGGCCATGGACATGCGCTCGCCGGAGGACAGCAGGATGTCCATCTCGCGCTCGGGCGGCGCCTCAGTGATCTCGCCGGCGAGGTCGAGCAGGTCATCTGTGGTGTCTCCCATGGCGGAGACGACGACGACGACCTGGTTTCCCGCCTTCTTGGTCTCGACGATCCGTTTGGCCACGCGCTTGATGCTCTCGGCATCCTGCACGGAGGAACCGCCGTACTTCTGGACGATCAGGCTCATTCTCACTCCTGGTGAGTGGTCTTCTTGAGTTGCTTTCGAACAATGAACCTGACCAGTGTAGGGCGGTTGTGACATATGGCGCAGGCCGGGATGAAAACCGTCTCAGCTTTTGATAAAGGCGCATACGCGCGATCGTCTGCTGAGGGGTGGCTCAGTGCCCCAGGACCGCACCCAGGAACTTCTGGGTCCGCTCGTGGTCTGGGGCGGTGAAGATCGTCTCCGGGTGGCCCTCCTCGACCACCCGTCCGCCGTCGAACATCATGACCTTATGCGACACATCCCGGGCGAATCCCATCTCATGGGTGACGATCAGCATGGTGACGTTGGTGGTGTCGGCGACCTCGCGCAGGATGTTGAGGACATCGCCCACCACCTCCGGGTCCAGGGCTGAGGTGACCTCGTCCAGCAGCAGGATCTCCGGGTCCATGGCCAGCGCTCGGGCGATGGCCACACGCTGCTGCTGACCGCCGGAGAGGCTGGTGGGGTGGGCGTCGGCCTTATCCGGAAGGCCGACCTGCTCCAGCAATGACTGCGCCTTCTGGGTGGCTTCCTGCTTGGACTGGCTCAGCACATGGACCGGGGCTTCGATGATGTTCTCCAGCACAGTCATGTTCGGGAACAGATTGAACTGTTGGAAGACCATCCCGATCCGGGTGCGCAGCCTCTTCTGCTGCTTCTTGGGCACCGGGACGCGCCTGCCGTCGCGCTGCTGATGGGTCAGCGGTTCGCCGTCGATGTGGATATAGCCGCCGGTGAGCTCCTCCAGAGTCATCACCAGGCGCAGGATCGTGGTCTTGCCGGAGCCGGAGGGCCCGATCAGCGTCACCCGCTCCCCGCGGGCCACGGAGAAGTTCAGATCCTTGAGGACCACGTTGTCGCCGAAGCGCTTCTCCACGTCGGTGAATTCGATGACCGGAGCTCCGGCCTCCGCAGGTGCGGGGGAGGGGCTCTCAGTGGGCGTAGGCAAGGCGCTTCTCCAATCGGTTGACCAAGACTGCGGTCGGGTAGCTGGCGGCCAGGAACAGGACACCGGCGATGGTATAGACCTCGGTGTAGCGGAATGTGGGGGCGCCGATCTGACCGGCGACAGTGACCATTTCGGCCACGCCGATCACCAGCAGGAACGGGGTGTCTTTGAACATCGAGATCGCATAGTTGCCCAGCGAAGGCACGGTGGAGCGCAATGCCTGAGGGATGACCACTTTTCTCCAGGTGCGGGCGGCGGACATGGACAGGGCCGTGGTGGCCTCCCACTGGCCCTTCGGTACTGACTCGATGCCGGCGCGGTACACCTCTGACATATAGGTGGCGTAGTGGACGCCGAAGACGATGATGCCGATGGTCAGGGCATCCATCCAGAGGAAGGCCCAGAACATGAAGATCAGTTGGACCACGATCGGCGTCATGCGGATGAAGTTGGTCGCCCAGCGGACGATCCAGGCCAGAGGTTTGGGAAGGACCATGATCAGGATGGCGATGATCAGACCGAGCACAGCTGCGATCAGCGTGCCCACCACAGTGACCAGGAGGGTGACTTCCAGAAAGGCCATGAACATCTGCGGGAAGGCTTCTAAGGCGAACTCCCAGTCCCAGAACGGACTGCCTTGGACCTCCTCGTCATCGACCATCGTGGGATCGTCGACTTCGGCGGCGAGGATGCGACTCATCATCGGGCACCTCCCGTGGTCACCGGTTTGGGCGCGGGAGAGAGGATCTCGCGCAGCGAGGGCCCACGGCCCAACCTGTTCTTCGCCCGGGTCTCCAGAGCCTGCATGAACAGGGTGATGACCAACGCGAGGATGAAGTAGACCACCAAGCCGATGAAGGCGTGGGAGAACCAGATGTCAGTGGGGCGTCGCAGCTGGTTGAGCTCTGCGGTGAAGTCGCTGACGAAGGGCATGATGTAGGCGATGGCGCTGCCTTTGAGCAGGTGGACCCAAAGGTTGGTCAGCGAGGGCAGCATCAGCGCCCAGGCCTGCGGGAAGATGACCCGTCGCATCTTATGGGGCCAGGACATCGACAACGCGGTCGTGGCCTCCCACTGGGCCTGAGGGACGGTGGTCATGGAGGCGCGGACCGCCTCGGCGCCATATGCGCCATAGTTGATGCCCAGGGCCATCACGCCGAGCAGGAAGGTGTTGTAGACCAGGCCCTCGAAGGGCAGGCCGTCGGCGCGCATCCAGATCTGGGGCAGCACGAACATCAGCCAGAACAGCAGCACCACCAGAGATACGCCGCGGAACAGTTCGATGATGATGCGGGCAGGCACTCGGAGCCAGATGCGCGGACTTCCTGCGATCAGGCCCAGTACGGCGGCGACGACGAAGGCGAGCAGCCCGCCGTAGATGGTCAGCTGGATGGTGGTCCACAATCCGTCCAGCAGTCTGTCTGACCAGTTGATGGCCACGTCGACGTATCTGGGCCAGTCTTCGAAGAATTCCATGGGCCTCTCGGAGAGTGCGGTGCGGTGACTGGGAGAAGGGAGGAGAGGTAGGAGAGGGACGATCAGTCCTCGAGGTACTCCTCAGTCAGTTCCTGCGGGTCCTCCTCACAGAGCTCTTGGGCAGTCAGTCCGCTCGGGGGCATCTCGTCCTCGGTGAAGCCGAACTCTTCGACCAGGCCGAGGTACTCACCGGATTCCATCAGTTCGTCCAGCTCCGCGTTGAACTCCTCGATGAGGTCCTCATCATCGGGCAGGAAGGCGTGGGCGCCGACGGAGAGCTCATGGGCGAAGGAGTCGGTGACCTCCAGCCCTTCCATATCCCCAGCCATGGTCTCCAGGGAGATGGCCGTCAGGGCGAAGACATCGGCACGGCCGCCTTCGACGAAGTCGATGCCGTCATCGGCGCTGCCGACGGTCTCGTGGTCGATGCCCTCTTCCTCCATCCAGCCGGACTCCACCGCGCCGGAGAGTGCGACGACGTCCAGGCCGGCATCCTGCAGGTCCTCGAAGGTCTCGATGTCGGTCGGGTTGCCCTCTTCCACCAGGAAGGCCGTGGTGTAGACCAGTTCAGGTTCGCCGAAGGCCGCTTCGGCGCAGCGATCCTCGGTGATCGACATGCCGGCGGAGACCACGTCCCAGTGCCCGGCAGCCAGTCCGGGAATGAGGTTGTCCCAGTCAGGTTCCTCCTCGATGGTGATGTCATAGCCCAGGCGGTTCTCGAAGATCTCCTCGGCCACGGCGATCGTGGCACCGGTGGGTTCGCCGGTCTCCTCATCGATCCAGGAGTAGGGCTCCTCGCCGAAGAGTGCGATGGTCAGCTCTTCGCCGTCGCCGCCGTCTCCGTCGCCTCCGTCTCCGTTTCCGCAGGCGGTCAGTGCCAGCAGGGCGGTTGCGCTCAGCGCGCCCATGGCGCGGGCCGAGTGAGTCTTCTGCTTCATGCCTCAGTACCTCATCATCCGGTGTGCGTAGATCCAGGCGATGCTCACGCGGCGCGTGGTGCATCTGGTGCCCCACGCTAGATGTAGGAGGGCAGGACGTTGGTGACGCGCCCCGGGACGAGGCTGGCAGGAGCTTGACCGTCTGCAGCTGAGTGGGGGCGGTGATGATTGTAGTGCTGAACCCAGACTTTCATCGCTTCTCCTCGGGCCGACTCGGAGTCGTAGGTCCTCGCATAGAGGCATTCCTCGGCCAGAATCCGCTGATATCGCTCGACCTTGCCGTTATGCCGCGGCGTGTAGGGCCTGATCCGCTGATGGATCCCGCCGAGGTTGTTCACCGCCTGCGTGAAGTCGCCGGCAGCGAAGTTCACCCCGTTATCGGTGACCACCCGGCCCAGCCGGGTGATGCCTTCGGCGGCGAAGAATGCTCTGGCCTTGTTCAAGAACTCCACCGCGGTGGCGGCCTTCTCGTCTTGCATCACCTCGGTGTAGGCAAGGCGGGTGTATCCATCGACTGCCGAGTACAGGTAGGTGTAGCCGCCGATCTTGTGCCCCTGCTTCTTCGCGGCGCTCTTCGACCGGCTGGCGGCGCGAGCGGCCTCGGAGTCTCGGCCGTGGGCGAACCAGCCACCGCCCTCGGGGATCCGGCCGGCCTTCTTCACATCCAGGTGCACCATCGCCCCAGGTGCGGTGGCGGTGATCGTGCCGGGCTGCCGGTTGGACTCACCGCCCGGGTCGAGGTGGCGACGCTTATTGATGCCCAGGTGCTTGAACCAGCGGCCCACGGTGCGTGGGTGGATGCCGAAGCCGTGCTCGTGCTCAAGCTCGACGGCGATGCGGGAGGCCGCCCACTTATGCTCCCGGCGCCAGGTCTCGATCAGCTCCACCACCCAGTCCGGGGTGGTATCCGGCGATGCCTGCGGCCGCGACGAGCGATCGTGGAGGCCGTCCTCGCCGTGGTGCTGGTAGCGCTTGTGCCATTTCGACAGGCAGGCTCTCGAGACTCCGGCTTCAGCCGCGACATGGGCCAGGGGACGGCCGTTTTGGATACGGCCGATGAGGCGGAGGCGTCCTTGCGGGGTCAGTGGCGCGTTATCGTGGGACATCGAGGAGCAGGTTCTCTTTCGCTGATGACGGTTGTTTCGCGATTACCCATCATGCCGCGAGAAGGACCTGCTCCTCTTCTATGCCTGGCCCCGGGGAGGTGTAAACAGGCCATTCGCGGTTAAGCGTGGAGGTGTCGTGGGTCAAGGGGCTCGCGCCCTTGTTGGATGATGGGTTCTGCGAGGAATCACATCGTCTACACGAAGGACGCGAGCTATGTTCCAGCCTACGGGCCCTGACCTGTCCCTGCCCACTGCCAGCAGCACTGCCGAGCTCTTTCGGGATCCGGACTCGGTGGTGTTCAACCTGCCCGGCTACCAGGTGGTCACAGCGTGTGATCTGCCGATGGGTGGCCGCCGGGTCATCGCCGTCGCCAACAGCGTCGAGGCGGCCTGCCCAGACTGTGGGGCGATCTCCTCCCGGGTGCATCAGCGCACCCGCCAGCGGGTCAAGGACCTCGGGGTCGGCGGCAAGAACATCGAGCTGATAGTCATCAAGCCTCGGTTCCTGTGCACCGAGGTTGCCTGTGCTCGGCGGACCTTCACCCAGGTCACCAGCCAGCTGCCCTTCCGTGCCCGGTGCACCGCCCGGTTGAAGGCCGCCGCTGTCGAGGCGGTGCTGGATGAGGGGATGCCGATCTGGCGGGCTTGTGCCCGTCACCGGCTGGGCTGGGCAACGATCAACGCCGCAGTAGTAGCCGATACGCTCACTATCCCTGATCCTGATCTGGTGCCGGTGCGGGCGCTGGGGATCGATGAGCACCGCTTCGCTCGAGCGAAGTGGTTCAAGCACCCCGAGACTGCTCAGTGGTGCCGGGTTGAACCGTGGATGTCGACCTTCGTCAACGCCGACACCGGCCACATCCTCGGCGTCGTCGATGGCCGCTCCAGTGCGAACATCACCCGCTGGCTGAACCAACGCTCCCAAGCCTGGCTGGACCAGCTGGAGGTCGTGGCGATCGACCCCGCTTCCGCGTTCCGCAACGCGGTGCGCCAGGTGCTGCCGGCGGTGGAGATTTCAGTTGATCACTGGCACGTAGTGCGCCTGGGTAACCAGATGCTCACCGAGGTCCGCCAACGAGTCACCCGCGAGGTCTTGGGTCGGCGGGGCCGCAAAGACGATTCAGTGTGGGCCCACCGGATGCTGCTGCTAAGAGCCGGGGACCGACTCACCGAGGCCGGGCTGTACCGGCTAGAAGAAGTCCTCGAGGATGCCGACTTCGAGGAGGTCGCTGCCGCCTGGGCAGTCAAAGAGCGCCTGCGGGCAATGCTGGCCGCCAAGGACATCCCAGCGGCCCAGAACACCCGGATCGACTTCGAGATGGCCGTGGCAGCCGCTGACATGGCCGAGACGGATAAGCTCGCCGCCACCGTCGCGAACTGGTGGACCGAGATCAAAGTCTTCATCCGCACCCAAGTCACCAACGCACGTACTGAAGCCGCAAATACCGGGATCAAGCACATCAAACGCACCGGCCGCGGATTCCGCAACCAGAAGAACTATCAATCCCGTATCCTAGGCACCAGCATCAGGCAGACACGCCGACGCCGCAGGATCCCCCACCAACAGGGACTCCACGCTCAACGGTGAATAGCCTGTAAACAACGTCAGGCCCCGCAACAGCTAGACCTGAAGAAGCAGAATTGGAACTGGATAGAGCCTGAGTGAGCGCTCACACACGGCTGGACATCATCACTCGAAACATTGCGGAAAAGTGAGGACCCGGAGATAGGCGCAGCGCCCTTCCCCTGTGCGGCAAGCCTTCTGAGGGCGCGGGAAGGGTGGGAGAAGTGGGCACGAAAATGCGCGTGACATCAAACAATCACGCTTGGATAACGATCTGTCTCCTATGGCTCAGGACAGGTCGGTGCGGCCCTCGAACGCACGTCCGAGTGTGACGTCGTCGGCGTATTCGAGGTCTCCGCCCACGGGCAGTCCGGAGGCCAGGCGGGTCAGCTTGATGCCGATGGAGCCGAGCATGCGCACCAGATAGGTGGCGGTGGCCTCACCCTCGAGGTTGGGATCGGTGGCGATGATGACCTCTTTGATCTGGTCGTCGGAGAGGCGGTTCAGCAGCTCACGGATATGCAGCTGATCAGGCCCGACGCCCGCGATCGGATTGATGGAGCCGCCGAGCACGTGATATCTGCCGCGGAAGCTGCGGGTGCGTTCGATCGCCATGACGTCTTTGGACTCTTCGACCACACAGATCACGGAAGGGTCGCGCCGACTGTCCTGGCAGATCCGACAGGTGCTCTCCTCCGAGACGTTGAAGCAGATCTCGCAGAACTTGACCTTCTCCTTGACCGAGACGATGGCGTCGGCCAGCCGCTTCATATCCTCACCGTCGGCCTCCAGGATGTGGAAAGCCACCCGCTGAGCGGATTTGGGGCCGATGCCGGGCAAGCGGCCGAGCTCATCGATCAGGTCCTGGACTGCGCCTTCATACACAGCAGTGCAGTCTACCTGTCAGCGCCGAGACATCCTGCTGAAGCGGCTCCGCTCAGACGGCTCTGCTCATCCCGGGGCGGCGCCGGTCTCACAGCCGCTCCGGGGAGGGCCTTCCCCGCGAACGGCCTGGGGCATAGGCTCGCATCAGCCGAGCAGTCGAAGGAGACCACATCGATGAACGCATTCAGCAGCCCGGAACGGACCTACCGCATCGCCGTCATCGCCGGTGACGGCATCGGCACAGAGGTGATGCCTGAGGGCCTGAAAGTGCTGGGGCGAGCGGCTGAGCGCTTCGGGTTCCGTCTGGAGACCCAGGAGTTCGACTTCGCCTCGGCCGAGTACTGGACCCAGCACGGCCGGATGCTGCCCGAGGACTGGTTCCAGACGCTGAGCGGCTTCGACGCGATCTATTTCGGAGCGGTGGGCTGGCCCGACGTCGTCCCGGACCACATCTCTCTGTGGGACTCGCTGCTGCAGTTCCGCCGCGGTTTCGACCAGTACGTCAATCTGCGTCCGGTGAAGCTGCTGCCCGGTGTTCCGGGGCCGCTGCGCGGTCGAGAGCCCGGAGACATCGACTTCCTGGTGGTCCGCGAGAACACCGAAGGTGAGTACTCCAGCATCGGCGGGAAGATGTTCGAAGGCACCGACCGCGAGACCGTCGTCCAGGAGACGGTGATGACCCGGACCGGCATCGACAGGATCCTGCGCTTCGCCTTCGAGCAGGCTCAGCGGCGCAGCGGCAAGCTGACCTCGGCCACCAAGTCCAACGGCATCTCCATCACCATGCCCTATTGGGATGAGCGGGTGGCCGAGATGGGGGAGGCCTTCCCTGAGATCGAGGTGGATAAGTTCCACATCGACATCCTGGCCGCGCAGTTCGTGCTGCATCCGGACTGGTTCGACGTCGTCGTGGCCTCCAATCTCTTCGGCGACATCCTCTCCGACCTCGGCCCTGCCTGCACCGGAACGATCGGTGTGGCACCCTCTGCGAACATCAACCCGACCGGCGAGCTGCCCTCACTCTTCGAGCCGGTGCACGGCTCCGCTCCAGACATCGCGGGCAAGGGGATCGCCAACCCGATCGGTCAGATCTGGGCCGGTGCCATGATGCTGGACTTCCTGGGTGAGGCCCAGGCTGCCGAGGCGGTGACCAGCGCGTTCGAATCAGTGCTGGAATCAGGCCAGACGATGACTCCGGATCTGGGCGGCAGCGCGTCCTGCGAAGAGCTCGGCACGGCCATCGCTCACGCCGTGGAGACGGCCTAGGGCCGCCGGCAGGCTTGGCCCCGGAGGGTCTGAGCACTACTCGCCCAGGCGTCGTTCCTCGATGAGCGTGGCGTCGAGCAGGCGCTCCAGCGCTTTGCGGCCGAAGACGCTGGATTCCTCCACCGCGATGTCGTCGTCGCTGGGGACCTCTTCCACCTCCGATGCAGGAGCACTGCCCTGCGACCCGGGGCCCTGGGCACCTGAGGCCTGGGCGGCGGGCACCGCCTGATCCAGATCAGGCGGCGGTCCCTGGTCATACATCGGATCAGGCGGCGGAGTGTCATAGGCGACGCCCGCCGTGGCACGGCGCTGAGCCATCCGCTGTTTGATCTCCGCCAGTCGGCTGTTGGCCGGGGCGGACGGGCTCGCCGCGCTCTGCGAGTCTGCCCCCTGCCCGGGAGCAGGGCTGGAGGAACCGCCCGACGACGCCGGCGCAGTGGGCGCGGACTTCCGCGCGAACACCGGGACCTGAGGCTTCTCTGCCAGCGGCTTATAGGCCTCCGGGGCGGGCTCGTGCGTATTCTGCTGCGGGGCGGGGCTCTGCTGCGAGGTGGGGTTCGACGGTGCAGCGCCGTTGCCCGGATGCGGACCGGACCCCTGCGCGTAGGGATCCTCCCAGGAGCCCGGGTGCAGATCTTCCGGCGGCTCCTGAGCTGCTGGGGGAGCAGATGGTCCAGCCTGCGAGGTCTCGTAGAAGGGGTCCTTCTCCTCCGGGGCATCGTCGGAGTCGGTGACTCCAGCCGGGTCACGGCTGGGCTCACCGTTCCAGGCAGGGTGAGGCGACGGCGGCTGCGGCGGTTCCTCGGGCTCAGGCTGCACCGGGTCAGGTGCTTCTTCCTCGCTCACCCAAGCGGGGGCGCCGTCACCCTCGGAGACAGGGCTCGCCCCAGAGGGCGAGGGCGCTGCCGGTTCCGCCGGTGCTGCGGGGGCCGGATCCGGAGTGCGGGCTGGGCCCGCCTCAACTTTTGGGGTCCCACCACCATCTGCCGGGGGAGCACCTCCAGTGACCAGGTCAAAGCTGACCTGCATGCCGAGAACCTGCTGAATGGCCGCGTTCAGAGCCTGCTCGCCGTTGCGGTTGGCGAAGGTGTTGCGAGCGCCGTCGTTGCTGAAGGCCAGAGTGAGGGTCTGGCCGTCGAAGCCGCCCACCGAGACATTGCCCTTGACCAGCATCCACAGCATGCGGGACTGGCCCTTGAGCGTATCCACGATGTCCGGCCACGCGCGCTGCATCATCTGGACCTTAGAGCCACCGGATAGCTGAGCTCCACCCGATGGCTGAGCCCCGCCTGATTGCGGAGCCCCACCAGCCTGCGGAGGTGCGGGCTGGGAGGGCTGTGCCGGCTGCTGGGACGCGGAGGGCTGCGTGGCAGGCGCCTGCGGCTGGGGTTCAGCCTGCTGTGGCGCGTTGACCTGTGGCACGTTGACCTGGGGTGCCTCGGCTTCGGGTGCCTCGGGCTGTGCGGCATCCTGTTGCGGGGGCTGGCGGTCCACACCGGGGGTGGCCCACTCATCGGCAGGGTTCGGCGCAGGAGCGGGCTCGGACTCACGCGGCACACCGGGCATGGCCCAATCGTCGGCCGACTCCTGCGAGGCAGCGCCTGACTGGGTGCCAGCGCCGGACTGCGAGGAAGCGCCGGACTGCGGGCCGGAGGAGGCCGGTGCCGGGGTGGGCTCGGACTGCTGCGGCTGAGTCGGTGCTTCTGGCTCGCCCTGCTGGGATGCAGGCTCCTGCTGGGCTGCTGCCGGCCGCTCAGCAGCGGCCGGCTGCTCAGCGGCAGCTGCAGGTGCAGCCGCCGGGGCCTCTGGTGCAGCCGCAGCCGGCGCGGCAGTCGAAGCCGCAGCACCTTCAGCAGGGGCCGGCGTCGGGTGCTCGTCTGCGGGGGTCGCACCGGCACCGGAGACGAAGTCGACGCGGCGCTCCAGGCGTTCCAGGCGAGCGGCCACGCTGGCGTGGCCCTGCTCAGCGTGAGGCAGCAGAAGCCGAGCCATGAGCAGCTCCAGATGCAGCCGCGGCGAGGTGGCGCCGACCATATCGGTCAGCGCCTGAGCGGTGATGTCGGCCGCGCGGGAGAGCTCTGCGGCGCCCACTGCGGAGGCCTGCTCCTGCATGCGCCGGATCTGGTCCTCCGGGACGCCGCGCAGGATGGCCCCGGGGGATTCCGGAACAGACTTCACGATGATCAGATCGCGCAGCCGTTCCAGCAGATCTTCGACGAACCGCCGCGGATCCTGTCCGGACTGGACCACACGGTCCACCACGCCGAAGGCCGTGGCGCCGTCCAGAGCGGCCACCGAGTTCACCACATCATCCAGCAGAGCGGTGTGGGTGAAGCCCAGCAGGGCGGTGGCGCGCTCGTAGTCGATGCCGCTGGCCTCGGAGCCGGCGATCAGCTGGTCCAGCACCGAGAGAGTGTCGCGCACCGAACCGCCGCCGGCACGGATCACCAGCGACAGCACCCCGGGAGCCACAGGGACGCTCTCCTGCTCGCAGAGCTTCTGCAGATACTCCAGCAGCGGCTCCGGCGGCACGAGCCGGAAGGGGTAGTGGTGGGTGCGGGAGCGGATGGTGCCGATGACCTTGTCCGGCTCCGTGGTGGCGAAGATGAACTTGATGTGCGCCGGGGGCTCTTCGACGATCTTCAGCAGCGCGTTGAAGCCGGCCGCGGTGACCATATGAGCCTCATCGATGATGAAGATCTTGTAGCGGTCGCGGACCGGGGCGAAGGTGGCACGTTCGCGCAGATCGCGGGCATCGTCCACACCGCCGTGGCTGGCGGCGTCGATCTCGATGACATCCAGTGAGCCCGGCCCGCCGGTGGCCAGGTCCCGGCAGGACTCGCACTGCCCGCACGGGTGGCCGGTGGGGCCCTGCGCACAGTTCAGGCAGCGGGCCAGGATGCGGGCCGAAGTGGTCTTGCCGCAGCCGCGCGGACCGGAGAACAGGTAGGCATGTGAGACCGCATCCTTGCCCAGGGCTGTGATCAGCGGGGCGGTGACATGCTCCTGCCCGATGACATCGGAGAAGGTGTCCGGGCGGTAGCGGCGATAGAGGGCGGTGCTCACGCCCTAGACCTTACCGCGTGGCGCTGACACGATGCATTCGCCGTTCGACCCCCTGTGGAGAGCGGTCCGGGTTCCGCGCAGCCACCCCTTCCCAGCCTCGCCGCGGCTCCTTAGGCTGAGGCCATGACTACCGCGAATGAGCAGCAGTGGGCCGCCGTGGACGCCTATGTGGAACAGACCGTGGTCCGGCAGGACGAGGTCTTCGACCGAGTGCGGCGTCGCGCCGATGAGGCAGGTATGCCGCGGATCGAGGTCTCAGCCGCTCACGGCAAGATGTTGGCGCTGCTGGCTGAGATCTCGGGAGCGCGCCGCGTGCTGGAGGTGGGCACCCTGGCCGGTTTCTCGACCATCTGGATGGCCCGTGCCGTGGGGGATCAGGGGCAGGTCATCACGTGTGAGTACGAACCCCGCCATGCGGAGGTGGCCCAGGCCAATCTGGAGGATGCCGGCGTCGCCGACCGCGTGCAGATCCGCCTGGGTGCTGCTGAAGACTCCCTGCGCCAGCTCATCGCCGAAGAGCCCGAACCCTTCGATCTGGTGTTCCTGGATGCGGATAAGGCCGGCAACGCCCGCTACCTGCAGCTGGCCGTGCAGATGGCTCGTCCCGGAACCGTCATCGTGGGGGACAACGTGGTCCGTGGTGGGCAGATCCTCGACGCCGACTCACAGGATCCGGACATCCGAGGCATCTGGGACTTCCTCGAGGCCCAAGGGAGCAGCCCCGTCCTGGAGGCCACCGCGGTCCAGACCGTGGGGGCCAAGGGTTGGGACGGGTTCAGCCTGGCTGTGGTCCGGTCGGCCTGATCCGTACGCCGCTTTGAAACTTGGCCGGGCATGACGGTAGCCTTGAGTGTCGCATCATGGTGGTCCGCCGCTATGACGCAACAGGAGGCGTGCCGGAGCGGCCGAACGGACTTCACTGCTAATGAAGGATCCTCTTAATCGGGGATCGGGGGTTCAAATCCCCCCGCCTCCGCTTTTGGTAGCAGAGAATTTTTCAGCTACCATTGACTCTGCTCTTGAAGCAGAGCACAACTGAAGGAGGATTCGCCTAGCGGCCTATGGCGCACGCTTGGAACGCGTGTTGGGTTAACGCCCTCGGGGGTTCAAATCCCCCATCCTCCGCTCAGAGAAGGGTCCCGGTGTTCGCACCGGGGCCCTTCGTCGTATATACCTGCTGTCCGTACACCATTGTTGTCCGTACACCTGCTGATCGTCAGAGTATGGCCCACAGAGAGGATGAGGATGCCGCAACCGACTGGGGAGACTGTCATCGCCGTCGTCGGGGCAGGCCCCCGTGGCACTTCCTTCCTGGACCGGCTGTTGGCTCACCTGCAGCGTTCGCCCCGCCGCGGCGATCCCGCCCTGCGGGTGATCATCTTCGATCCGGCACCACACGGCCCCGGCCGCGTCTGGAACCCGGACCAGTCTCCGCTGTACCTGATGAACACCCCGGCCTCGTATCCGACGGCCGCATCTGAGGGGCCCACCTGCGACCAGATCCCGCCCTCCTCGGTCTCCTGCGGCTTCGCCCAGTGGCGTCGTCGCCATGCGCCGGCCGAACTTCGGGCAGCAGCCGCGCCCGACGACGCCGACTACCCCAGCCGCGCGGCCTACGGCACCTACCTGCGCTGGCTCCACCAGCGGGTCACCGCGGGTCTGGAGGACTGCGGCGTCGTGGTGGAGCGTCGCAGCACCGCGGCGACCCGCTGTGCGCCCCACGGTCGCCGCTACCTGCTGAGCACTGCGCAGGGTCAGCAGGAGGTCGACGCAGCGGTCCTGGCGCTCGGTCATATCCCCGCCCGGCTCAACGACCCCGGAGAGCGCCTGGCCCAGGCGGCGCAGGACCTGGGGTTGCGCTACCTGGCCCCGGCCGTCCCCACCGACGTGGACTACGACCTCCTGCCCCAGGAGGAGAATGTGTTGGTCCGCGGGATGGGCCTGAACTTCTTCGACCTGATGATCCAAGTGACCCTCGGGCGTGGGGGCTCCTTCCGTGAGCTGCCGGAGGCCCAACCCGGTCGGCGCCTGGAATACATCCCCTCCGGCCGGGAGCCCAGGCTGATCGCCGGTTCTCGGCGCGGGACCCCGTACCGGGCCAAATCCAGCGCGCCCGGCTTCATCCCGGAGGGGGTCGAGCTGGTGCACTTCACCGATGATGCCATCGATGAGGCGGAGCGGCGCCACGACTTCTTGGACTTCCGCGCGCACCTCTGGCCCCTGATCCTGCAGGACGTGCTGCACACCTACTACCGGACGGGGCCGGACGCAGAGCCCGTGGCGCAGGAGGAGGGGCTGGCCCATCCTCCCGTAACCCATCCGCCCGCGGAGCGTCTGCCGGAGGCGGAGAGGTTCGTGCGGTCCTTGGGGAGGCCCTTCGACGGAGCTGCCTTCACCTCCCACGACGACTACCAGCAGCACATGCTCAGCTATCTGGTGGAGGACGCGGCCACCTCCGACGCCGGCACGGCCAGCCCGCTGAAGATGGCCATCGGGGCTCTGCATGCGGCCCGGATGAAGCTCAAGGAGCTGATCTCCCAGGGGCGGGTGGCCCAGGCCAGCCGGATCGACGACGTCGAGACCTGGTTCGAATCGTTGGTCGAAGGCGCGGCCAGCGGACCGCCGCCGCAGCGGATCGAGGAGCTGGCGGCTCTGGCCCGGGCCGGCGTCGTGGAGTTCCTGGGGCCGGAGCCGGTCTTCGACGTGGACCGGGAGACGGGGCGCTTCACCGCCGAATCACCGTGGGTGGGGGCGGAGGAGCCCTACCGTGCCGGGTATCTGCTGGAGGCGATGATGCCGGCCAACCGGGTCCAGCTCTCTGAGTCGCCCCTGGTGGCCGGGCTGCTGAAGGACGGCCTGGCGCGGCCGCAGGAGCTCATCGACTCCTCCGGTGCCCCGCGTGCGGGCAAGGGCTTCGACGTCACGCCTGCTCCGCACCGGCTCATCAGCGCAGACGGCGAGATCTGCGAGGGGCTCTACGTGTTGGGACTGCAGCTGAGCTCAGTGCAGTGGGGGACGGCCATCGCCGCGGAGTCCGGCGGCAGCCCGAGCGGCTCGGCGCGCACCCTGGCCGACGCCGACGCCGCTGCCCGGGCCATCCTCGGCCTCTAGCGCTCAGCGCAGTTCAGCTCAGCGGTGCTTCCATTCGGGGCTGCGCTTCTCCGCGAAGGCCGCCATGCCCTCGGTCTGGTCCTCCGTGGAGAACAGAGCGTGGAAGAGTCGGCGCTCGAACTGCAGGCCCTGATGCAGCGGTGACTCGAAGGCGGCAGACACAGCCTCTTTGGCCATCTGAGCTGCCGGCTTGGACTTCGAGGCGATGGTCCCGGCGGCCTTGGCAGCCTCGGTCTCCAGCAGTTCGTCGGGGACCACCCGGGAGACCAGGCCGATCCGTTCTGCCTCCTCGGCGCCGATGTGCCGTCCGGTGAGGACCATATCCATGGCTTTGGCCTTGCCCACCGACCGGGTGAGCCGCTGGGAGCCGCCCATGCCGGGGATGACGCCCAGATCGATCTCCGGCTGCCCGAACTTCGCACTCTCGCCGGCGATGATCAGGTCGGCCATCATAGCCAGCTCGCAGCCTCCGCCCAGGGCGTAGCCGGAGACGGCGGCCACCACTGGAGTGCGCAGCCGGGCGAACTCATCCCAGCGCCCGAACCAGTCACGGCTGTACATCTCAGCGAAGTCCTTGGAGGCCATCTCTTTGATGTCCGCCCCGGCGGCGAAGGCCTTCTCCGAGCCGCTCAGCAGGATCGCGCCGATCTCCGGGTCGGCGTCGAACTCCACGGCGGCCCGGACCACCTCGTCCATCAGTTCGGCGTTGAGCGCGTTCAGCGCCTCCGGCCGGTTCAGCCGGATCATGCCGATGCGTTCCTCGGTGGAGACGGTGATCGTCGTGAAGTCATTCATACGTCTGATCCTCTCGGACCGGGGAAGTCCTGACAAGAGGTAGGATCTTCGGAATGACGCAGCAGGCATTCCTCAGCGCTGAGGGGCATCGGAAGACCCGCGAGGAGAAGAAGGTCCTCGCCGGAACCTTGGTGGGGACCACGATCGAGTGGTACGACTTCTTCATCTATGCACAGGCGGCAGGATTCGTCCTGGCTGTGCTGTACTTCGAACCCTTGGGCGAGGAGAACCAGACCCTGGCCCAGCTGGTGGCCTGGGCCTCGATCGGCATCTCCTTCCTCTTCCGCCCTCTGGGCGCCATCCTGGCCGGCTGGCTGGGCGACCGCTACGGACGCAAGCTCGTCCTGGTCCTGACCCTGCTGGGCATGGGCGGGGCCACCGCCTTCATCGGCCTGCTGCCGACCTACGCGGCCTGGGGCATGGCCGCCCCGATCCTGCTGGTGGTCCTGCGCATCCTGCAGGGTCTCTCCGCCGGCGGCGAATGGGGCGGTGCCGCTCTGCTGGCCGTCGAGCATGCCCCGCGCCACAAGCGCGGCCTGTTCGGCATGTATCCGCAGATCGGCGTCCCCCTGGGCATGTTCATGGCGGCCATCTCCATGTTCGGTCTGCGTGCTGCGCTGACCGAGGAGCAGTTCCTGGAATGGGGCTGGCGCATGCCGTTCCTCTTCTCCTTCGTGCTGATCGTGGTGGCCTACCTGATCCGCCGCCGGGTGGAGGAGTCCCCGGTCTTCGCCGAGATGAAGCAGCGGAAGAAGGAGTCCTCGGCTCCGCTCAAGGAGCTGCTGACCACCCATAAGAAGAACGTCTTCCTGACCGCTCTGATCTTCTCGGCCAACAACGCCGCGGGCTACATGATCATCGTCTTCTTCGCCTCCTACGCCTCCAGCGCCGTGGGATTCTCCACCACCGACACGCTGATCGCCTCCCTGGTGGGCGCGCTGGGCTGGTTCATCTTCACCTACTTCGGCGGTTGGATCAGCGACCGCATCGGCCGCGTGCTGACCTATCAGATCGGCTTCGGGATCCTGATCCTCTGGTGTATCCCGATGTGGTTCCTGATCGACACCGGCTCTCTGCTGATGTTCGCGCTCGCGGTGTTCGTGCTGACCATCGGCCTGGGCCCCTCCTATGGCCCGCAGTCGGCCCTCTACGCCGAGATGTTCCCGGCGGATGTCCGCTTCTCCGGGGTGTCCATCGGCTACGCCTTCGGCTCCATCATGGGCGGAGCCTTCGCTGCGACCATCGCCCAGGCCATCTACGACGCCACCGGCCAGGGATGGATGATCGGCCTCTACCTCTCCGGCCTCTCGCTGATCTCGCTGATCGCGGTCTCCCTGGTGCCGAAGACGCTGCAGGGCATCGACCTGGAGGCCGGGGGCAGCTCGGCGGAAGGCTCCGAGACTCCCGAATCCGAAACCCGCAGCTCCGGTGAGCATCTGCCGGTGAAGTGAGCCGCTGACCGATGCCCGCAGGCCGTTATGCACCCAGCCCCTCAGGAGATCTGCACCTGGGGAACCTGCGCACGGCCCTGCTCGCCTGGCTGGCCGCCCACGCCGAGGACCGTCAGCTGCTGCTGCGTTACGAGGATCTCGACGCCGGCCGCACCGTCGCCGGCTCGGCTGAGCGTCAGCGCGCTGATCTGGAGTCTCTGGGGATCACCTTCGGCGGCGACGTCCTCCGGCAGTCCCAGCGTCAGGACATCTACGACGACGCCGTCGCTGAGCTCCGCAGCCGAGGCCTGGTCTACGAATGCTTCTGCACCCGGCGCGAGATCCAGGAGGCGGCGCGGGCACCCCACGCCCCGCCAGGCGCCTATCCGGGCACCTGCCGGACTCTCAGCGAGCAGGACCGGGCCCGGCGTCGGGAGCAGCGTCCGCCGGCGCTGCGGCTGCGCGTTCCGGATTGGCAGCGTGAGCAGAGCGTCGAGGACCGGCTGCTGGGCCGCGTGGACGGCGTCGTCGATGATCTGGTGCTGATCCGCAACGACGGCACCGCCGCCTACAACCTGGCTGTGGTGGTCGATGACCACCTCACCGGCGTGGACCAGGTGCTGCGCGGTGACGATCTGGCCTCCTCCGCGCCGCGGCAGGCCTACCTGCGGGAGCTGCTCTACGGTGCGCAGGCCCGCTCGGCGGTGGAGTACATCCATGTCCCGCTGGTGCTCAGCCCCGAGGGCCGCAGACTCGCCAAACGCGACGGTGCGGTCACCCTGGCCCAGCTCCGGGAACGGGGCATCGGACCCGACGCCGTCCGCGACCTGCTGCTGGACTCGCTCGGTCTGCCCCCGGGGTCGTTGGGCCATGCGTCGGAGGCCTTCCGGCTGGAGGATCTTCCGTGTGATCCGTGGACCTTTCAGGAGTCTGCCCTGCCGCAGCTCTGAGCGGCTACACCTCGCGTAACAGTGACTTGCCCTTTTCACGGCGCGCAGGCAGACTTATTCCCAGGTCAAGAGCGCCAGCGCAAAACCCCGGTTTGCTGGCCGGCAACCCTCCACTTCGCGGTGGGGTGCCCCGGGTGACGACCAGGTCCGGCGGAGGACGCCGCCGGGCAAGCGCGAGTTTCACGGAGTGTATTCGATGGCTGCATCGACCGAACCCACCTTGGACATCCAGTCCGCCCACTTCGAGACCCGGCAGATCCATGCCGGAGTCTCCCCGGACCCCGTCACCGGGGCCCGGGCCCTGCCCATCCAGCAGACCACCTCCTTCGTCTTCCCCGACGCCGAGGCCGCCGCACGGCGCTTCGGTCTGGAGGAGATCGCCCCCATCTACTCCCGCATCGGCAACCCCACGGTCCAGGCCGTGGAGGACAAGGTTGCGGCTCTGGAGGGCGGCGTGGGAGCGCTCGCTGTGGGATCGGGCCAGGCGGCGACCACCCTGGCCCTGCTGAACCTGGCCGAGGGCGGTGGGCACATCGTCGCCTCGCCCTCGCTCTACGGCGGCACGCAGAACCTCTTCAAGCACACCCTGCCCAAGCTGGGCATCGACGTCAGCTTTGTGGAGGACCCGGACGACGTCGCCTCCTGGCGGGCCGCCGTTCAGCCGAACACTGCGGCCTTCTTCGCCGAGACGGTGGCCAACCCCCGCACCGACGTGTTGGACATCGAGAGCGTGGCCGACACCGCCCATGAGGTCGGCGTGCCGCTGGTGGTCGACAACACGCTGGCCACGCCGTACCTGTGCCGGCCCATCGAGTTCGGCGCCGATGTGGTGGTCCACTCCGCCACGAAGTTCCTGGGCGGGCACGGCACGGCCATCGCCGGGATCATCGTCGACGCCGGCACCTTCGACTACTCCAAGCATCCGGACCGGTTCCCCGGCTTCAACGAGCCGGACGAGAGCTATCACGGTCTGGTCTTCGGCAGGGATCTGGGGCCCGAGGGCATCTTCGGGGTGAATCTGTCCTTCGTCCTGAAGGCACGGGTGCAGCTGCTGCGGGACCTGGGCCCCACGCTGTCACCGCACAACGCCTTCGAGATCAACCTCGGCCTGGAGACGCTGAGCCTGCGCGTGGAGCGCCACGTGCACAACGCCGCGGCCGTGGCTCGCTTCCTGCGCGATCACCCGGCCGTCCGCCAGGTCTTCTACTCCGGACTTCCGGAGAGCCCCTGCTGGGAGCATGCCCAGAAGTACCTTCCCCACGGTGTGGGAGCCGTGCTGTCCTTCGAGGTCCACGGGGAGGATGCCGCGGCCCAGGCCGCCAACGGCCAGGCCGTGGTGGACGCCCTGCAGCTGCATTCCCTGGTGGCGAACGTGGGCGATGTGCGCTCTCTGGCCATCCACCCGGCCTCGACCACCCACCGTCAGCTCACCCCGGAGGACCAGAAGGCCGCCGGCGTGAAGCCGGGCGTGGTGCGCCTCTCTGTGGGGATCGAGCACCTGGACGACATCCTGGCCGACCTGCGGCAGGCTCTGGACGCCGTGGGGCAGAATGCGCCGCAGCCGGCGACAGAGGCGGCCGCTCCTGCCGGTGCAGCGGCAGGAACCTCTGCGCGATGACTCTGCAGGCCCCCTGCGCCGCGGCTGCCCCGGCGAACGATTTCGGACACCGTCCCGCCGGGGCGCTGCAGATCGCGGAGGTGGGGGCCTACACCTTCGAGACCGGCAGGTTCCTGCCCTCGGTCGAGATCGCCTTCGAGACGTGGGGGACCCTCAACGAGGCCGGGGACAACGCGATCCTCGTCGCCCACGCACTCACCGGAGACACCCATGTCGCCCCGACGGAGGCGGACCCCGGATCCGGCTGGTGGGAGAGCCTGCTCGGTGCGGGCCGTCCCATCGATCCGGAGCGTTGGTTCGTCGTGGCTCCGGCCATGGTCGGCGGCTGCTACGGCTCCACCGGCCCTGCCTCTCCGGACCCGGAGGGTGAGCCCTGGGGGTCCCGCTTCCCGTTCGTGACGATCAGGGACTCGGTGCATCTGGAGGCACGCCTGGCCGATCAGCTGGGGATCACTGAGTTCCATACCGTCATCGGCGGCTCCATGGGTGGGGCGCGCGCTCTGGAATGGGCGGCCACCTACCCGGATCGGGTGGGCGGCGTCGCCGTCTTCGCCTGCGGGGCGGCGTCGACTGCCGAGCAGATCGCCTTCGGGCAGGCCCAGATCAAGGCCGTGGAGAACGACCCTCATTTCCACGGCGGCGACTACTACGGCGGGACCGTGCCCGAGGCCGGTCTGCAGCTGGCGCGGCGGATCGCCCACATCACCTACCGCACAGAGACTGAGCTCTCGGTGCGGTTCGGCCGTGAGCCCCAGGGCCGGGAGGAACCCTTCGGGTGGTCCTCCCGTCGGCGTGGGCGCTACCAGGTGGAGTCCTATCTGGACCATCAGGCGGAGAAGCTGTCCTCCCGCTTCGACCCCAATGCCTACATCGTGCTGACCGAGGCGCTGATGAGCCACGACGTCGGCCGCGGCCGCGGGGGAGCGGCGCAGGCTCTGCAGAACATCACCGCGGTGCCGTTCCTGGCCGCGGTGGACAGCGACCGGCTCTACTTCCCGGAGCAGTCCCGCGAGATCGCCGAGCTTCTGCCCGGCGAGCATGAGGTGCACATGATCGCCTCACCCATCGGTCATGACGGCTTCCTGACCAGCCCGGACCAGCTGGCAGATCAGATGCGCCGCACATTGGGCCTCTGAGCTTCCCGACACTTCGGCGTAACACGGGGCTGTAACACTGTGGCCTATGACCAGAATCCTCCAGCCCGGCGACCATGTCCCCGAAGGTGCCGCCTACCTCCCCGCCACTGATGAAAACGTCCTGTGGGGCCGCCTGCCCTGCGCCGCCGATGACCCGGTGCTGCGCATCGCTCCGGGGGAGGAGGTCGTGATCGACACCCTGTCCCATGAGGGGATTCTGGAGGACCAGGGGCGGGATCCGCGCGCCTACTTCGCCCGGCACGGAGTGCAGGAGGAGCAGGTGCTCCGCGACGCCGTCGCGCTGGCGGCAAGCGATCATCCGCGCCGCCCGACCCAGGACGGTCCGCATGTGAACACCGGGCCGATCTACGTGGAGGATGCCCGTCCCGGCGACTTCCTGAAGATCACGGTGAACAGGCTGGAGCGCCGCGTGCCCTACGGCGTGATCTCCAACCGGCACGGCAAGGGAGCGCTTCCCGAGGAGTTCCCGCGGGCCCAGGAGAGCGTCTCCGTCTTCGCAGCGGTGGATGAATCGCAGGGGAGAGCCAAGGGCACCATCGCACCCTTCGCCGGCGCGGAGCGGACGGTCAGCTTCGACCTGGCCCCCTTCTTCGGCACGATGGGTGTGGCCGTGGACGGCGAGGACCGCCCGCACTCTGTGCCTCCCGGACGCCACGGCGGAAACATCGACATCGCGCTGCTCACCGAGGGCGCCTCCCTCTATATCCCTGTGCAGGTCCCTGGTGCCCTGGCCTTCGTCGGTGATCCGCACTTCGCCCAAGGTGACGGAGAGGTCGCCCTGACCGCCATGGAGGCCAGCCTGCGCGGACATGTGAGCTTCGACGTGGTGGCGCGCGAGGAGGCGCTGACACGCTTCGGCGACCAGGTGGGCCCCATCGCCGAGACGGCCGAGCACCTGATCCCCACCGGCATGGACGAGGACCTGGACCTGGCAGTGCAGAACTGTGTGCGCAATGCGATCGCGCTGCTGCAGGCCCGTTGGGGTCTGGACCCCGAGCACGCCTACGCGTACCTCTCCGCCGCCACGGACTTCAACATCTCCCAGGTGGTGGATATCGTCAAGGGTGTCCATGCGCGGGTGAAGCTCGAGGACTTCAAGGGGGTCCGGTGAACGTTCAGCACGGTGATGACCAGCAGGTGACCATCGACCAGGATGGAGTCCCGCAGTACCGGCGTCCTGCTGCTCAGGGTGATGATCGACCGGATGTGGAAGCGGCCTTCTGGGCCTATGAGCAGGCGCTGATGGCTGATGACCTGGAGACGATGGCTCACCTCTTCGCCCCGGGGGAGCAGACGCTGCGCGGCGACGCCTCCGGGCTGATGGTCTCCCACGAGGAGATCACCGGATTCCGCGGCGCTCGCGGAGGTGCGCCCAAGCGGCGGATCGTGGAGCTGCATGTGCGTGCGCTGGGCTCCGATCACGCCTCCACCGTGGCGATCACCGAGCTGGTGGATGCCTCCGGCGCCTCCACAGGGCGCGGCCAGCAGACCCAGGTGTGGACCAGATCTGACAACCCCGACGCCGGCCACCAGGGCTGGCAGTGCTCCGTGGCCCATGTGATGGTGGCCCCGCCCGTCTTCGACCGCAGGGTCTGGCGCGTGCTGGGCGCACCGTTGGTGCCCGCTGCGGCGGAGGCGAAGGAGCAAGGCGCGCTGGCCGGTCACACGGTGGCGGTCAAGGATCTCTTCTCCGTGGCCGGACAGCGGGTGGGTGCCGGGTCCCCGGCCTATCTGGCTGAGGCCCAGGTGCAGGAGGCGACGGCGCCCGCCGTGGAGACGCTGCTGGAGGCCGGTGCTGAGATCACCGGTCTGGCGGCCACCGACGAGTTCGCCTACAGCCTGGCCGGCACCAACACCCACTACGGAACCCCGCCGAACCCGCGTGCGCCGCGGCGGATCAGCGGCGGGTCCAGCTCCGGCTCGGCCTCGGCCGTGGCTCTGGGGCATGCGAGCATCGGGCTCGGCACGGACACCGGCGGGTCCATCCGCGTGCCCTCGGCCTATCAGGGCCTGTGGGGCATCCGGACCACCCATGATCTGGTGAGCCGTGAGGGCCTGCTGCCGCTGGCCGACAGCTTCGACACCGTCGGATGGATGACCCGGACCCCGCAGGCTCTGGCCGATGCCGCCGAGGTGCTGATCCCCGAGACCGAGGTGGCGGCCGCCGCGGCCTCTGTGCCCTCGGCGATGGGCGGGATGGCCAGCACCAGTCCGCGGCTGATCGTGCCCAAGGGGCCGGTGGCCTGGCCGGCGTCGCGCGCTCTGGGCGAGCTCAAGGCGATCCCGCAGCTGACCGACCTGGCCGATCCGGAGGTGGCCCAGGCGGTGCGCAGCGCCGCCGCCGAGGCCACCCAGCTGGACGTGGCCCTGGACGAGGAGACGCTGGGGCAGTGGGTGACCGCCTTCAGCACAGTGCAGGGCCGGGAGGCCTGGACCAACCACGGCGAGTGGGTGGCCGAGCACTGGGAGCAGCTGGCTCCCGATGTGGCGGCCCGCTTCCGCCGCGCGGAGAGCTTCAGTGCCGATGACGAGGTGCGGGCCCGCGAGCTGATCGCTCAGGTGCGTGAGAAGGTGCGCGGCTGGGTCGGCGAGGGTGTGTTGGCGCTGCCCTCGGCGTCCTCTGCGGCTCCGCTGATCCGGGAGGCTTCCGCCGGCGGTGAGCTGATCGAGGCTCAGCGGCAGCGGACCCTGATGCTGACCTGCGTGGCCGGCCTGGCCGGACTGCCGGTGGTCAGCGTGCCGCTGCGCACGGAGGGCTCCGAGGGACGTCCGGGACTGCCGGTGGGCCTGAGCCTGGTGGGCCCCTCCGGCAGCGATAAGGCACTGATCCGCTATGCCGCCGAGCTGGTGGGCGCCGAGGTCGCGGGAGCTGGTCAGCGATGAAGCTCGAGGAGTTCAACAGCGCCGAAGCGGAGACCGCGGGAGAGCTGCTGCACACCTGCGCGCCCATCGCCTCCTGGCGGGCGGCGCTGCTGGCTCGACGGCCCTTCGGCTCCCAGCAGGAGCTGCTGGAGACGGCGGAGGAGCTGGCCGCCGGATGGGCCGATCAGGAGGTGGATGCGGCGCTGGCGCACCACCCGCGGATCGGGGAGAAGGTCCAGGGCAGCGGTGCTGAGGCGCAGGCCTCACGCAGCGAGCAGGGGAACCTGTCAGAGGACGAGAAGGCCCGTCAGGAGTGGGTGCAGGCCAATGTGGCCTATGAGGAGAAGTTCGACCGCATCTTCCTGATCCGCGCCAAGGGCCGCAGCTCCGAGGAGATGCTGGAGCAGCTGCACCAGCGGCTGGAGAACTCCCCGGAGACCGAGAACGAGGTCCGGCGCGGCCAGCTGGCCGAGATCGCCCTGCTGCGGCTGAAGGAGTCCGTGGAGAGCTGAGTAGGTAACGCGCACGAAACCTCAGGTTGTTCTGTTCCGCACAGTGGTGATGTACGTTGGGCCACGACGTGAACATAAGGGCGCGAGGTCGGCCCCGGTTCCTCGCGCTGAGGGCAGTGTGAGGTTTGATGATCTACGAAGGTACCCAGACGAACAATATTCTGTTCCCCACTGAGGTGGATGTCCCCTGGGATGACTTGGACTCTTCGGCATCAGGGCTGAAGTCTTCGGCACGTGCAGTTGCTGATTCGGCATCCGATGTGGGTGGTACCTGGACGGGACTGCAGACTGCGTATCAACAGCCGTCGACTCAGGACGTGGTGTGGTCGGCCATGGACGATGTCCCATCCACAGTTGAGGATTGGGCCGAGACCATGGAATCGGCAGGTTCGGCTCTGCAGGACTTCGTAGAGGAAGGACGTCCCCTTCAAGCGCGATGTGAAGAGCTGAAGGCACAAGCCAGGGCGCTGCAGGTCCGTCTGACTTTTTCCGAGATCGATCTCTCTTCACCCACTGTCGATGATGAGGAGACGGCAGCTGCTGAGGAGCTCCTGCGCGAAGATATCGCCCAGCACAACAGTGAGGTTCTGACTTTCAACTCTGACTGGCGGAGCTTGGAGTCTCGTATCGAGGGTGATCTGATCGCCCTCCAGTCCTCCAGCGGAGTGAACGAAGATATTCCAGAGGTCTATGCCACCGGCTCTGGCGGTGTAGCGACGCCTGTCGGCACATTCAGCTCTGAGTTCGACCTGGGTTCGGTGGTCGCGACAGCGACGAGTGGGGAACTGTCGCTGGAAGAGGTTCAGGAGATTGCCGAAGAGATCGAGGGCAATGATGACATGAGCTGGGCTGATTGGGCTGCTCAGAACCCAGAGCTGGCTGCGGAGCTGGCGGAGAACGAGCTGACCAGTGAGGACCAGCTTCCGGAGGGGGCCGAGGATCTCTATGGGCTGTCGCAGCAGGATCAGAACGATCCAGCGACCATAGACGCTATCGCTGAGACGTGGAATTCGTTGGAAGACGAGGAGCAGTGGGCATTGCTCATGATGTTCCCCGCGGTCTTCGGCAACATGAATGGTGTGAAACTAGAGGACCGGGGGAGGGCGAACGCAGTTCACCTGCAGGGACAGATCGTTCACCACGAGCGTGAGGTGGAAGAGCTCAACGAAGAGCATAGGGAGCTGAACAATCCTAGGCAGCAGTCAGAAGCGCGAGAGGTGCGGCAGCAACGGGAGTCAGTTCAGGAGGAACTCAATGCTCTCGAGACTGCAGCTGAAGAGATGCGTACGCAGGATTTCCAGGTGATCTATTTGGACACCGAGGATGCGGGTCAATTTGCCGGGTTGTATGGAAGTCTTGACGGTGAAACCGAGCATCTGCATACTAACGTCCCTGGAAGTGAGAGCGACCTGACTACTTTGGGTACTGGGTTGGGTCGGACAAAGAGTGCTGCAGGGATTGGCTCAGAGGGAGTGCCTGATGATACTGCGGCGATCTACTGGCAGGGCATGGACACTCCGCCGGGTGTTCTGGACAACGTAACAGCAAGCGACGATGAACTTCTGGATATGGTGGACGAAGGGGCAGAGTCGTTGGCCGCCTTTGATTACGCCGTCAACATGGAGATTGACCAAGAGAACGTGCGGACGAGCTACGATGCCCACAGCTTTGCCGCGTCTGTTATTGGAACAGCGGCTGAGGAAGAAGCGCTGACGAACAGCGACACTGGTGAAAACTATGGTGTTCAAGCAGATGCCATAACGATCATGGGGCCCGTTGGCTTTGGCCAGAATATTGAATCACGGGACGATCTGGCGAATGAAGACGTTGAGATCTACTGGGTAGAAACACGGTCAGATGTGGTTGATCCTAGGAGAGATGAGGGGCTCATCGACATGCCTTATATGAGTCATCTTACAGAAGGGGTCACGTTCCATGACCTCATGGGCGATCTCGATGTCGTTCGCCTTGAGTCTGGAGTTGATGAGAATGGTGAGCTGTTGGAGAACAGCGGAGGCTATATCAATAAGAAGGGTGGCGGCCACGGCTCTTACTTTACCTCTGATTCTGAGTCTTTAGAGGCTATCCAGAGAGCGTCTGCTGGAGAAGGCGAAGTAGTGCCGTATGTAGATGATGAGATTTTTGAAGAGCATGTAGAGATTAGAGCAGTTCAGCCGGAAGAGGGAGCTGACTATTACGTCAGGGAGTATGACGTGATTGGATCAGACTTGCCTCCAGTCAGTACGAAGATTGAGGCTATCGAGATTATGCTCGCGGAAGAGATCGTGGATCCCGTTGATGTCAGTGAATACGCTAGAGGGTAGGTGCTTTAGGGGTAATCTATAAGGAGGGGGGCGAGATGAATTTGTGTCGACGGGAGGTGTGGTAGCGAATGACTGGAGCGACCCATCGCGCCAAGGGGGCAATCGCCTCGATTCCTAAATGGGTGCTAGGTTTCGTCGGCGCGTCTGTGATTGTTGTTGGGTTCCTTGTTTACCTATCGTCGTCGCGCATGGGTGAAGATGAGTTCGCTCAAGTAGCTTCTGGGCTCGAAGCGGAGTTTCCCGAGATGCTTCAAGTTGACGAGGCGGCTGAATTCAGGGCTTATGAGGACCTACATGAGTATGAATGTCCGACAGGACTTTCCGGGCATGGGGATCCTGAAGAAACTTCCTTGCGCGCGGAGGTGGTTGCTGAGCTGGAGGATGAGGGTATGGCTGAGGAGCTTCTTGGCGAAATCGAAAGTTCGTGGACCACCGATTATGGATGGTCCATGATTGAGCAGCGAGATCTCCGTGACTCAGGACGGTCTGAAGTGTTGTCGACGACTGAATATAGTCGGGAGTGGGATGAGGGCTATGTCACACAGGCTTTCGTGGAGCACAATTACTTTGAAGATGTAGATGCTCACGCTGTGCACATCCGGGTCAGCGGTGACTGCGTGCGTCACACGGATAGCTCCCGAAGTACTGGTGATTACTCGCTGGGTCTCCCTCCGTTCATCGACTATAGCTGGGCGGGTAATTCTGGCTGAGAGCTGAGTGGCGCTCTGAGGGCTCGGTCTGTCCGTGAAGCGGCCGGAGCGGGTAGAAAGGGTGACGTATGAGCAGCTCGGACAGTCGCGTTCACTCCGCGCTGGCGCGTGTCCCGGTGATGTATTGGTGCCTCGCGGCGTTGGTGGGAACTTGGGTCTTGGTGTACTTAGTCTTCTCGCGGCCATCGATCAGCGCCGAGGATTTCGACGCAGGAGCGTCTGATCTGGAGGAATCATTTCCTGCGATGGTGGAGGTGAGCGATCAGGCTGATTTCGGAGCCAGCGGTGACCCTCACACTACGTCCTGCCCGACAGGGATATCTGGGCAATCTGACCTAGACGTCATCAAGCTGCGAGCAGGAGCAGTCGACGAAGTGGATGATGAAACGGCTGCTGAAGAGGTCCTGGCCGATATCGAGGAGGCCTGGACAGGTGATGATGGCTGGGAGTTGGAAGACGTCGGCACGACGTCCGGCAGAGGGGACTTCACCGGAGTCTCCCGCTATACGTACACACGGGAGTGGGGCGGAACGCTCGACAGTCAGGCGCATGTCGACCATGTGCATCATGAGGAGTCAGACGGACGTGCGATTCAGATCCGGATCACCGGAGACTGCCTGCGCCATATCGACGGTCGGTCCAGCGTAGGGGAGTATGAGTTCGATATGCCGTCGTTCGAAGGTTACAGCTGGGATCAGGAGGACGACTCCGACTGAGCGCTGACTGGAGGCGCGCTGCCGGCGTCGGGCGGTGGTCACACGATGCGGAGGTTGGGGAAGGTCTCCGGGTCGATGCCTTCGCTCTCGGGCGTTCCGGCGGCCACGATGATCTCGATGCCGGCTTCGGCCATCGGGCGCAGCGTCTCGAGACGGACGATGTAGCCGCCCACGAGGTTCACGGTGGTGAGGTTCCGGAGCTGTTCGAAGCCGCTGATGTCTTGAACGGTGAAGCGGTCATCGGTCCCACCCCAATCGCCGCCGTCGGCATCCACCCAGTCGTAGCCTCGGCCGCCGGCCTCGAAGGTGAGCTGCTGCACCGAGTCCAGGGCTTCTTGGGATAGAGGGAGGTCCGCGATGAAGCGCATGATCTCCGGGGAAGGGGAAGGCGAGGGGACTGGAGCGCGCATCAGCATCTCCTGCTCGAATGCTGAAGGGCTGGGGAACACCGCCAGCAGCTCATCGTCGTAGCGGCCCCGAATCTGGTCCAGCGCGTTGACCGTTTCGGGCGGAAGGCCGACCGGGCCTTCCATGATGTCGCTCATCACCGCGATCTTGAACCGAATGTCGGCAAACCGCCCTGTGGAGTCTCGGATCATGGAGGGCCTCCTTCGCGCTGCAGGTTCCTGGCCATGTCAGAGCCTATGCCAAGATGGTCCTGAAAAGCTCACCGGCCCAGCGACCAGGGAGGAGCGGTGGTGCAGGAACGGTACTGGCCCGTGGCCGATGAATGGGCCGGAGATTTCGCCGTGCATGTCGCCGGCCCTACTTCTGTCATCCGCTACACCGCGGCACTTCGGGCACTCTTCCAGACGGTGGAGAAGCATAAGAAGACCGCTGTGCTGCACAGCAGCCCGCAGCATGTGCTCTCTCCGGTCACAGCGACTGCAGTGGAGCTCACCGGTGGCTTTGGCCTTCAGCGGCGATATCGCTACGGGAAGCCGGGCCGTGCCGCAGCCTATTGGCACATCGCCGAGGGACCTGTAGGTCAGCAGGTGTTCTACAACGGGCTGACGGGACGCATGGCCGGAACCCGAGCTGAGCTGCGCGAGGTCGGGGACAACCCGCTCCACCCTCGGTTCGCCGCGGATGCGCACCCTCAGCAGGCTGCTCTGCGCTTCAGCGTCCACCGGCTCCGGCGGCCGGAGGAGGACGTTCCGATGGGTGCACTCGCTGAGTTCCTCCTCCCGCGCCTCGGGGGAGGGGCGCCAGAGGCTTGGGATCTGACCGAACCGCTCGCCAGGCCATGGAATGTGACCGATGTGGATGCCTCCGCCGAGCCTCTGGGCGGGGAGCCGCCCTTCGCCGTACCCGCTGTCTACTTCACAGATGGGCGCGGTGCCTGGGGATCCATCACGGTACGCCGGGATGAGGCGGGACTGATCGAACACACCTCAGGAAGCATTCCGTTGGGCCCCTATCCGCAGGACGTCCGCCCAGCGACTGACCTGGCCACTGCTGCTGCGCGAGATCTGGCCCAAGCCTTCCCATCCTGCGTGCAGGGGTTCTTCAGCCTGCGCGACGTGGACCCGGGCCTGTTCCGCAGCGTCCGTCCTCATGTCCCGGACCGCGCGCTCGCGCTCCTGGTCGGCCCGCGGGCGGCCCCGGATTTCACGTTCTGGGCTGAAGATCCTTCATATGGGGATGGGCGCATCGACGTCGTGGGGTCCCACCCGTACCAAGCCGGGATCGTCACGTTCGGAGGAGACGACCTGCTATGAGCCTGCAGTACGCCATGTTGAGCCGCAATCCATGGACTACGAACAGCCTGGACAAGACCATCGCCAAGATGAAGTCCTCCTTGCCGTTCCAATGGGCGCTGTCCGAGGACGGGGAAGCGGCTGATCTGATCGGCCCCGATGGATACCTGCTGCTCTCCGTGCACCGTTCGCGGCCGATCCTCTACCGGGAGCATGCGGCGTCGATGATCGTCGGTCCGCCGAAGACGTTCCACCTCTGGACCGACGTCAGTGTCCCGGCCTATGCCCCGCAGGGTCCCGCGATGGATGCGTTGAACGCCCTCGCCCGTGCCTGCCGCGGCACAGCCCACCAGGTGGTCTAGAGGAGGCGCGCGGGAGGCGCGCTGCCGGCGTCGGGCCCTGGTGTGACCACCGAGTTCTCTACCGCCTTCGCGACAAATCTCTCGGGAGAACCGGGGTGAGATGTCGTCAAGTCAGGTGAACTCTGCCCCTCCCGCCCCAAGCGACCTCGCCCCACGCCACCCCCCACCCTGTCTCCAGAGTTTCAACCGCCTGTTTCATCCCTGAAACATTCGTTTCAGTAGACTGGTGATCATGAACGACTCCTCTCCTGCCACGGCACAGATCAATCCCCCTCAGCGCCTGCTGATGGGCCCGGGCCCCGTGAACGCGGATCCGCGCGTGCACCGGGCCATGTCCGCCCAGCTGGTCGGGCAGTATGACCCCTCCATGACCGGGTACATGAACGAGGTCATGGAGCTCTACCGGGGAGTCTTCAAGACCCAGAACGAGGCCACCCTGCTCATCGACGGCACCTCCCGCGCCGGCATCGAGGCCGCGTTGGTCTCCCTGGTGGAGCCCGGTCAGAAGGTCCTCATCCCGGTCTTCGGCCGCTTCGGCTACCTGCTCAAGGAGATCGCCGTGCGCGTGGGCGCAGAGGTCGCCGTCCGGGAGAAGGACTGGGGTCAGGTCTTCACCGCCGAGGAGATCGAGCAGGCCATCATCGAGGAGAAGCCCACTCTGCTGGCCCTGGTCCAGGGCGACACCTCCACCACCATGAACCAGCCGCTGGAGGGCATCGGCGAGATCTGCGCCGAGCACGGCGTGCTCTTCTACACCGACGCCACCGCCTCCCTGGGCGGCAACGAGTTCCTCGCCGACGCGTGGGGGATCGACGCCGCCACCGCCGGTCTGCAGAAATGCCTGGGCGGTCCCTCGGGCTCCAGTCCCATCACACTGAGCGAGAAGGCCGTGGAGACCGTCCGCGCCCGCCGCCACGTGGAGGAGGGCATCGCCGACGGCACCGCCGGTCAGGGCACGCGCATCGCCTCGAACTACTTCGACCTGTCCATGATCCTCGACTACTGGGGGCCGCAGCGGCTGAACCACCACACCGAGGCCACCACGATGCTCTACGGCGTCCGCGAATGCGCGCGCCTGCTGCTGCAGGAAGGCATGGACAGCGCCATCAAGCGCCACCGTCTCCACGGCGAGGCCATGCTGGCCGGCGTCCAGGGCCTGGGCCTGCAGGTCTTCGGCGACGTCGCCCACAAGATGAACAACGTGGTCGCCGTGGAGATCCCCGCTGGTGTTGACGGCGACGCCGCCCGCAACGCCATGCTCACCGACTATGGCATCGAGATCGGCACCAGCTTCGGCCCGCTGCACGGCAAGGTCTGGCGCATCGGCACCATGGGCTACAACGCGCGCAAGGACGCGGTGCTGCTGACTCTGGCCGCCCTGGAACAGGTGCTGCGCTCCGCCGGCGCGCAGATCACGGCAGGCGGCGGTGTCGGCGCGGCACAGGAGATCTACCAGAACGAGGTGACTGCGCGATGACCTACCAGCCCTCCGAGGCCACGATGGCCGCAGCCCAGCGCATCATGGACCGCTGTGATGAGCTGGCCGGGATCACAGCCCTCACCGACGACGCCGGCCACTCCGCCGGCATCCTGCGTGCCTACCTCACCCCGGAGCACGCCGAGCACAACGCCCTGGCCGCCGCATGGATGACCGAGGTGGGCCTGTCCACCTGGCAGGACGCAGCCGGCAACCAGTGCGGGCGCTTGGAAGGCAGCCAGGACGGCCTCCCGGCCCTCATGCTCGCCTCGCACCTGGACACCGTGCCCGACGCCGGCCGCTACGACGGCATCCTGGGCGTGCTGCTGGCCATCGAGGTCGCCCGCCGGGTCAAGGAACGGGTCCAGCAGACCGGTGCGCGGCTGCCCTTCGCTCTGGAGGTCGCCGCCTTCGCCGATGAGGAGGGCACCCGCTTCGGCACCACGCTGCTGGGCTCCTGGGCCATGGCCGGCAAATGGCAGGAAGCCTGGTGGGATCAGGCCGACGCCGACGGCGTGACCCTGCGCGAAGCCTTCACCCGCTTCGGCCTGGACCCGGAGCGCGTCACCGAGGCCGCCCGGAGACCCGAGGACCTGGTGGGCTATCTCGAGGCTCATATCGAACAGGGTCCCTACCTGGAGGCCGCCGGCCGCCCGCTGGGCGTGGTCACCAGCATCGCCGGGACTCGGCGCTTCCTGATCTCAGTGATCGGCGAGGCTCGCCACGCCGGCGGCACTCCGTATGAGCGCCGCAAGGACGCCCTGATCGGCGCCTCCCAGGCGGTGCTGGACATCGAACGCATCGCTCGTGAGCAGGGTGCCATCGCCACCGTCGGTCAGTTGGAGGCCCGCCCCGGAGCGGTCAACGTGGTGCCCGGCCGTGCCGACTTCTCCCTGGACCTGCGCGCTGAGCAGGATGCCGTGCGCGACGGCGCCTGGGAGTCCATCCGCGCCGCCGTGGAGGAGTTCTGTGGAGGTCGCGGGCTGCAGGTGGAGATCGAAGAGATCCACAATGCGCCCACGGTCTGGTGTGATGATTCGCTGCGCCAAGCTGTGGTGGCCGGCATCGGGACCACAGGGGACACCGATCCGATGCACCTGTACTCCCGCGCTGGTCATGACGCGATGGCCATGGCGGCGGTCACCGACTTCGCCATGCTCTTCACCCGCTGTGAGGACGGCATCAGCCACCACCCGGCGGAGAATGTGATCCTCGAGGACGTGGCCTATGCGCTGGACGCCTTCGAGGATGCCGTCTGGTCGGTGGCCGAGTCTCAGCAGTCGGAGAGGCCGGCGTCGGCGGAAGCGGGTAGCCTCTGACCATGGCTGAGGAGACACCGCACGAGACCAGGATCGACGCCCGCATCGATGCCAGATACGGCAGCCTGCCTCCGCAGGAGCGCCGGGTGGCGGACTTCCTGTTGGAACATCTGGGTGATCTGGCGATCTTCTCCGCCGCGGACATCTCGCGGGAGACCGGAGTCTCCAAGGCCACCGTCTCCCGGCTGTTCCGCAAGCTCGAGTTCGACGACTTCAAAGAGGTGCGTGACCACGCTCGGGCGCTGCGCCATCGTGGTCTGCCCACGGCTTCTCCGGTGATCACCGGCGACAGTGAGGACAGCGCGGGAGTGGATCGGCACCAGGCCAAGGAGCAGGAGAACCTCTCCCGCCTGGTGGCGCTGCTCTCCGACGGACGGCTGACCGACGCCGTGGAGCGGATCGCCGCCGCGGAGCGGGTGGTCATCGTCGGGCTGCGCAACAGCTACCCCGTGGCGCTGCATCTGCATCAGCAGCTCATCCAGGCTCGCAGCCAGGTGCGGGTGGCCCCGCAGCCGGGACAGACCCTCGGCGAGGAGATCGCGGGACTGGGCGAGAAGGATCTGGTCGTCGCCATCGGTTTCCGGCGCCGCCCGGCGGTCTTCCAGCGGCTGATGGACCGTCTGGAGCAGTCTCCGGTCCAGAGCATCTGCATCGGCGACGGCACCTCGCGCCGTTACGCCGCCCAGGCCGACTGCTGGCTCGAGTGCCCCATCGACTCCGCCGGAGCCTTCGACTCCTACGCCACAGCCATGTCGCTGGTGGGAGTCCTGTCCAACAGTGTGCTCAACGAACGCATCTCCACCGGCCGCAGGCGGATCTCCGCCATCGCGGCCGCCTACGACGACCTCGACGAGCTGGAACTCTGACCTGACCGCTCACCATCGGATACAGACGAGGAGCATCACCGATGAGCTTCATCACCACGCACGTGCTCAACAACGCCACCGGCCTGCCTGCCGCGGGGGTCGGCGTCGAACTCTCTGATGCCGACGGGGCGGTCATCGCCACCGGCACCACCGACGACGACGGCCGCGTCGGCGATCTGGGACCGGAAAGCTTGGACTCAGGCACCTACCGGCTGCGCTTCGCAGTGGGGGAGTACTTCGCCTCCCGCGGCGAGGAGACCTTCTTCCCCGAGGTGACCATCGCCTTCGCCGCAGATGCCGACGCCGGCCACTATCACGTGCCGCTGCTGCTGAGCCCATTCGCCTACTCCACCTACCGCGGCAGCTGAGCCGGCGGGCCTGAAAGAGAGGAACCTCCATGCCGAACCCTGACATCGTCCTGGGCCCCAACCAGTACGGCAAGGCCGAAGTGCGGGTGGTCCGCGTGTACCGCGACACAGAGGTCCACACCCTTCAGGACCTCAACGTCACCTCCCTGCTGCGCGGGAACTTCGACGAGACCTTCCTGACCGGTGATAACACCACAGTGCTGACCACCGACGCGCAGAAGAACACCATCCACTCCTTCGCCAAGAAGAAGGGGATCAGCTCCCCGGAGGAGTTCCTGCTGGAGCTGGGTCGGCACTTCACGGCCATGGACCACGTCACCGGCGGACGCTGGGAGACCGAGGCCTTCAACTGGGAGCGCATCCAGGTGCCTGGTCCCGACGGCGCCCCCACCGGCCACAACCACTCCTTCGTGCGGAACAAGGACGACATCCGCACCGCGGCGCTGACTGTGGAGGACGGCGTCGAGTATGTGCTGGGCGGCTTCAAGGACCTGACCGTGCTGAAGTCCACCGGCAGTGAGTTCCACGGCTACCCCAAGGACCGCTACACCACGTTGCCGGAGACCACTGACCGCATCATGGCCACCGACATCACTTCCCGCTGGCTCTTCCGCCCGGGTGCCGAGGGCGTGGACTACGACGCCGTCTACGCGCGCACCAAACAGATCATCATGGAGCAGTTCGCCCAGGTGCACTCGCTGTCTCTGCAGCAGACCCTCTACGCCGCCGGCGAGGCCGTCCTGGAGGAATTCGAGGAGATCGAGGACATCCGGTTCGTCATGCCGAACAACCACCACTACCTGGTGGACCTGGAGCGGTTCGGCGTGGAGAACGACAATGAGGTCTTCGAGGCCGGCGTGCTGCCCTACGGCTTCATGAACGCCTCGGTGACCCGCGCCGGAGCCGAGCCCAAGCCCAAGGCCTGGGAGTGGATCGGCGGCTTCTGCTGATCGCGGGCTGGGTCAGCCTGCGCTGCCCTCTCCGTGCTCCTGCTCGATGTCCTCTACAGTGGGAGGCTCTTCGGAGCGTCGCTCTTCGCGCCAGCGTTCGCTGAACTCTTCGCGGACGTCCTGGATGCTGGAGTCGTTCGAGCACTTGGTCTGGTAGACGATAGTGACGTTCTCTGCGCCTACTCCTGAGCGGACGAGGAAGATGCGGTCCTCGGCAGAGCCTGCACCGAAGTAGATGGTGCCTCGATCGTTGATGCCGCTGCTGTTGTTCTGATTCTCTGAGAGTCCGAGGTCAGCAGCGGATGCTTCCGCCTGGGAATAGTACTGTTCCAGAGAATCTTCATCGTGGTCCGGTATCTCGAAGCGGATCTCGTAGTTGTAGTGATTCGCAGGGCCGCACTCCTGGGGCCGAACCTCTTGTTCGAACCGGTCGATGTCGAAGTCCTCACCGTCCTCGGAGGTGATGACTCCCTCGCCGAAGTGCTCGCGCAATGTGCTGACCACAGTCTCCAATTCCTGGATCTGATCAGCTTGGGTATCTCCGCCATCGGGCTCCACTTGGGTCACCAGATTCTCCGTTTCTACGTCACCTGAAGATTCGCCGTCGCCACACGCTACGAGGCAAATCGCGCCGAGGCTCACCGTTAGGACCAGTTTCGCAATTCTATACATGGTCCAGCCTTTCATCGTGGGTCTAGAGGAAGTCGACTTCGTCAGCACGTCCCTCCAGAATGACGAGAGAAGTGTTGTAAGACTGGGAATCAGGTTCCCAGTAACCGAAACGCTCGCCCAAAAAGAACTCACGAGCACCCCAGTCGGAGAAGAACCTGCTGTGGCCGTCAGTGGGCTCGCCCTCGATGTTTCCGCTCACTCCGTCAGAAGCGAATACCTGCGCTCCGAATTCCTGGTCGGTGGGATCGATTCGGTGGTTCGACCGACCGAGTCCTGCTGTGTTGTCATCGGGTGCTTCAGTCGCGTAGACGGCCGGGTTGCCATCGGCGTCGGAATTGACGCTTACGTCTTCAGCGGTCTCGGCAACGTGCGGGGGAATGCCAGAAGAACCGTAGATCATCCACATGTCCACGTTGTGCTCCACCGTGGTCAGTGCGTGGGCGCCGGTATTACTGCCGTAGGAATGCGTGTTGAGTGACACGGTGGTGTCGCGTCCCTGTTCCGCCATGGTCTCGTTATAGCCGTCCAGCTCGTGGGCCAGAGCGTAGCCACCGGCTTCAGCCTTGTCGTCTTCCCATACGTCGTCTTCGGGTGTGATCGCGTCGCGCATAGTGGGAGCGTCATAGCCGACCCACGCAACCTGTGCGTGCTCTTGGTCATCGTCTGCGAGGTCGTTGTAGAAACCTTGCGCCATTGCGACTTCGCCGGACATGTTGTGTGTGCCGCTCGACATGCCGGGGACGTTGAAGCTGGTGGTATGAGCTGTGTCCGGGTTCCCGACTGACACTGCTGCCTTCGGCAGCGGGCGTGGGCCTTGGCCGTGTGGATTGTCCGGGACCTCGGGCTGTCCCAAATCAAGGCTAAGCAGGTACCTGTCGCCTGACTGACCAGGCTCAAGGGACTCCTCGATCTCATTGAGTCGCCTTTCCTGCGGCCAACCCATGTTTCCGGATGACTGCAGTTTTGTCAGGGCGTGCTGATTGGCTTGGTCTCGGGTCGTATATGGGACGCCCTGAGTATTTCCTACCATGAGAGGCATATGGGCGAGCATGGCGTTCTGCCACGCCTCATCTTGGTCCCACCATTCGGCGCCTTCATACCCACCAGGCCAGTCGGCGTACTCTTCATCGGTGCTCGGCCCGGGGAGTGACTGCTCGTTGACCTCTTCTCGGGCGTCGGTGAAGGACTCGATCTCTTCGGGCGACATTTCTGCCATGTGGTCGTAGAAGTTGTTTATATCCTCAGCCGTGGCGTCCTCAGACATTGTTGCGTCGTACAGCTCTTCGGCCTCTTCCACGTTCGACGGCTCTGACAGTGCCGAGACCATGGTCGCTAGGTCCGTCATGTTGGACGGGCTGGATGCGATAGCGGTGGATACACTTCTGTCCCCGGACGCCTCAGCTGTGGGAACTTCCTCTTCCCGGCCGCCGTGTCCTTTCAATGCCACTAGGCGGTCAGCGCTCTCCTCGCGGAGTGCCGCCCAATCTCGGTTCAACTCTGCAACAGCCCAATTGTGCTCGGTGATTCGCTGGTTTATAGCATCGGACTTTCCAGAGTCGCCCTCGGGATCTTCGCCTGACTCGTTGTTGATCTGCAGGGCTTGCTGCTCCAACTGGTCGGCCTCAGCGTTCAGGGCTTTGGCGCGATCGGAGAGCCGTGCGCCGTCTTCGCCGAATCGCTGAATGATCAGGGCCAACGACTCCACGACAGTGAAGTTGTCCTGGGTGATCTGTGGGATGTCATCCAGCGCCGTCCAAACTGCGCTTTGTGAGGTGGGCTCCTGATACAGGTGATGTGTGCCGCGCCAACTTCTCCCAGCGGTATCCAGCACGTCGCGTGCCGATGATGCTTCGGACTTCATGCTTTGAGCGACTGAATCCAAAGTGTTCCACTCGGCATCGATCTCGTCGGGTCGCTGTACTGCGGTCATGCCTGTTCACCCCAAGCCATGGTGGTGCCAGAAACGCGTGCGTCGGAGGCCTCGCCGTGCTGGGTCATATCCTGATCGCCTTCGACAATGGCCGCGGCGGCTTGACGGACAATCTGTGAGCAATTTTCGACATAGGCGGCAGCCTTCACCGCTGTTTCTGCTCGTTCGGACCACAGGTCTTGAAAAGCGCTGGATACGTCCGTGGCTGTTCCGAGAAGACCGCTCAATTCAGCTCCGTTGGACGCGAGTTCTGAGCCGTGGTCGTGAGCCTCTGATGCGCGTGTGCCCACCGTATCCATCAGGCCGTTCAGGGCCACGGGTTCCAGGGAGTATTGCGTGCCAGGCAGGGCTGCCTCCTTGACTCACACATGCATGGGTTTCGTTCGATCCTCGCCCCAGACCGTATCTACACATTTCTCAACGTTCTCTGGAAGGTTACGCGTGATCCGCGCCGGAGCCGAGCCCAAGCCCAAGGCCTGGGAGTGGATCGGCGGCTTCTGCTGATCGAGACAGGCGTTTCGCCCACCCCTCACCAGGGGGAACACAGGTTTCTCATGCAGGCAATGGGTGGGTAACACGGACCTAACACAGCGCCCATAGCGTGAGGCTATGAGCACTGAGACCAGCCCACGGCCGGACACAGCCACGCGCCAGACCGCTCCCCAGGAGCAGGATCCGGTCAATCAGATGCCGCCGCTGCGCAAGGCGGTGCCGCTGGCGGTCCAGCACCTGCTGGCGATGTTTGTTGGCAATGCCGCACCACCGCTGATCGTGGCCACCGCCATCGGAATGGCCGCCGGAGAGGTCACCCTCATGGTCCAGCTGGCCATGATCGTATCCGGTGTGACCACTGTGCTGCAGACCATCGGCGTGGGCCCGGTGGGCTCCCGCCTGCCGGTCATGCAGGGCACCAGCTTCGCCTTCCTGGCCGTGGCCATCCCGATCGCCGAGGAGTTCGGCATCGCCGCAGTCTTCGGCGGTGCCTTCATCGCCGGCTTCGCCCAGATCTTCTTCGGCACCACGTTGCGCTGGATCTCCCCGCTCTTCCCGCCGCTGGTCTGCGGGATCATCATCCTGATCATCGGCATCAAGCTGATGCCCACTGCTGTGGAGTACGCCGGCGGCGGGGCACCGGCTCAGGATGCCGGCGACTTCGGCTCCCTGCACTACTACGGCATCGCCGCGCTGGTGGTGGCCGTGACCGTGATCTGCAACCAGTACGGCCGGGGCCTGATCTCTGTGGCCGCCGTGCTGATCGGCCTGATCTCCGGCTATGTGGTGGCCGCGGCCTTCGGCATGGTCAGCTTTGAGGCCGTGGCCGAGGCCGACTGGTTCTTCGTGCCTCAGCCCATGCACTTCGGCCTGGACTTCACCAGCGGCGCCATCATCGCCATCACCGTGCTGGCCCTGGCCAGCTCCATGGAGTCCATCGGCGACCTCACCGCTGTGGCTCGCACCGGTGTGGGCCGGGCGCCCAAGGCCCGCGAGCTCAGCGGCGGTGTGGTGGCAGACGGCGTCGGGACCTCCCTGGGTGCGCTCTTCGGCGCCATGCCCAACACCACCTTCAGTCAGAACACCGGTGTCATCGCACTCAGCGGCGTGGTCAGCCGGTTTGTGGTGGCCCTGGCCGGAGGCATCCTGGTCCTGGCGGGTTTCATCCCCAAGATCGCTGCCCTGTTCAACACGGTTCCTTACGCAGTGCTCGGCGGCTCGGTGCTGGTGATGTTCTCTATGGTCGCCTCCGCCGGGATACAGGTGATGGCCGCCGAGCTCGTCAACCGTCGCTCCCTGCTGACCCTGGCGGTCTCTCTGGGGCTGGGCATCGGGTTCTCCTTCGCCCCGGAGGAGGCCACGGCCTCGTTCCATCCGGACATCGCCCTGCTGCTGACCACCGGGATCGTGCCTGCCATGCTCTCCGCGGTGGCACTCAACGCGCTGCTGCCGGCTTGTGCCCCGGAGGAGACATAGGGTGGAGTTCGGCAGCGAGCGGGCAGAAAGGCAGTCATCGATGATCCGTCATCTCATCGCGGAAGAGGTACTCGTGGAGGGGCGGTTCGTCCCCGCCCACGTGGAGATCGAAGACGGGCGGATCTCCGCCGTCCATGAGCTTGAGCCGGGTGCCAGCCGCAGCCGTGAGGCGAGCGTCTCTGCCGCTGAGCCGTCGGCCGGCGTCGAGACGCTCCGGCTGCGCGACGGCATCAGAGTGCTGCCGGGCAATGTGGACACCCACGTGCACATCAACGAGCCCGGCCGCACCAGCTGGGAAGGCTTCGCCACCGCCACCGCCGCGGCCGCACTGGGTGGAGTCACCACGCTGGTGGATATGCCGTTGAACAGCATTCCGCCCACGGTCAGCACTGACGCCCTGGCCGAGAAGAAGGCCGCCGCCCAGGGACAGACCTACGTGGACACCGGCTTCTGGGGCGGGATCGTCCCGGGCAACACCGCCGAGCTGCGGCCACTCTGGGAGGCCGGTGTCTTCGGCTTCAAATGCTTCCTGCTGCCTTCCGGAGTGGACGAGTTCCCGCCGGTCAGCATTCCCCAGCTGCGCGAGGCCATGACCGAGGTGGTCTCCTTCGACGGGCTGGTCATCGTCCACGCAGAGGACGCGGCCACCATCGACGCCGCCAGCGGAGCCGCCGCGGCCCCCTCCATCCCCAGCTACGCCGCCTGGGCCGGGACCCGCCCCCATGATGCGGAGGTCAAGGCGATCACCGCGCTGATCGAGACCGTCAGGGAGACCGGCTGCCGCACCCACATCCTCCACCTGGCCTCGTCCCAGGCGCTGGACATCATCAAGGACGCCCGCGATGAGGGCCTGCCGCTGACGGTGGAGACCTGCCCGCACTACCTGTGCTTCGAGGCGGAGAAGATCCCCGACGGCGCCGCCGAGTTCAAGTGCTGCCCGCCCATCCGTGACGCCGGCAACCGCGACGCGCTGTGGCAGGGCCTGCAGGACGGGCTGATCGACTGCATCGTCTCCGACCACTCACCGGCCACCTCCAAGGAGAAGTACCGGGGCGCCCCTGACCTGCAGCAGGCCTGGGGCGGGATCTCTGGGCTCCAAGTCGGATTCAACGCCGTGGCCCACCACGCCAGGGAGCGCGGCATCGGCCTGGAGCAGGTCTCCGCCTGGATGGCCCAGAACACCGCGCAGCAGGTGAACCTGGAGTCCAAGGGGAGCATCGGCGTCGGGAAGGATGCCGACTTCGCCTTCTATGACCCCAAGGAGACCCATGTGGTCTCCGCGCGCGGGCTGGCCCATAAGAACCCGGTGTCCGCCTATGACGGCCTGGAGCTGCAGGGGACCGTGGTGGGGTCGGTGGTGCGCGGAACTCAGCTGTTCTCCAGCCTGGACACCACGGATCCGCTGCCGTTGCAGGGCACTTTCCTGACCCACGTGCCATCTCCTGAAGGAGTCCTCGAGTGAGATTCGACCCGCCCGCCGCCGAGCTGCACATCCACATCGAGGGAACGCTGGAGCCTGAGCTCGTCTACGCGCTGGCGGAGCGCAACGGCACGCAGCTGCCCTACCGAGACATCGAGGACCTGCGGTCCCGCTACGAGTTCGACGACCTGCAGTCCTTCCTGGACCTCTACTACGCCACCATGCAGGTGCTGCAGACCGAGCAGGATTTCGCCGATATGACCGCGGCCTACCTGGAGCGGGCGGCTGCCGGCGGGGTCTGCCACGTGGAGCTCTTCTTCGACCCGCAAGCCCACCTGGTCCGCGGCGTGGAGCTGAAGACCGTGGTGGAGGGCATCTCCTCCGTGCTGGCCGAGAGCCGGGAGCGCTTCGGGGTCAGCAGCTCGCTGATCGTCTGCTTCCTGCGCGACCGTGATCCGGCCGAGGCCGTGACCGTGCTGAAGGATCTGCTGGAGATGGAGGCGCCGATCATCGGCGTCGGACTGGATTCCGCCGAGCGGGACTACCCGCCGCAGCTCTTCCAGGAGGCCTTCGAGCTGGCCGCCCGGCATGGCCTGCGCCGCGTTTCCCACGCGGGAGAGGAGGGCCCGGCCGAGTACGTATGGCAGGCCCTGGACGTGCTCGGCGCCGAGCGGATCGACCACGGTGTGCGCAGTCTGGAAGACCCGGAGCTGGTGAGCCGCCTGGCCGAGGAGCAGGTGCCGCTGACTGTCTGCCCGCTCTCCAACGTGCGGCTGAAGGGTGTGCCCAGCATCGCCGAGCACCCGCTGCCCGCGCTGCTGGACGCTGGGCTGCTGGTGAGCATCCACTCCGATGACCCGGCTTACTTCGGTGGTTATGTGGACGACAACTTCCGGGCCATCGCCGAGCAGTTCAGCCTGGACGCCGAGGCGTTGGCCCAGCTGGCCAACAACTCCTTCGTCTCGAGTTTCGTGGACCAAGGGCGTCGGGACGAGCTGCTGGCCGCCGTGGACGCCTGGTTGGCCGAAGACTGAGGCACGGCTGAGCCCGCCCCCGCCCCCTCAGCTCTCGCCCCCTGAGGTCTCGCCTCCTCAGCTCTCGGGCCCTCGGCCCGCGGCCTGAGCGAAGGCCTGCCGGTAGGAGGCAGAGGCACCGTCGAACTCGGCGACATGACCGGCCCAGCGGGCGGCCGCCGCGGCGGCCTCGGGCAGCGGCTCTCCGCGGCAGAGACGGCTCATCAGCACACCGGCGAAGGCATCCCCACAGCCGGTGGTGTCCCGCACGGTCACTGGGATCGCCGGGATGTGGACGGACTGAGCACCGCGCACATCCAACCGCACACCGGCCCCGCCCTGGGTGACCACGACGGCCTCCATGCTCAGCTGGTCTGCGAGGTTCGGCGACTGCGCCCAGCCGGAACCGGCGACGGCGGCGGCCTCCACCTCGTTGACGATCAACAGGTCCACCGCACCGTCAGGCAGCCCGTCCTGCAGCAGGGGAGAGGCGTTGAGCGCCACGCGCATGCCCCGTGCCCGGGCCGCGGCGGCGAAGGCAAAGGCTTCCTGCTCCGGGGCCTCCAGGCTCAGCAGCACCCAGCCGGCGTCGGGAACGCTGTCCCGGGCTGTCAGAGCTCGGTCGGCCGCCTGGGCGCGGACCGCGTGGTTCGCGCCGGGGTCCACCACGATCGTGTTCTCCCCGTCGCCGCGCACGCAGATGTAGGCCGTGCCGGTGGGGACCTCGCTCGGTCGCTGGACCAGGTCGGTCCCGACGCCGGCCGCCTCGAGCGCCTCCAGGGCTTCAGCACCGCCGCCGTCGTGGCCGACCGCGCCGACCATCCGGGTCTGAGCGCCGGCCAGCGCGGCTGCGATGGCCTGATTGGCCCCTTTGCCGCCGATGGCGGTCTGAGTGCCTGAGGCCATGAGCGTCTGTCCCGGCTCTGGGAACTGTGCCACGGAGAGCACGATGTCCTGGTTGATGGAGCCGAAGACCAGCAGCGGTTCAGAAGCAGGATTCATGGCCCCATGATCTCACCTGATCCGAGGGCCCGGCTCACCGGCTGGAGCTGATCAGCTCTCCTCGATGCTGCCGCCGCCGGGAGGCATGGAGCCTCCGAAGAGCGGCTCGATGTTCGGCCGCTTCGGGGTGATTCCGTCTCCCGAAGAACGGCCCCGCAGGCGGCGCGCCACCCAGGGGAACAGATGGTGACGGGCCCAGACGACGTCGTCCACGCGGGCCTCCCGCCAGCTGCGCTCCGGCACCGGGCGGGGCTCCAGCGGCTCCAGGTTATGGCCCACATTCAGCGTTTCCAGCGCCATGCGGGCGATGGTGTGGTGACCCAGCGGAGAGAAGTGCAGCCGGTCCTCGTCCCACATCTCCGGGCGGGTCAGCTCCCGCAGCGACCACATATCGGCGACGACGGCATCATGCCGGGCCGCCACAGTGCGGACGTTCTCGTTGAAGATGGCCACTTTGCCGCGGATGGAGCCCACCACCGGAGTCTCACGCACATCCGGACCGTTGAAGAGCATGATCGTGGCTCCGGTGGTGCTCAGCAGCTGGACCATGGTGTCCAGCGTGCGTGCGGTCTCATCCGGGTCTCCGCCGGGGCGGATCACGTCATTGCCGCCGGCGCAGAGGGTGATCAGGTCGGGCCGCAGCTCCAGGGCCGGGGCGATCTGCTCGTCACGGATCTGCCCGATCAGCCGGCCACGGATGGCCAGGTTGGCGTAGGCGAAGTTCTGAGTGCCCTCGGCCAGGGCCTCGGCCACGCGGTCGGCCCAGCCGCGGTGATAGCCCGGTCGGGTCTCATCCGGATCCCCGATGCCCTCGGTGAAGGAGTCGCCCAGAGCGACATAGCGGGTCCACGGATGGGAGGGCTGCACCGGGCCCTGCTCGCTGATCACATCCAGCTCGGCCTCGGCCACCTCCTCCGCCGAGGTGAAGCGGCCCTCCTGGGCGTTGGGTGCCGGATCGGCGTCGCTGCCGACCTGCTCTGACTGATGACCACGCGTGTACTGACCTGATGAACCGTTCACAGCCACCATTCTGCCAAACTGGTACGCATGAGTAACGAACCCTTCGTCGTCTGGTCCCGCGAACCCGAAGACCGTGAGGGCACCCCGCTGGTGGTGCTGCTGCACGGCTATGGCTCCAATGAGCAGGACCTCATGGGCCTGGTGCCCGGTCTGCCGGAGGAGTTCACCTACGCCTCAGTGCGCGCACCCCAGGCGCTGGAGGGCTTCGGACCCGGCGCCCACACCTGGTTTGAGCTGGACGTGGAGCGCCTGGCCTACTCCTCCGCCGCCGCCAAGGAGGCCGTGGAGGACCTCTGGTCCTGGCTGGAGACGGTCAAGGGCAGCCACTCCTCGGTGACCCTGCTGGGCTTCTCCATGGGGATGGCCATGGCCACTTCGCTGCTGCGCACCCGGCCTGAGGAGTTCGCCGCCGTCGTCGGGCTCTCCGGCTTCGCGGTGGATCCGGCCCGCGGTGAGGCGTTGGAGGGATATTTCGACGACGACGGCCTGGCCGCCCAGAAGGTTCCGTTCTTCTGGGGCCGCGATCAGGAGGACCCGATCATCCCCGGGGAGAACATCGACTACACCCACCAGTGGGCCAATCAGACGGTGAGGCTCACCAAGGTGCTCTACGCCGGGGCCGGCCACGGTGTGGTGCCCCAGGAGATCGGGCATATCAACGAGTTCCTGACCCACGTGGTGCTCCAAGGTCGCGGCTGAGCGGGCCCCTGCGGCTCCGCCGCGGCTGAGCTCTCAGGCTCAGCTCAGGGCTGGTCTCCGGTGGCCACGGGCCGCTCGGGGTTGTTGGACCATTCGCTGAAGGAGCCGGGGTAGAGGACTGTCTCGAACCCGGCCAGCTCCAGGGCCAGTGAGTTGTGGGTGCCGTGGATGCCCGAGCCGCAGTAGCTGGCCACCGGCTTCTCCGGGTCCACGCCCAGGGCCAGGAACCTCTCGCGCAGCAGCTGCGGATCCAGGAAGCGGCCCTGTTCGTCCACATTCTGCGGGGTCGGGGCATTGATCGCCCCGGGGATGTGTCCGGCCCGCGGGTCATAGGGCTCATGCTCACCGGTGTAGCGGTTGTAGGCGCGCACATCCAGCAGCGTGCCGTACTCGGTGAACGCCTCGACCTCCTCGATGCCCAGCGCGGGCAGGCCGCTCAGATCCAGGGTGACGGTGCCCGGCGTCGGGGTGACCTCACCTGATTCAGTGGGGTGGCCGGCGTCGGTCCATCCGCGCAGCGAGCCGTCCAACACGCGCACATCCTCGACGCCGCCATGGCGCAGCAGCCACCAGGCGCGGGTGGCCGAGGTGGACTTGATGTCGTCGTAGACGACCACCGTGTCGCCCGGGTGCAGACCCCAGCGGCGCGCGGCCTGCTGGAGGGTCTCCGTGCTGGGCAGAGGGTGCCGTCCGGCTGTGGCGGTCTGACCGGGCTCGGCCAGCTCGCGCTCCAGGTCCACATAGACGGCCCCGGGGATATGGGCTGACACGTAGTCCTCATGGCCGTCGGGGCGGTCCAGCCTCCACCGGACGTCGAGGACCTTCGGGGGAGCGCCGCTGTCCACCAGCTCGCGCAGCTCATCCGGGGTGATCAGAGTGCCCATCTCTCTCCTCCTGAACTGTCGCCCTCACCGTGGGTGATCAATGAAACCCACCTTTCGGCCTCAAACATCGGCGTGTCGGCCCTCAGCATGGATTTTATCGATCACCCGCGGGAAAAGGGTCCGGACCTCACTCCTGGACGGGGGTGAGCTCCACGGCGGGGAGGCCGAACTCCTCGCCGTCGAAGAGCACCGTCTCCCCCGGAGCGACCTGGCGGCCGCGCCGGTTCTCAACCTCTCCGCCGACGTTCACCGCGCCCGCCTCGATCACCTCGCGGGCCAGGGCGCCGTTCTCCACGACGCCGGCCAGCTTCAGCAGCTGGCCCAGACGGATGGACTCGTCACGGATGGGGACCTCAAGCGTCTCGTCTGCACTCACCCCTTCAGTCTTGCAGAGAATCCGGCCGAGGACAGGGCCTGACCCACGCGGATATCCGGTCCGCCATATGGACATCAGTGCCGATGCCCGAGTCCGGCGGAGCTAAGGTGATGCCCATGAACGCCGCAGCCCCTGCTCAGCCGCAACGATCCCCGCTCTTCTGGGCGGGGATGTTCCTGTTCATGATCCTGTCGGGGATCGCCATCCCCGCGCAGGGGCGCGTGAACGCTGAGCTCTCTTCCACGGTCGGCGACGCCTACCTCGCGGCTTTCATCAGCTTCTTCGTGGGTCTGCTGGTCCTGGCCGTGATCGTCTTTCTCACGGCTCCCGGTCGGAGGGCTATGCGGCAGGTGCCTCCGGCCTTCCGGCGGGGCGAAGTCCGCTGGTGGTACCTGCTCGCCGGCGCTGTGGGTGGTTATTTCGTGCTGGCGCAGACCCTGACCATCGGGATGATCGGCGTCGCGGTGTTCACTGTGGTTGTGGTGACCGGCCAGACGATCGGTGGGCTTCTCTGGGACCGGATCGGGCTCGGCCCCGGCGGTCGTCGCCAGATCACGCTGATGCGTTGCGTCGGAGCTCTGCTGACGGTCTGTGCCGTCATATGGGGCGTCTCTCCGCAGCTGACGGTGGCTGACCGTGGCCTGGCGTGGCTGCTTCTGGTGCTGCTGCCCTTCTCCGGCGGCTTCCTGCAGGCCGGCCAGCAGGCTCTGAACGGCAGGCAGTCGGCTGCATATGGCAGTGCTCTGCCGGGTGCCTTCTTCAACTTCGCCTCCGGCAGTGCTGTGCTTCTGCTCACGTGGGTGACCGTCTCGCTGCTCCAAGGTGGTCTCGGTGTTCCTCAGCTCTCGACCACCTGGTGGCACTATCTGGGTGGGCCGTTGGGCATCGTGTTCATCGTCCTCGGTGCTCTGTTGGTCACCCGTGTGGGCGTCCTGCTGGCTGCGATGGGCATGATCGCAGGTCAGCTGATCGGCTCACTGCTGCTGGACCTGGTGGTCCCGGCGCCCGGAAGTCTGGTCACCACGGCGACGGTGTTGGGCACAGCGCTGACTCTGGTGGCCGTTCTCATCGCCTCTCTGCCGGACATGAGGCGCGCTGGGCGGTAAGCTTGCCTGCGGCGTCGGGAACCTCGGCGCCGCAGGATTCGAAGACCACCGCATACCGTCACCTTGGAGCACCGCCCTATGGCCAAAGAGACCGCACTCGACAAAGTGATCGCCCTGGCGAAGCGCCGCGGCTTCGTCTTCCAGTCCGGTGAGATCTACGGGGGATCGCGGTCGGCCTGGGACTACGGCCCGCTGGGCACCGAGCTCAAGGAGAACATCAAGTCTGAGTGGTGGCAGTCCTTCGTGCGCGGCCGCGGCGATATGGTCGGCCTGGATTCTGCGATCATCCTTCCCCAGCAGGTCTGGCACGCCTCCGGCCACGTCAAGACCTTCTCCGACCCGCTGGTCGAGTGCACCCAGTGCCACCGGCGTCACCGCCAGGATCACCTGGAGGAGGCGTTCGAGGAGAAGAAGGGTCGCGCGCCATCCGGTATGGAAGAGATCGTCTGCCCCGACTGCGGCACCCGCGGCTCCTGGACCGAGCCTCAGCAGTTCTCCGGGCTGATGAAGACCTATCTGGGACCGGTGGACGATGAGAAGGGCCTGCACTACATGCGCCCGGAGACCGCTCAGGGCATCTTCGTGAACTTCTCCAACGTGGTGACCTCCGCGCGTCAGAAGCCGCCCTTCGGCATCGGCCAGATCGGTAAGGCGTTCCGCAACGAGATCACCCCCGGCAACTTCATCTTCCGGACCCGCGAGTTCGAACAGATGGAGATCGAGTACTTCACCCACCCCGAGGAGGCCGCCCAGTGGTTCGATCACTGGGTGGAGGCCTGCTACACCTGGTTCACCGATCTGGGCCTGAACCCGGACCACCTGCGCAAGTTTGATGTCCCGGAGGAGGAGCGCGCCCACTACTCGGCCGCCACCATCGACCTGGAGTACCGCTTCGACTTCCAAGGCTCCGAGTGGGGCGAGCTGATGGGCATCGCCAACCGCACCGACTACGACCTGGGCTCCCACATGGAGGCCTCCGGCGCGAAGCTGCAGTACTTCGACCCGAAGACCGAAGAGCACTACACGCCCTACGTCATCGAGCCCTCCTTCGGTCTGACCCGCGCGATGATGGCCTTCCTCATCGACTCCTACACCGAGGATGAGGCCCCCAACGCCAAGGGCGGCGTGGACACCCGCACCGTGCTGAAGCTCCACCCCAAGCTGGCACCGGTCAAGGCGGCCGTGCTGCCGCTGTCGAAGAAGGCGGAGCTGGCTGAGCCGTCGCAGCGGCTGGCGGATCAGCTGCGCAAGCACTGGAACATCGACTACGACGACGCCGGTGCCATCGGCCGCCGCTACCGCCGCCAGGACGAGATCGGCACCCCGTTCTGCATCACCGTGGACTTCGACACCCTCGAGGACCAGGCGGTGACCATCCGCGACCGCGACGAGATGACCCAGGAACGTGTGGCCCTGGATCAGGTGCAGAGCTACTTGGCGGCCCGGCTTCTGGGCTGAGGCTGACAGAGGCGAGACAGGGGCCCGGGCGGCGCGGAGCGGCTGTACCGGGTGATCGCCGAACGAGCCCGCTGTGCCGGGGTTCAGCGCCGGCACAGCGCGAGCGGCGAACGCTTTGCGTCATGTTACGCACAGGTTTAGACTCGCTGAGCTGTTAGAGAACTGTCGCACCCAAAGGACCCGCGATGAGCACCACGCCCGAGGAGACATCCTCCCGCCTCGCCCTCGATTCCGGACTGACCGTCCGCCCCTGGGCAGAGGGCGATGACCTCAGGCTCCTCGAAGTCTGGGGAGACCCGGAGAACCCGATGCATCATGCCGACCGCGGCCTGCTGCGTCCTTCGTCCAACGAGCCCTGGTCACGCTGCATCGTCGCCGAGCATGAAGGCGTCCCGGTGGCCGCCGCCACGATCTTCCGCTCCTCGCTGCACCCGGACCGGCTCTCCTTCTACGCGGAGGTCGCCCCTGAGCACCGCCGCCGGGGTGTGGCCGCTCAGCTGCTCGAGATCCTCGAGGCCGAGCTGCCCAACTGCGGCACGCAGAACCTCAAGGCCCGGGTGGCCAAACACTCGGCCGCCCAGTGCTTCCTGAAGGACAACGGCTTCCAGAAAGTCCAGCGCTCCCGCCGCGTCACCGTCCAGCCCGGAGCCCTGAAGCTGCCGGACCTGGATGCGGCTCAGCTGGACCTCGAGGACCTGGCCACCGGCTCGGTGGAGCTGTCCCAGCTGGTCGCAGAGTTCTACAACGCCGTCCACGAGTGGGACCGCGCGGAGATGACGGTGGGCAAGGCGCAGCAGCTGCTGCTTGCTCCCGAGACCGGCGCCTCGGGCGCCGTCGTGCTGCGCGATGTCTCGGCCCAGGGCGCCAAGCCGATCCTGGCCTTCGCGGTCAGCTACACCGCTGAGCGTACGGAGGATCCGGCCGATGTCCTGCTGGGGTGGAACCCGGAGCTGGACGAGGAGCAGGCCGGCTCGGCCGCCCGCGCGCTGTTGGCCCTGGTCTCTGCCCGCTACCCGGTCACTGTGGAGGTGGACGACTCCATGGGGCCGCTGAAGCAGGTCATCGACGAGCTGACCGACAACGGGCTGGCCGATTCTGACTTCGATGCCCTGATCTACGTCCGGGATCTCAGCACCTCCTGAAGCGGCGGTCTCGGGCACACGCGTGTTCCTCAGGGAACGACGGCGACTGCTCGTCTACTCTGAAGTTCCAAGCCCGTTACCTTCCCCGGAGGCGATGACCTGTGTCCCGCAGCACGAAGAAAGAGCAGCGTGCCGCCTCTCGTGCCCGGCAGAAGCAGGCCCGCAGGTTCGAAGAGCGTGAGCAGGTCTCCGGCGAGATCAGGACTCCTGCCGACATCACCGCCAAGCGGGCCAGGCGCAGTGCGGTGGCTCCTGCCGTCCAGGCCAAGCCCGCGCCCAAGACCCCTGCCAGCAGCAGGACCCTGGTCCCGGAGAGGACCTTCTCCGGGCGACTGATCGTGCTGACCCTGGTCACCCTGGTGGTCATCTCCTTCCTGGTGCCCACCGTCCGCACCTATTTCCAGCAGCGCGCCGAGATCTCCGAGCTGGAGGCCGACATCGCCGAGGAGCAGGAGCTCCAGGCCGAGCTGGAGACGGACCTGGCCCGCTGGGAGGATCCCGACTACGTGCGGCAGCAGGCCCGTGAGCGCATCAACCTGGTCATGCCGGGGGAGCGGCAGTACCACGTGATCGGCGAGCCGGAGATCTCTTCCGACATCCCCGAACACCATGAACCCGGCGAGGTCCGCACCGACCTGCCCTGGGGAGACGCCCTGTGGGACTCGCTGGTCCGAGCCGCCTCCGAGGATGAGCCCGCGGACGATGAACCCGCAGAGGAGCCAGCGGCTGAGGATGCCCCGCAGGACACCGCCGATGCCGCCCAAGACCCCAGCGCAGGAGAGACACATGACTGATCGCACCCCCACCCAGGAGGACTTGGACGCCCTCTCTCTGCAGCTGGGACGACCGGTGCGCGACGTCGTCGAGATCCCCGCCCGCTGCCGCTGCGGCAACCCGCTGGTCGCAGCCACCGCACCACGGCTGAGCAACGGGATCCCGTTCCCCACCACCTTCTACCTCACCCACCCCACCATCACGGCGGCGGTCTCCCGTCAGGAGGCCGAGGGGGTCATGGCCGAGATGTCACAGCGTCTGCAGGAGGACGAGGAGCTGGCGGGACGGCATCGTCAGGCCCATGAGAACTATCTGCAGGAGCGCGAGCGCATCCGCGAGGCCGCTCAGCTGGAGCCGGTCTGGGAGATCGAGGGAATCAGCGCAGGAGGCTACCCCGAGCGGGTCAAATGCCTGCACGTGCTGGTCGGCCACTCTCTGGCCGTAGGCCGGGGCATCACGCCGCTGGGGGATGAGGGCCTGGACCTGATCGCCGAGGAATGGGCCCCGCAGGTGTGCACGTGTGCCACCGCCTGGGACCACGAGGCAGAGATCCCCACCCGCGACCTCAGCCGCCACGTCCGTCGTCTGGAGCAGGAGAGCACAGATGGTTGAAGCAGGTGTTGCCCAGGCAGCGGCCCGGAGGACTGCCGCCATCGACTGCGGAACCAACTCCATCCGCCTGCTGATCGCCGACGTCGTCGACGGGGTGCTGACCGATGTGGTCCGCGAGATGACAGTGGTCCGCCTGGGCGAGGGCGTGGACCGCACCGGAGAGTTCTCCGCCGCCGCCCTCCAGCGCACCTTCGCCGCCGTGGACCGCTACGCCGAGCTGATCCGGCACCACGGTGTGGCGGCCCAGAACATCCGCTTCGTGGCGACCTCCGCCTCCCGCGACGTGGAGAACCGCGACGAGTTCGTCGCCGGCGTCTCCGCGCGGCTCAGCAGCGAGGAGCATACGGTCGTCCCTGAGGTCATCCCGGGCAGCGAGGAGGCCGAGCTCTCCTTCTCCGGAGCGGCCGCCACCCTGGCCACACATCTGGAGGGTCGTCGCGTGCTCGTGGTGGACCTCGGCGGAGGATCCACCGAATTCGTCCTGGGCACCATCGCCCGCGACGACTCCGGACGGCTCAGCGCAGAGGCCGGCCCGGCGCTCTCGACCGACATGGGCTGCGTGCGCTTCACCGAGCGCCACCTGCATTCGGACCCTCCCACGCAGGAGGAGATCTCCGCAGCGCGGGCCGAGATCCGCCGGTTCCTCGAGGAGGTGGGCCGGCACGTCCCTCTGGAGCAGGCCGAGGCGGTGGTCGGCGTCGCCGGGACTGTCACCACCATCACCGCCCACGCGCTGGGCCTGGAGAGCTACGATCCCGACCGCATTGACTCCACCGAGCTCAGCATCGATGATGTCCGGAATGCGTCGCTGAGCCTGCTGCACGCCCCCCGGGATGAGCGCGCGCAGCTGCCCTTCATGCACCCCGGCAGAGTGGACGTGATCGGCTCGGGCGCGCTGATCTGGAGCACAGTACTGGAACACATCCATGAGATGACCAGCGGCCGTGTGACCGCTGCAGCGGCGTCGGAGCATGACATCTTGGACGGGATCGCGCTGTCCGCGGGCAAGGGAGAAGGATGAACGGAAAGATCAAGCAGACCGCCGGTCTGGCTGCAGCGGCGGCTCTGCTGACTCCGCTGGCCTCGGCGCCCTCGGTGGTCAACGCTCCGGAAGCCTCTGCCGATGCCTGGCGCGACACCCAGTACTACCTCGAGGACTACGGGATCGAGGACGCCTGGGAGACCACCCGTGGTGAGGACGTGACCATCGCGGTGCTGGACACCGGCGTGGACAGCGACCACCCCACTCTGGAAGGCGCAGTGGTCGACGGCACCGACATCTCGGGAGCCGGCGACGGCGACGGCGGACCGGTCGAGGACCAGATGGCGGCATGGCACGGCACCTCTGTCGCCTCGCTGGCGGCCGGACGCGGCCATGAGCCCACTGACGACGAGGTCGAGGAGGCGCCCGGAGAGGGCGGCACCGGCGAGTACGAAGACCTCAGTGACGAGGAGTGGGAGGAGGTCCTCGACGAGCTCGAGGAGGACTTCCAGGAGATCTACGGCGACGACTGGGAAGACATCGTCCAAGACATCTACGGTGAGGACTGGCGCGAGGAGATCCGTGATGACCTCGAGCAGATGGGGACCTCCGGCCTCAAGCAGATGGGGGCCTCCGGCCTGACCGCCGAGGGCCTCGCCCCGGCCACCTCCGGCGCGGTCGCGTCGCAGGCACCGGCCCCGGCCGATGAGGAGGACGAGGAGTCCGGTGGCGACGGCGATTCCAGCGATGAGGGCGGCGATGACGACGACTCCGGTGGGCTCATCGGAGTGGCTCCGGAGGCCGATGTCCTCAGCGCCTCCCTGCTGCTGGCCGACTCCAACCCGCACGGTCCCAACGCTGATGACCAGATCGCCGAGGCCGTGGTCTGGGCCGTGGACAATGGGGCCGACATCATCAACATGTCCGTCGGCTCGGGCACCCAGGAGTGGCCCGAGTCCTGGGATGAAGCCTTCCTGCACGCCGCGGAGAACGACGTGCTGGTGGTCGCCTCGGCCGGAAACCGCGGCTCCGGCCATATGTCGGCCGGCGCGCCCGCCACCATCCCCGGCGTGCTGACCGTGGCCGGGCTGGACGAGGACCGAAACATCTCCCAGGACGCCTCCACGCAGGGCATCGCGGTGGACATCGCGGCCGCCGGTGAGCGCGTCCCCGGCGGTGACCTCGACGGCGGCTACCACCTGTGGGACGGCACGTCGGCCGCAGCGCCGATCGTCTCCGGAGCCGCGGCCCTGGTGATGGCCGCCCACCCGGACCTCAGCGCTCCGGAGGTCATGCACCGTCTGGTGGAGACCGCCGATCCGGAGGACGGGGACGACGGCATCGACCCCGAATACGGCCACGGTGTGCTCAACGTGGACCAGGCGGTCAACGGTGAAGACGTCCCGGAGTTCGACGAGAGCGACTACGGCACGCTCGAGGAGTGGATCCGCGTGCACCGCCGCGATGATGACGCCGCCGGCGGCCACGAGGACATCCCGGAAGGCTCCAGCGTGGAGGCGGGGCCGGCGGGCGATCCGCGCGAGCGTCCCCAGGCCGCCGACGCACAGACCGTCCAGGACTGGGCCGGGCCCGCTGTGCTGGGCGTGGCAGGCCTGCTCGCCGTCGCGGTCATCGCCGTGGCTGCCGTGCACCTGAGCTCACGCCGTAAGGGGTGAGTTGGGGTGCGGCCGTCTGTATTAGGATGGCGCACATGGCAATCTCGCAGAAGCTCTCAGAGAAACCTCGTGTCCTGATCGTCGGCGGCGGCTACGTCGGCCTGACCGCAGCCAAGCTGCTGCAGAAGAAGGTGAAGGCCGAAGGCGGTGTGGTCACCATGGTGGACCCGCTGCCGTACATGACCTACCAGCCCTTCCTGCCGGAGGTCGTCGGTGGCCACATCGAGGCGCGCCATGCTGTGGTCAACCACCGCAAGCACCTGAAGGACACTGAGATCCTCACCGGCAAGGTCACCTCTGTGGACCCTGAGGCCAAGGTGGCCGTGGTCGGCATCGGTGACCCGGAGCAGGGCGAGGTCGAGAGCGTCGAGGTTCCCTACCAGGACATCATCATGGCCGCCGGTGCGACCACCCGCACCTTCCCGATCGAAGGGCTGGCCGAGCAGGGCATCGGTCTGAAGACCATCGAAGAGGCGCTGAGCCTGCGCAACCACATCCTGGAGCGCATCGAGACAGCCTCCACGATGACCGACGAGAAGGCCAAGTCCCGTGCTCTGAGCTTCACCGTGGTCGGCGGCGGATTCGCCGGCGTCGAGGCCATCGCTGAGATGGAGGACATCGTCCGTGCCGCGGTTGACCACAACCCGCGCCTGAGCCAGTCGGATGTGCGGATCGTGATGGTCGAGGCCATGGGTCGGATCATGCCCGAGGTCTCTGAGGAGCAGGCCGAGGGCGTGGTGGAGCACCTGCGCAGCCGCGGCGTCGAGGTCCTGCTCAACACCTCCCTGGGCTCCGCCGTCGACGGCGAGCTGCAGCTGATCAACATGGCGGACAAGTCCGAGATCGACCGGTTCGAGGCAGACACCCTGGTCTGGACCGCCGGCGTGGCCGCCAATGCAGTGGCCAAGTCCTCCGGCTTCCCGGTCGACGAGCGCGGCCGCATCAAGGGCTCTGTCACTCTGCAGATCACCGATGACGAGGGCAAGGCTGTCGAGGGGGCTTGGGCCGCCGGCGACATCGCTGCGACTCCGGACCTCACCGGCAAGGGGCCGGGCGGGTTCTGCGTCCCCAACGCCCAGCACGCCGTGCGTCAGACCAAGCAGCTGGTCAAGAACCTGCTGGCGGCACGCTATGGCGAGGGCACAGTCGAGGAGTACAAGCACGAGTCTCTCGGCGCCGTCGCAGGCCTGGGTCTCTACAAGGGCGTGGGCAACCCCATGGGCATCAAGCTCAAGGGCTTTCCCGCATGGCTGGCTCACCGCGGCTACCACGGCTACGCGATTCCCACTGTGGAGCGCACTGTCCGTGTGGCCGGCGGGTGGATCAACGAGATGCTCTTCGGCCGCGACTTCACTGCTCTGCGGGATCTGGAGACCCCGCGCCGACAGTTCGAGGAGGCCGCAGGCGGCGGTAAGAAGAAGGACAAGGCCGCCAAGTAGGTCCGCTCAGCGGGAGCTGATACACAGAACATCCAGGGAAGCGGGTCGTCTCCGGGCGGCCCGCTTTCTGCCCCTATAGCCCAACTGGCAGAGGCGGCGGACTTAAAATCCGTTCAGTCCGGGTTCGAACCCCGGTGGGGGCACGATCAAGCCGAAGGCAGTGCCTGACAGAGCGGGACACCTGGCACATATAGACTGCGGCCTGTGCCACGCCCCTCGCTCCGCGACGTCGCCGCACAGGCCGGCGTCTCCGTCTCTCTGGTCAGCTACGCCCTGAACGGGAACGGGCGGGTCTCCGAGGAGACCCGCGGCAGAATCCTGCAGGTGGCCGACGAGCTGGGCTACCGCGGCAACCGGCATGCCAGGATGCTGCGCACCGGACGGGGCGTGGACATCGGGGTCATCATCAGGAACCTCCGCAACCCGTTTTTTCTGGACGGCCTGGCTGCGATGGAGGAGCAGGCCCGGGACGAAGGGCGTGCGGTCCTGGTCACCAACTCCCAGTACGACCTGCAGGAGCAGCAGGACCTGCTGGCCCATTTCGCCCAGCTGGGTGTGGGCGGCATCGTGATCGCTCCCATCGGCGGGGCTGAGCCTCTGCGCGAGTGGATGCAGACTCATCCGCAGATCGGCGTGGTGGCGCTGAACCTGGATATGGGAGACGAGGAGTCGGCCGCGCCGGAGGGCCTGTCGACCATCAATCCGGACCACGTCGCGGTGGTCTGTGAGGCCCTCGCCCATTTCCAGGAGCGCGGCCACCGGAGGATCGACTTCATCGCCGCTCCGGCCGAGGCGGCCGCAGATGCGGTGCGGGAGAAGGTCTTCCAGCAGGAGTGCGGCCGACGCCGCCTCACCGGGCGGATCCTGCGCTCAGCTCTGCGGCCGGAGGTGGTGGAGGAGCTGGTGGTGGAGGAGCTGCGCAGGCGCGTCCTGGACTCTTCGCACCCGGAGCACCCTTGTTATCTGCTGAACAGCGATCACCTCGCCGTCGCCGTCTATGGGGCGGCGGCCCGTCTGGGTCTGCGAGTGGGGAGGGATGTGAGCGTCATCGGACATGACGACCTCCCGACGTCGGCCCTGCTCGCACCGGCGCTGACCACCGTCGCCTTCGACCGCGCCCGCATCGGGGTTGAGGCCCTGCGCCTGCTCCGCGAGGAGCTGGTGGAGCGCCTGGTGTTGCCGGTGACCCTGCGGCGGCGGGACTCCGTGGCCGATCTGGCCTGAGCCGCCCTCCTGCGGGGCAAGCTTCATCTCTGCGACCCGTGCCGTTCGCTTTCTCTTCACTCTGTGCTGAAACGTTTGAACTCGCGCAGGACGACTGCGCAGGAGCCTTCTGCTCCGACCCGACATTCTGATCACCGCACAGGAGACAGCTATGCGCCGCCCAGCCACCACTGTCAGAACCGCAACCGTCGCCTCTACCTCTTTCGCAGCCCTTCTGCTCCTTTCCGCATGCGGGGGAGGGGAGGACGATTCGGTCTCCGCAGAGCTGGAGCACGAGTCCGACGGCAGCACCGTCATCACCTACAACAGCCCCGCCGAGTGGGCGAACTTCGGCGAGGTTCTCACCGAGTTCTCCGCCGCCTCCGGGATCGAGGCGCCCAACGATCCGAAGAACTCCGGCCAGGCTCTCTCCGCGCTCCAGACCGAGGCCGCCAATCCGGTGGCCGACGTCGTCTATGTGGGCATCGCCTTCGCCGGACAGCTGGAGGAGGCCGACCTCCTCCAGTCCTACACCCCCGCCGGCACCGAGGACCTCGACGAGGACAGCAGATCCGAGGACGAGTTGTGGCACACGGTCCACTCCGGGACCGTGGCCTTCCTGGTCAACACCGATGCACTGGGCGATGTCCCCGTCCCCGAGTCCTGGGAGGATCTGCTCGACCCGCAGTACGAGGGCATGGTCGGTTATCTGGACCCCTCCCAGGCGGCCGTGGGCTACTCCGTGGCCACTGCGGTCAATCTGGCTCTCGGCGGAGACCTCGACGACTGGCAGCCCGGCCTGGACTACCTGGAGGAGCTCTCCGAGAACGGTGCCGTGACCCCGGCGCAGACCGCCACTGCCTCGCTCTCCCAGGGAGAGATCCCCATCCTGATCGACGCCGACTTCAACGGCTATAACCTTCAGGAGGAGGGCAGCAACATCGAGGTCGTCATCCCTGCCGAAGGCAGCCTCGAGATCCCCTATGTGGTCGGCCTGGTCAACGAGGCTCCGCAGCCGAACAACGGGAAGAACCTGCTGGACTTCTATTTCTCCGAGGACGGCCAACGGCTCTTCTCCGAAGGCTTCATGCGCCCGGCCGGCGGCGAGTTCCCGGAGGAGCTTGAAGGGCAGGTGCTGCCGCCTGAGGAATACGAGCGCGCAGAAACCGTGGACTACGCGCAGATGGGCGAGGTCCAAGAGGAGTTCACCGAGATGTATGACCAGCAGGCGCGCTGAGCCGTGACGGTCTCACCACGATCCCTGGGAGCCGGTCGCCGGCGCGGGCTCAGAGGGAGTCCGGACGCCCGCTTCGCCTCTCTGCCGGCGGCGCTGCCCGGCATCCTGGTGCTTCTGGTCTTCGGAGCGGTTCCGCTGGGCATCCTCACGCTGACCGCACTGGGCCTCGGAGCCGCCGGGAGCGGTGAGGAGCCGGGGTTCACGCTGGGACACCTCCTGCAGGTCTTCGCCGACCCCGGGCTGCGCACCGAGCTGTGGAACTCTGCGTTGGTGGGCATCGGCTCGGTGATCATCATGCTGGTGGTGGGGGTCCCGCTGACCCTGGCCATGTCCCGGCATGAGCAGAACCGTCCGGTCTCGGTGCTGGTCAACGTGATCTTCACGCTGCCGATCGCCCTGCCCGGGATTGTGGTCGGCTTCTTCACCATCCTCATGCTGGGTCGGACCGGGTTGTTCGCGCAGGCCGGTCCGGCCTTCGGAGGGATGGCCTATGCTCTGCCGGGCATCTTCGCGGCCTACATCTACTTCTCCTTCCCTCGGGTCATCGGTCCGTTGCGGGCCGTGATGACCTCCTTCGACCACTCCCTGCTGGAGACCGCCCGCACTCTGGGCGCCTCCAGGGTGAGGACCTTCTTCACCGTCTCCCTACCGATCGTCCTGCCCGCGGTGGTCGAGGTTCTCGGCACCGCCGCGGCGGTCACCATCGGCGGCTACGGCACCATCGCGACGCTCTCGCAGGGGGAGCGGCTGCTGGCGCTCTCCGTTGCCGACGAGCTGTCCAACCACTACCAGGTGGCCTCGGCCTCGGGCCTGGCCATCGTGCTTGCCCTGCTGGCCGCAGGGACACTTGGGCTGTCCCGCTCCCTGGCCCATCTCCTGGAGAGGAGCAGACGATGAACACCGTCGGCATCCGTATCGCCGTGACCCTGTGTGTGGTCTTCGTGCTCTTCCCGGTGCTGCTCTCCTTCGCAGCGGCCACCAGCGTGAACTCCGCCCAGGGGCTCTGGGGCGACGGATTCACCGGCGAATGGTTGGCGACTGCCTGGGAACAGATCCGTCCCACGCTGGGGCGCAGCGCCGTCGTCGCGGCGGCAGTGGTGGCGGCCAACCTGGTGATCGGCGGGCCGTTGGCCATGTGGATCGCCCGCAGCGGCTCCGGCCTGAGGCATGCGGTGTCCTTCCTGGCCACGTTGCCTCTGGCGGTGCCCGGCATTGCGCTGAGCATCGGGCTGATCACGGTCTACCCTGAGCTTCGGCCCTCGGGGCTGCTGCTCTTCGCCGGGCATGTGCTGCTGACCCTGCCCTTCACGCTGGCCGCCCTGGTGCCGATCTTCGCCGACCGGGAGCTGCGTGCCTGCGAGGATGTGGCCCTGAGCTTGGGGTCCTCCTCTGCTCGGGTGCTGGCCACGGTGACGGTACCGGTCAGCGCCGCCGCCCTGGCGCAGGCGGTGATCACGACCTTTGCGCTCTCCTTCGGCGAGTTCAACATCAGCTTCTTCATCAACCCGCCCGCGACGCCGATGGTCCCCTTCGCGTTGTTCGACGCCTACTCCACCCAGCGGCTGGAGCTCGCCTCTGCGAAGACCATGCTGTTCATCCTGTGCATCGTGCCGGTGCTGCTGGCCGTCATGCTCTTCCAACGCTCCAGTCGATCCCAGAAAGGGCCCACACCGTGACCGAAGAGACCTCCGCCGGACTTGTGATCGAGGGCCTGTGCGTCGACTACGACGGCATACGTGCGGTCCATGATCTGAACCTCCACGTCCCCGCCGGCGCCACTCTGGCGATCGTCGGCCCCTCCGGCTGTGGCAAGAGCACCGTGCTGCGCGCCATCGCCGGACTGATCGGGTCCTCGCAGGGGAGCATCCGGCTCGGCGGCCGAGAGCTGACCGACATCCCGGCCACCCGCCGGAACATCGGGTTGGTGCCGCAGAGCTACGCGCTGTTCCCCCACCTGAGCGTGCGCGGGAACATCGAATACGGGCTCCGGGCCAGGGGCGCGGACAAGGAAGCCCGCCGGCGTCGTGTGGACGAGCTGCTGGCCTTCACCGAGCTGGAGCGGTTCGAGCACCGCAAGCCTGCCCACCTCTCCGGAGGTCAGCGGCAGCGCGTCGCCCTGGCACGGGCCATGGCCATCGACCCGGACGTCCTCCTGCTTGATGAGCCGCTGGCGGCCCTGGATCCGCAGCTGCGCAGCGGCATGCGGCGGCAGCTCATCGAGCTGCTGGACGCCACCCGGAGCGTGAACGTGATCGTCACCCATGACCGTCATGAGGCCTTCGCCATGGCTGACACGGTTGCGGTGATGAGGGAGGGCCGCCTGGTGCAAGCCGGGGGTCCGCGGGAGCTGTGGGATCGTCCCGCCGACGGCTTCGTCGCCGACTTCCTGTGTGATGCCGCCATGTTCGAGGCCACGCTCACCGAGCACGGTGTGGAGGCGCTCGGCGGATCCTGGCGCATCCCCTACACCAGCTTCGACGACGTCACGCCGGACGCCGTCGGTCAGCAGGCCCGCCTGCTCGTCAGGCCCACCTCGGTCACTCTGACGCCGGCCGCCGGCACGGAGGTACTGCCGGCCGGCAGTGCTGAGGCGAGGGTCCGCCAGGTGGAGTTCACCGGAGAGGCCACTCTGGCTCAGCTGGAGCTGGACGGCCGGAGCATCACAGTCCAGACCGAGCTGCCCGTCACCAAGGGGGAGCACGTGCACATGACGATCAGCCGACGCGAGGGCGTCGTGCTGGTGGGTGAGGAGAAGTAGATGACGCTGACCGTGGAGATCCTGGGGAGCAACGCGACGGCCCCCAGTGCGGCAGGACCGGCCTCGGGCTACCTGCTGCGCACTGAGGCCGGGATGGTCTTGGTGGACGCGGGTCCCGGGGTGATGGCCGAGTACGTCTCCCGGCACAGCCTCTCCGACCTCCGAGCCATCGTGGTGACGCACCTGCACGCGGACCACTCCCTGGACCTGATGGCATTCGCCTACCGCTGGACCTTCCCGGAGCGGCTGCCCCGGATCCCGCTGTACCTGCCGGAGGAGGACCTCCCGCGGCTGCGCGCCTTCGACGCCGTCTTCGGGATCGACACCCTGCCGGGCATGGAGAGCCCGACCCATGCAGCCTGGGACGTCCGCGGCCTCCGTCTCGACGGCAGCGCGGAGGAGGGCTGGGAGGAGCTGGGCCTGCAGCTGCGCTCCTACCGGGCGCATCACCCGGTGCCCGCCGCCTGTCTGCGCTTCAGCTCCGTCGCTGAGGAGGCCGTGGTGGCCTTCTCCGGGGACACCGGCCATTGCGAGGGTCTGCTGCAGGCCGCGCAGGACGCGGACGTGTTCATCTGTGAGGCCACTTATCTGAAGGCGGATCCGCAGGCCACCGACGGCCATGGGCACCTGACGGCCCGCATGGCCGGGGAGGCCGCAGCCCAAGCCGGGGCAGGGCATCTGGTGCTCAGCCACTTTGGGCTGGACGAGATGCGAGCCGTCGCAGGGGAGCACGTCGCGGAGGTCTTCGACGGAACGGTCTCCGCGGCCGAGCGGGGTGCGGTCTACGGCCCCGGACGCGTCACAGTTTCGTAAATTCTTCTCGCCCAGGGCGATCGGAGGCCCCTCTGCGGCATAGATCACCTGCTGTGGGCGTTAGACTCTGCAGAAACGCGAGCTGTATCCGCCATCCGGTGGGTACTCCGCAGTACGAGGCCTTCTCAACAGCCCCGACAAGGAGTACGGTCACACGATGTCCAACCCGATCTTCAACTCTCAGGCGTTCCCTGATCAGTTCAACGAGCAGAAGCGCGACCGTCGCCGCTTCTACATGGACGATCAGGGTGTGCGGGAGCAGCAGCAGCCCTCCCAGGGCCAGCCCTTCGCTCAGCAGTACGGCATGCCCGGCCAGGCACAGACTGCCGGCCAGCGCGGTGGTGCCGATCCGCTCGAGCAGCAGTACGGTCTTCCGGACGCCGCCGGATCTCAGGGCGCCCCGATGACCTATGACGATGTCATCCGCAAGACAGTGACCTCCTTCGCCGTCCTGCTGGTCGGCGTCGGCCTGGTCGTGACCCTGGGGGCCTTCAGCCCGGGAGCCATGATGCCTCTGATGCTTCCGGCTCTGATCGCCGGCATCGTGCTGGGCTTCGTCAACGCCTTCAAGAAGGAGCCGAATCCCGGCCTGATCCTGGCCTACAGCTTCACCCAGGGCGTGGTGCTCGGCGCCCTCACCATGGTGCTGGAGATGCAGTTCCCCGGCATCGCCCTGCAGGCCGTGCTGGCCACGCTGGCGGTCTTCGGCACAGTGCTGGCCCTGTTCAAGTCCGGCAAGGTCCGTGCCACCCCCAAGCTGAACAAGATGTTCATGGTGGCAGCTATGGCCTACCTGGTCTTCAGCCTGATGAACCTCGGCCTGATGATCTTCACCGACGTCGGCGGCATGTTCGGCCTGCGTGAGGGCTGGCTGGGTCTGGCCATCGGCGCTCTAGCCATTCTGCTGGCCACCTACTCGCTGGTCCTGGACTTCACCAACATCCAGGAGGGTGTGCAGGCCGGCGTCGCACAGAAGTACGGCTGGGCCGCAGCCTTCGGTCTGACGGTCTCCCTGGTCTGGCTCTACATCGAGATTCTGCGCATCATCGCGATCGTACGTTCGATGGCGGACTGACCACGTACACTGCTCAGCTGATCGACGGCGGGTCCGCCTCACGCACCACCGGTGCGGGGCGGGCCCGCCGTTGTCTGTATCGAGATCCATGTCAGGATAGGAACTATGAGCGAGAACACCGTCTCGGATACCGCGCCCGACAGGACCGCCGCCCAGGAAGATCTCCAGAACGGCCTCCAGCAGGGGCCCCCGCAGAAGAGCGATGAGGAGCGTCTCCAGGAAGACATTCCCTGGGGCGTACGCATCGCCGCGGAGTGGTCCTGGCGTGCCATCGTCGTCCTCATCTTCGCCGGTGTGCTGATCTGGCTGCTCAGCTATGTCTCGCTGCTGCTGATTCCGCTGATGGTGGCGGCTCTGTTGGCGACGCTGCTCAAGCCGCTGCACTCGCTGCTGCGCAGGATGAAGATCCCTGAGGTCTTCTCCGCGATCACCACGATCCTGCTCTTCCTGACCTTCGTGTTCGGCCTGCTCTGGCTGGTGGGCCAGGAGATCGCGCAAGGCTTCGCCGATATGGCCGATCAGGTCACCGAGGGTGCGATCGAGCTGGTCAACATGGCCGATGACGTCGCTCAGGGCTTCGGCATCGACATCTCTCCGGACGAGTTCCAGTCCTGGCTGCGTGAGGCCCAGAGCTTCGTCAGTGAGAACTCTGACGCCATCCTCGGCGGGGCGATGGCCGTAGGCTCAGTCGCCGGCAACCTGACCATCGGCGGCATCCTCGCTCTGTTCACCCTGATCTTCTTCCTGGCCGACGGCCGTCGGATCTGGGACTTCGTGGTGAACTTCGTCCCGCGCAAGCACCGTCCGGCCATCCACGGCGCCGGCCGCAAGGGCTGGAAGGCGCTTGGGACCTATATGCGGGTCCAGGTCTTCGTGGCCGCCGTGGACGCCGTCGGCATCGCTCTGGGTGCCTTCATCCTCGGGGTGCCGCTGTGGTTCCCCATCGGTGTGTTGGTGTTCCTGGCCTCGTTCATCCCGATCGTCGGTGCCGTGGCCACCGGAATCATCGCCGTGCTGCTGGCTCTGGTGGCCAACGGGCCGGTGAACGCGCTGCTGATGCTCGGCGTCGTGCTGCTGGTCCAGCAGATCGAGTCCAACGTCCTGCAGCCGATCGTCATGGGTAAGGCAGTCAAGCTCCATCCGCTGGCCGTGGTCCTGGCAGTGACCGCCGGCTCCTCGCTGTTGGGCATCGCCGGCGCGCTCTTCGCCGTGCCGGTGCTGGCCTTCGTCAACAGGGCCACCCAGTACATCGCCAAGGAAGAATGGCGCAACGATGATCTCGCCCTGCAGATGGAGCGAGAACAGAAGGAGGCACTCGTCCTCCAGGAAGCCGCCAGGCAACAGCAGGAGGCCAAGGATGAGGAGGCTCTGACAGCGCTGAAGCGAAGGATCAAGGAGTCGGTGCCGGGGCTGGACCCGGATAAGCCGGCGTTCTCCCGGCGCGGAGGCGTCTCCGGAGCTGACCGGTCTCCGATGGCGGAGGGGCCGCTGGAGCAGGAGCTCGACCCACAGCAGAAGGCTGACCTCCCCAGCGGAGTCACCGGGGCGGAGGCGGCGGCCTCTCAAGCACGCAGCAAGCTCGAAGAGCGCGAAGACGCTCAACAGGAGGAGAAGGACAAGCATGACCGCTGAAGCACTGACAGTGCCCGGGCAGGACCTCAGCGTCCAGCTCGACGACATCCGCTCGGCGGCCGAACTCCTGGACGGCGTCATCGTCAAGACCCCCATGGACCATTCGCGCGCTCTGGGCCGGATGATGGGTGCCACCGTGCACCTGAAGGCGGAGAACCTCCAGCGGGCCGGATCCTTCAAGGTCCGGGGGGCCTACGTGCGCATGGCTCGGCTATCGGCCGAGGAGCGGACCCGCGGCGTCGTCGCGGCCTCAGCCGGCAACCATGCCCAGGGCGTGGCACTGGCAGCGAATAAGCTCGGCATCCATGCCACGATCTTCATGCCCCGCGGGGTCGCGCTGCCCAAGTTGGCGGCCACCCGCGACCACGGCGCCGAAGTGGTCCTCCACGGCTCCTCCGTGGACGAGTCGCTGGCCGAGGCGCAGCGCTATGCCACAGAGACCGGCGCAGTGTTCATCCATCCGTTCAACAGCAACGACGTGGTGGCCGGTCAGGGGACCATCGGCTTGGAGATCCTGGACCAGAACCCGGAGGTGGACACCGTCCTGATGGGGATCGGCGGGGGAGGGCTGCTGGCCGGAACCGCCGTCGCGCTCAAACAGGAGGCGGCCCGCCGCGGACGCGAGATCCGGATCATCGGTGTCCAGGCGGAGAACGCGGCCGCCTATCCGCCCTCGCTGGCCGCTGATGCCCTGGTGCCGATCAAGGGAGTCAAGCGCACCATCGCTGACGGCATCGCCGTGGGCAAGCCGGGCGAGATCCCGTTCGAGATCATCAAAGACCTGGTCGACGATGTGGTCACCGTCAGCGAGAACGCGATCGCCCGGGCGCTGATCTTCCTGCTCGAGCGCTCCAAGATGGTGGTGGAGCCGGCCGGTGCGGTCGGCGTCGCGGCCCTGATGGAAGGCAAGCTGGAGGAGCTGGGGCTCACTGGAGACCAGGCGCCGAAGGACATCGTCGCGGTGCTCTCCGGAGGCAACATCGACCCCATGCTGATGATGCGTGTCATCCAGCACGGTCTGGCCGCGGCCAGCCGTTTCCTGCGGCTCAAGATCATGCTGCAGGACCGTCCGGGTGAGCTCTCCACCATCTCCCGGCTGATCGCGGACACCGACGCCAATGTGACCGGTGTGGACCACAACCCCATCGGCAGCGATCTGTCCATGGGCGATGTCTCCATCACCATCACGATGGAGACCAAGGGGGAGGAACACTCCCAGCAGGTCCTGGAGAACCTGCGCAGCGACGGCTACGAGCCCCTGGTGATCAGCTGACAGGCGATTCGAGCGGGGTTTTGGCCCTTATGACGCCGTTTCAGCGCTCATAAGGGCCAAAACCCCGCTCGAATCGCCTGAGGAAGGCTTCCCCGGACAGACGCAGGCCCCGGATCGATACTCTGATCCGGGGCCTGCGTCTGTCTGAATGCTGTCTCAGCCGGTGAAGGGCTTCACCGAGACGATCTCCACCGGGATGTCCTTGCCGTTGGGGGCGGTGTAGGAGAGTGTGTCACCCTCCTTGGCGCCGTCGATGGCCTGGCCGATGGGAGAGTCCTTGGAGTAGACGTCCAGGTCCGAGTCGCCGGCGATCTCCCGGTTGCCGAACAGGAAGGTCATCTCATTGTCCGCGATCTTCGCGGTGACCTGCATGCCGGGCTCCACCACGCCGTCGTCGGCGGGGGCCTCGCCCACGTAGGCGTTCTCCAGGAGGTCGGTGAGGTAGCGGATGCGGGCCTCAGCCTTGCCCTGCTCCTCCTTGGCGGCGTGGTAGCCGCCGTTCTCCTTCAGATCGCCCTCTTCGCGGGCGGCTTCGATGCGGTCAACGATCTCCTGGCGGCCGGGGCCGCTCAGGTGCTCCAGCTCGGCCTTCAGGCGGTCATAGGCCTCCTGGGTCAGCCACTGCGCGTTCTCGTCAGTCTCAGGGGTGTTCGTCGACACTCTCATCGTCTCCTTGTCATCACCATGCAAAACGCCCCGCCCGGGAGGACTGGATCCGGACCCTTGGCGTCCGGATGTCTGCCCCGGCGGGGTGGTTGCTGCGTTCCACTCATGCTAGTTCGGCTGGTGAGGAACCTCAACGCGGCCGCGTTATGTTGCGGCGGTTTTCGGCCAGGAGCGAAGCCTTCAGGCCTCGTGTTCCCAGCAGCTGTCCACGATGCCGGAGACGCCGCGGGACTCGGTGCGCAGGTCGGTGCGGTAGTACTGCTCGCGCTCCGCCTGCGTCTCGCCCTCATGTGGGCCGATGGTAACGATCTGGTGGCCGACGATGGCGTAGGAGTCGTCCAGGACTTGGATGCTGCACTGGACGGTGGCGTCGAAGTCCTTGGCGACCTCATAGTCGACCGAGGCGGAGGTGTCGGAATGAATCGTGTACCCGACGTCTTTATAGGAGAGTTGGCCCACCGCATTGCCGATGGTGAAATAGAGCGCCGCGGCGAAGGACAGCACCAGCGCACCGATGATGAGCCAGCGCTGGGTTCGGGCTGACCGGCCCTTCTTCGGGGCGCCGTAGCGTGCGGTGAGGTTCTCCGGAGAGGCTGTCTGGCTCATCAAGACTATTCTAAGGGGTTATGCGAGTGACTCAGGTGCCCGAGTCGGAGGGGCTGCGGCTGCTGGCCGTCCACGCCCACCCGGATGACGAATCCTCCAAGGGTGCGGCCATGATGGCCGCCTACGCCGCTGCCGGCGCTGAGGTGATGGTGGCCACCGCCACCGGCGGTGAGCGGGGCGACCTGCTCAACCCGGCGACCGGGGAGAACCCCCACTGTCACCGGGATCTTCCGGGGGTCCGCCGCTTGGAGATGCAGGAGGCGGCCGAGGCCCTGGGCATCCAGCACGTCTGGCTCGGGTTCGCCGACTCCGGGCTCCCGGAGGGCGACCCCATGCCGCCGCTGCCCTTCGACTCCTTCGGGACCCTGCCCCTGGAGCAGGCCTCCGCCCCGCTGGTCCGCCTGGTGCGCCGCTTCAAGCCTCATGTGATCCTCGCCTACGACGAGATGGGCGGCTATCCGCACCCGGATCACATCATGAGCCACAAGATTGCCGTAGAGGCCTACCACGCCGCCGGCGACGCCGAACGCTACCCCGACTGCGGCGAGGCCTGGCAGCCCCAGAAGCTCTACTACGACCGCGCATTCAACCCCGCCCGGTTCCGCGCCATCCACGACGCCTTCCTGGCCGCGGGCCAGGAGTCCCCGTACGAGGACCGCATCGCCTGGTTCGAGGAGGCCGACTGGCGCACCAAGCACGAGGTCACCACCCAGGTGCCCATCGGGGACTTCCTGGACAGGCGCGACGCCGCCCTGCGCGCCCACCGCACGCAGGTGGAGCCGGACGGGTTCTTCTTCGCGACGCCGAATGACTTCCTGCGCGAGGTCTGGCCCTACGACGACTATGTGCTCATCGACTCCAAGGTGGAGACCCAGATCCCGGAGTACGACGTCTTCGCCGGGCTGCGCTGAGCCTGAGGCCGAATCCAGGCGGCTTCGCCGGGCGGGCCGATGGGGCGTAGAATGGGCGCGTGATGATTCTTCCAGCGCTGACACAGTGGTGGCCCGGCGGGGGCGGCGGAGAGACACCTGAGCTGCGCCCCGGGCTGGAGGAGTCGGACATCACCCCCGGCATCGCCGGCTTCCTCTTCACCGCGCTCATGGCCTTCCTGCTGGTCATCGTGGTGCGTGACCTGGTCAAGCGCATGCGCCGGATGAAGTACCGCAGTCAGATGGAGTCGGAGCTCGCGGGCGAGGAGGCCGAGTTCCCCGGTGAGCTCACCCCTGCGGAGATCAGCGAATCCCAGCAGAAGGCCCGGGACGCGGCCGCCGCACAGCGGTTCGGGACGCAGAAGACAGCCGAGGACAGCCAGGGCTGACCGGCATGGGACAGCGGCTGGCGCAGACGCAGTCCGCCTATCTGCGCCAGCATGCGGGGAATCCCGTGGACTGGTGGCCCTGGTCCGCGGAGGCCTTCGCAGAGGCCCGGCGCCGGGATGTCCCCGTCTTCATCTCCATCGGCTACGCCGCCTGCCACTGGTGCCATGTCATGGCCGGAGAGTCCTTCGAAGACCCTGAGATCGCCCGGCTGCTCGGTGAGCGGTTCGTGGCCGTGAAGGTGGACCGTGAGGAGCACCCCGACGTCGACGACGCCTATATGGCGGCCGTCCAGGCCATGACCGGCCAGGGCGGCTGGCCGATGAGCATCTTCACCACCGGCTCGGGACAGGTCTTCCACGCCGGCACCTATTTCCCTCCGCGTCGCCGCAGCCAGGTCCCCTCCTTCACCGAGGTACTCGACGCCGTCCACACCGCCTGGACCCAACGCCGGGAGGAGGTGGAGCGGTCTGCGGCGCAGATCGCGGCCTCGCTCGGCGCGCAGCGCCGCCAGCAGGCGGAGATCGCCACGGTGGTCGAGGCCGGCTCCGCAGAGAGCCCCTGGCTCGCGGCAGAGCCCTTCCGCAGGGTGCTCGACCAGGCGCTGGAGGCGCTGGCGCAGCAGGAGGACACCGTCCACGGAGGCTTCGGCGCCGCGCCCAAGTTCCCGCCTTCGCCGCTGCTGGGCTTCCTCCTGGAGGAAGGTGCGCACCGGCCGGACGGCCCCGCCGCAGGGCTGGCGATCCGGACCATGGAGGCCATGGGCCGTTCCGCCCTCTTCGACCAGGTCGAGGGCGGCTTTGCCCGCTACGCGACCGACCGGGCCTGGTCCCTGCCGCATTTCGAGAAGATGCTCTATGACAACGCCCAACTGATCGGGCACTATGCACGCCTCAGCGTCCATCCGGCCGCCGGGGAGGAGCAGCGCGACGACGCCGAGCGCATCGCCCGCAGGAGCATCAGCTGGCTGCGGCAGCGCCTGCTGCTCGGCCCTGAGGGGGAGGGGAGCCCCGGGCTGCTCGCTTCCTCCCTCGACGCCGACACGGTGGATGAGGACGGAACGCATCACGAAGGTGCCACCTACCTGTTCAGCGACGCGGAGGTGCGCGAGGCCGCGGAGGCCGAAGGATGGGGCCTCATGCGGGCCACCCTGATCGCGGAGATGAACCGCGGGGTGCCCGCCGACGAACACGCCCTGGCCTCCGGGGCGCCGCTGAACATCACCGAGCACACCCCGCGGACGCTGCACTTCGACGCCCCGCTGAGCCCTGCCGAGCGGACCCTGTGGGAGAAGGTGCTGCCGGAGCTGCGGCGCCGCCGGGCCGCCCGCCCCCAGCCCGCCCGGGATGAGAAGGTGGTCGCGGCGTGGAACGCCCAGGCGGTGGCCTCTCTGGCCCAGGCCGCCGCGCTCTGGGAGGATGCAGACCTGCTGGAGGAGGCCGAGCAGCTGGGCCGGCGGCTGTGGGCCGTCCACGTGGAGGAGGAGCCCTCCGGCAGGTCGGCCGCGGTGTACCGGACCTCCTACGGCGGGGTCCGGGGAGACCGGCTGGGCACCCTCAGCGATCACGCCCAGGTGGTCAACGCCTGCTTCGCCCTCTCCTCCGCAGGGGCGGGGGAGGCCGCCGGATGGGCGCGGCGCGGTGCGGCCGTCCTAGATTTCACCCTGGACCACTTCGTGAGGCACGGCGGGGAGGAGGGCGCCCCGCTGAGCCTCCTGGAGAGCCTGGACGAGGACGGGCTGCTGACCCAGGCCCAGCACGGCGGTGACGCCCAGGCGAGTCCTTTCGACGGTCCTGAGCCCAGCGGCGTCGCGGCCCTGGCCCAGGTGATCCAGACGGCGGAGGCCCTCCAGACCGCTGAAGGGCTCCTCCCGGCGGAGCTGCCGGTCCGGGCTGCAGAGATCCTGAACCATGTGCCCTTCGCAGCTCCCAAGGCCCCGCAGCTGGTGGGAGCCAGCATGCTGGCCGCGGCACGGGCCGCCCGCCAGTCGCCTGCCTTCTGGGTCCTCTCCGGCACGGAGCAGGATGTGGCGGAGGTCCGCCGTGCCGGCGCGCTGTACGGGATCCCGGTGGAGCCGGTGCCGGACGGCGTCGTGGGTGAGGGGGAACGGTTGCGGCTGAGCGTGTGTCTCAATGGTCAGGAGTCCATGGTGTGCCTGCCTCCGGTGGGCTCGGTCCAGGAGGCGCTGGAGAAGCTGGTCTGAGGTCTTCAGGCCGGGACCGCTTCACGGGCGGCCAAGGTTCGGCGGACCTCGGTGACCGTGCGGCGGAAGCCGTCACGGGCGCCCTGGTCGAAATGTGTGTGCCCGTCGTACTGCAGCGCCACCTTCTGGGACAGGTAGGCGGCGTCGGCCGCTGGGGAGCGGGGGTCCTGCGGATCGGCCGGGACCTGGAGCCTCAGGCTCGGGCAGGCCCGCCTGGACCAGAGCCAGGCGCATACGGGTCTCCTGGACCGAGTCTGCGCCGATGCGGACCTGCTGCAGCGCTTCGCCGGCGAGAGACCGGCCCCGGACATGCGGGTGGAGGGACAGGTGGGCGGCGATCCTCTCGAGGCTGCTGTGCGGTGTGCTGCGGTCCTCATACCGTCTCCGTGGGATCCGGACCAGGGCATCTCCCAGGCAGATCAGCTCATCGAGCCGCAGCAGGGAGGCACACTCCAAGAACGTCCGTTCCGGGCCGCCCGCGGGGAGCCCGTCCAGCACGGTGCGGAGCTCTCCGGGGAGCGGCCTGGCGCGGTGCGGGATGAGGTTCTGCCTGCGGACCGGTGAGGCACCGTGCCTGACGGAGAGATGGAGAGCTGACGCGAACCGGCGCGGCACGGGGAGTCCCAGGAGGTGCGCAGTGGTGGTGTGTGAGACCCAGGCCCCCGGGTGGTCGGCTGTGACGCCCCTGGCCCGCAGCAGCCCCGCGGAGAGGGGCCGCCCCGGAGGGATGCTGGGAGAGGAGAGGCCGGACGCATGTCCCCAGCCTGCCGGGTCCGCCGGATTTCCGCGGCGGTTCTCCACAGGTTGGGCTGTGGGGCTTTCTGCTGTGTACAGATAAACCCGGAATTCCCGCCTGAAGAGCGCGTATGGCGGGTCTACCTGTACACAGCGGTGCGCAGCAGCGGATCTGGGCCCGCGCTCACCCCAGGAGGGCGAACATGATCGCGATGTAGTGGCAGATGAAGCCGACCAGAGTGCAGGCGTGGAAGAGCTCGTGGAAGCCGAACCACTGCAGCGAGATGTTGGGCCGCTTCAGCCCGTAGAACACGGCCCCGATGATGTAGGCGGCGCCGCCAGCGCACACCAGGATGGCCGCCACCAGGTCCGCGGCGAAGAAATCACCCAGGAAGACCAGCGCGGAGAGGCCCAGCACGCAGTACAGCGGCGTGTAGAGCCACCGCGGGGCGTGGGTCCAGAACACGCGGAAGGCCACGCCGCCCAGCGCGCCCACCCACACGCTGGTCAGCAGGATGGTCCGCTGCGGATCGTCCAGCAGCGCCAGAGTCAGCGGGGTGTAGGTCCCCGCGATGATCAGCATGATGTTGGTGTGGTCCAGCCGCTTGAGCACCAGGGCAGTCTTCGGCGACCAGCGCCCCAGGTGATAGGTGGCCGAGACTGCGAAGAGCAGCAGCCCGGTGAACGCGTAGATCACCGAGGCCCAGCGCAGAGTTCCCGACGGCGCCAGCGCGATCAGCACGATGCCCGCGGCCAGTGCCAGCGGCACCATTCCGGCGTGCAGCCAGCCTCGCATGCGAGGTTTGAGCGGGATGTCGGAGTCGAAGAGGCGATCGGCCGGGGCCACACCGCCTTCGGGCTGAGCCTCCTCCGAGGCGGCGGCGTCTGTGGGCCGCTGGTGGGAGGCCGCGGCGCCGCGGCGGTGCGGGTCCTCAGCTGAGGTGAAGTCTGTCTGATCGGTGTCTGTCTGATCCGGGGAGCGCTCATCGTCGGAGCGCTGATCCTGCGGGCGGGCCATACACCGATTCTACGCCGCCCTAGTGACTGCACAGTAACAAAGGGGGCGAGCGTGACCCGCAGACTCCTCTTGTAGGGTGGGCGGCGGAGCAGCGGGCAGAGGCGAAGGAGAATCGATGGGGCTGCGGAACCTGGCCTATACGGTCTATGAGCGGCGCGTCAGCCGTGCCCTGCCCAAAGAACGGCTCCCGCAGCACATCGGCGTCGTCGTGGACGGAAACCGCAGGTGGGCCAAGATCGCCGGCACCCCGACGGCGGACGGGCATCTGGCCGGTGCGCATAAGATCGTCGAGTTCATCGACTGGTGTGCCCAGCTGCGCATTCCCACGGTGACCCTCTACATGCTCTCCACCGACAACATGAACCGCTCCGAGGCAGAGCTGGAGCAGCTCATGGAGATCATCGGCGACACCCTCGATCGGCTGGCGGAGTCCCGGCCCGGCGGCCGCAGAGTCGAAGTCCACCCGGTGGGCCAGCCGGAGCTGCTGCCCGAGCCCCTGGCCGCCAAGCTGTGGGACGTCACCACAGCCACCGGTGCCATCCCGCAGGTCAGGCCCGCCGAGCGGGGTCGCGGTCCGGCTGAGGAGACGGCGGTGCACGTCAACGTGGCCATCGGCTACGGCGGCCGGCAGGAGATCGTGGACGCGGTGAAGTCGCTGCTGCGCGACGCCGAATCCTCCGATAAGAGCCTCAGCGAAGTCGCCGAGGAGCTCACTCCCGGGGAGATCTCCGAACGGCTCTACACCCGCGGCCAGCCCGACCCGGACCTGATCATCCGCACCTCCGGCGAGCAGCGGCTCTCCGGCTTCCTGATGTGGCAGTCGGCCTACTCGGAGTTCTACTTCGCCGAGGCTCTGTGGCCCGACTTCCGCCGCACCGACTTCCTGCGCGCCCTGCGTGACTACGCCCAGCGCCAGCGCCGCTACGGCAACTGATCATCATCTGACCAGCTGCCGCAGCGACCGCTGAACCGGCCGACCAGACCGGCCCGATCAGGCCGGCAGGTGGACTCAGTCGGCCAGCAGCTCGGTGACCAGCGCGGCGATGCGGCTGCGCTCGGAGCGCGAGAGCGTCACGTGGCCGAACAGCGGATTGCCCTTGAGGATCTCGACCACGGCGGCGACGCCGTCGTGCCGGCCGACCCGCAGGTTGTCGCGCTGGGCGACGTCGTGGGTCAGCACGATCTTCGAGTTCTGCCCCATCCGGGACATCACGGTCAGCAGTACGTTCTTCTCCAGGGACTGGGCCTCGTCGACGATCACCCAGGAGTCGTGCAGGGAGCGGCCGCGGATATGGGTCAGCGGCATCACCTCCAGCAGACCGCGGGCCATGACCTCTTCGAGCACGTTCTCGCTGACCAGTGCGGAGAGCGTGTCATAGACGGCCTGGCCCCAGGGGTTCATCTTCTCGGCCTCGGTGCCCGGCAGATAGCCCAGCTCCTGGCCTCCCACGGCATAGAGCGGACGGAAGACCACGATCTTCTTGTGCTCCCGGCGCTCCAGGACAGCCTCGAGACCGGCGCAGAGGGCCAGCGCGGACTTCCCCGTTCCCGCGCGACCTCCCATGGAGACGATCCCGACCTCACGGTCCATGAGCATGTCGATGGCCAGGCGCTGCTCGGCGCTGCGTCCGTGGACGCCGAAGACGTCGCGGTCGCCGCGGACCACCTGGATGTACTTCTTGGAGCAGGAGTCTTGGTGGACCCTGCCCAGCGCTGAACCCGTCGGCCCCTGGATAACCAGGCCGGTGTTCGTCGGGAGCGACTCTGCCTCCTCGATGTCGATGCGCTCGCCGTCGTAGAGGCCGCTGATCTGCTCCTCCGTGGCAGTGACCTCGGCCAGGCCGGTCCAGCCGCTGTCGGCGACCCATTCGTTGCGGTACTCGTCGGCGTCGAGTCCCATGGCCGATGCCTTGACGCGCATGGGCAGGTCCTTGGAGACCACCGTGACGTCGCGGCCCTCATCGGCGAAGCTCTTGGCCACGGCCAGGATGCGTGAGTCGTTGTCGGCGCCGCGGAAGCCGTGGGGGAGCACCTCGAGGCTGATGTGGTTGAGCTCCACCAGCAGGTGCCCGCCCTGATCGTTCAGCGGGATGGGCTGGTTCAGAGCACCGTGGGTGGTGCGCATCTCATCCAGCAGCCGCAGCGCAGCGCGGGCGTAGTAGCCCAGCTCCGCGTCGTGGCGCTTCTTCTCCAGTTCGGAGATCACGACGACGGGCACGATGACCTCATGCTCGGCGAAGCGCAGGACCGCTTTCGGATCAGAGAGCAGTACAGAGGTGTCCAGGACATAGGACTTCTGAGCCAGTTCCTGCTCGAGGCTGGTGCGCTCGGCGCTCTTCTCAGTGGGAGTGGTGTTCAGCGGGGCCACAGTATCTCCAGACCCGGAAACAGAAGAAGGTCCCGACGGCGGGGCAGGTGCGTGGATGAGCTGCGCTCTCCAGCACCATGTCTCGCCGCGGAACCTTCATGTTCCCGCATCGAATCGTCGGGGTGTGGGCGGTTCGGCCCCAGGCCGGTCAGCGATGTGCCCTCCGACAGTCCGGGGCCGGACCGGCCCCTCCTGCGTTGTGCCACTGCCAACACTCGGGCCTCTCCGGTCAGGTATCTGACACCTTCAGACTAGGCACTCAGAGGGCGCGAGCGGGCAATTGCGCCGGAGTTTCTTGTGACGAACAGATGAACAGTTCGTAAGGGGGAGGAAGAGCGCCCAGCTCAGCCGAGTCGGCGTCGGGCCCTCTCCGCCTTCCGGACCTGCCGCTGGGCGCGCAGGGTGCGGGTCAGCCACAGCGCGACGACGACGCCGGCGCAGGCGCCGAAGAGGTGCCCGGTCCAGGAGACGTCGGGCTGGCCGGGCAGCAGGCCCGGCAGCATGGCCACGGCGTGGAAGACGGCCACGACGGCGGCGAAGAGGATGGCCAGCGGACGGCGTTTGGCCCAGCCGTAGACCAACAGGAAGGAGGCGAATCCGTAGATCACCCCGGAGGCGCCCACATGGGTGCTGGAGGTGCCGCCCACCCAGAGCAGCGCCCCGCCGAAGAGCCAGATCCCGGCGGTGACCCGGGTGAAGTCGCGGGAGATGATCGCGGTCATCGAGCCCAGGATCAGCCAGCTGATCGAGTTGCTGATCAGGTGCATCCATCCGCCGTGCAGCAGCGGCATGAACAGGATGCCCAGCAGTCCGGAGAGGGAGCGGGGCTGAAGGCCCAGCAGATCGTTGAGCCAGTGGCCGCCCAATGCGTTAACCAGATGGATCGCCCACATGGCGGCGAGCAGCACCACCACGGGGCCCAGGGTCCTGACCAGTGAGTCTCTGGCGTCCCGGCCGATGGAGGACCAGCTGTCGTTCTCGGTGGCGCTCATCCCTCCATGCTAGGCCGTCATCGGGTTAGGCTGTACCGCAGTCATTCTCCGGAGGCGGGTTCATGGGTATCGAATTCAGGGACGTCAGCAAGACCTATCCAGACGGCACCCAGGCGGTCCGCGACTTCAGCCTGACCATCCCCTCCCACACCGCCACGGTGTTCCTGGGCTCCTCGGGATGCGGGAAGACCACCCTGCTGCGGATGGTCAACCGTATGGTGGACCCCTCCTCTGGTCAGGTGCTCATCGATGACGAGGACATCGCCTCCGCCCATCCGGTGCGGCTGCGCCGGAGGATCGGCTATGTCATGCAGCACTCCGGCCTGCTGCCGCACCGGAAGGTCATCGACAACGTGGCCACTGTGCTGCGGCTCAACGGCTCCGGCCGGACCGAGGCGCGGAAGCGGGCGGAGGAGCTGCTCGACGTCGTCGGGCTGGACCCCGCCCTGGGGAAGCGATACCCGGAGCAGCTCTCCGGGGGTCAGCAGCAGCGGGTCGGGGTGGCCCGCGGTCTGGCCGGCGACCCCAACATCCTGCTGATGGACGAGCCTTTCGGCGCCGTAGACCCGCTGGTCCGCCTGGAGCTGCAGAAGGAGCTCAAACGCATCCAGACCGAGCTGCGCAAGACGATCGTCTTCGTCACCCATGACATCGATGAGGCGCTGGCCCTCGGGGACCAGATCGTGGTGCTTAAGTCAGGGGGTGAGGTCGCGCAGATGGGGACCCCGTTGGAGCTGGTCACCGCCCCGGCCGATGATTTCGTGGCGCAGTTCGTCGGTCTGGAGGACGGCCGCCGCACGCTGAAGGCCGTACCCGGAGAGGGCAGAGGATGGGTCGTGACCGACTCCCACGGCCGCCCGCTCGGGATGCTCGGCGACCTGCCCGGGGCCCCGGCTCCTGCGGAGGGTTGAGCATGGACTGGATCCTGCGCAACGCCCCGCGCATCGGGGAGCTCGCCCTGGATCATCTGGCGCTGAGCCTGCCGGCCGTGCTGACCGCGTTCCTGCTCTCGGTCCCGCTGGCGGTGCTGGCCAACCGGCTGCGCCTGCTGCGTGAGCCGATCATCTCCGGAACCGGCCTGCTCTACGCGGTGCCCTCCCTGCCGCTGTTCATCGTGCTGCCGGTCATCCTGGGCACCGGGGTCCGTGACGCCTTCAACGCGGTGGTCGCCCTGACGCTGTTCGGGATGGCGCTGATGGTCCGCTCCGCGGCCGAGGGGCTGGACGCGGTCTCCGAGGACGTCCGGCTGGCGGCCACCGCGCAGGGGTATTCGCGCTGGGGACGCTTCTGGACGGTGGACCTGCCGCTGGCCGGGCCCGCGCTGCTGGCGGGCCTGCGGGTGGTCAGCGTGAGCACCATCAGCCTGGTCACGGTCAGCGCGGTGCTGGGCGTGCAGTCGCTGGGCTCGCTGTTCACCGACGGCTTCCAGCGCGGCATCGTCCCCTCCATCCTGGCCGGCGTCGTGATGACCGCCCTGGTGGCTCTGATCCTGGACCTGTTGCTGATCCTGGTCGGCCGCACGCTGATGCCCTGGAGGCGAACCTCTGGCAGGACGGAGGGGGCTGCGGTATGAACCATCTGATCGAGGCCTTCCAGCTGCTGCTGGAGTCCGATACCTGGTCAGGGCCCTCGGGCCTGGGCGCGCGGGCTCTGGAGCACCTGCGGTACACGCTCATCGCCGTGGCGCTCTCAGCCCTGATCGCCCTGCCCGTCGGGCTGGCCGTGGGCCACTTCGGCCGTGGCAGAAACCTGGTGGTGATCAGCACCGGAGCGGTGCGGGCCCTGCCCTCCCTGGGTGTGCTGACCCTGGTGGCGCTGTTCGTGGGGATCGGCCTGACCGCGCCCATGGTCGCCCTCATCGCCCTGGCGGTGCCCTCGATCATCGCGGGCGCCTACTCGGGGGTGGAGTCGGTGGACCCCCGCGTGGTCGATGCCGCACGGGCCCAGGGGATGAACCGCTGGCAGGTCCTCCTCACCGTCCAGATCCCGCTGGGGCTGCCGCTGATCATCGGCGGCATCCGCCTGGCGGTGCTGCAGGTGGTCGGCACGGCGATCCTGGCCGCCTATGTGGGGGCAGGCGGGCTCGGAGCGCCGCTCTTCCTGGGGCTGCGCACCTACGACTATCCGCTGCTGCTGGCCGCCTCCATCGTGGTCATCGCCTTGGCGGTGGTCCTGGATATAGCCTTCGGCACTGTGCAGAGAAGCATCCGAGATCTGATGAGAGGACATGCATGATGCGAACATTCACCAAGGAGTGGGTGGGTCTGGGCATCGCAGCCCTGGCGCTGACAGCCTGCGGCAGCGACGACCCGCTGGGCGGCGGCTCGGAGGAGGACGGCAGCGCGGCAGAGGGCACGCTGGTCGTCGGCTCCCAGCAGTACTACTCCAACACCATCGTCGCCGAGCTCTATGCCCAGGTGCTCGAGGACGCCGGGTACGACGTCGAGCGGGAGTTCGAGATCGGCCAGCGCGAGGTCTATATGCCGGAGCTGGAGGCGGGGGAGATCGACGTCTTCCCCGAATACACCGGCAACCTGCTGCAGTACCTCGACGGCGACTCCGAGGCCTCCACCTCCGAGGAGGTGGAGGCTGAGCTCGAGACCGCACTGCCGGAGGGCCTCACTGTGCTGGCTCCGGCCGAGGCCACCGACCAGGACAGCTACACGGTGACCGCTGAGTTCGCGGAGGAGAACGGCCTGGAGAGCATCGCAGATCTGGCCGAGCTCGAGGATCTCACCATCGTCTCCAACTCCGAGTTCGAGACCCGGCCCTATGGTCCTCAGGGCGCCAGTGAGGTCTACGGCGCGGAGATCAGCCTGCTCGCCGTCGAGGACTCTGGCGGGCAGCTGACGCTGAACGCGCTGCTGGATGGGGAGGCTGAGATCGCCAACATCTACACCGCCGACCCGGCCATCGAGGAGAACGACCTGGTCGTGTTGGAGGATCCGGAGGAGCTGATCCTGCCGCAGAACCTCTTCCCGCTGGTCTCGGAGAACGTGGATGAGCAGGCCCAAACGCTGCTGGAGGAGCTCAGCGCCGCGCTGACTCAGGAGGAGCTGCTGGAGCTCAACGCCCGGAGTGTGGACGAGCAGGCCTCTGCCGAGGAGGTCGCCTCTGCGTGGCTTCAGGAACAGGGGCTGGTGGAGTAGTGCCTGAGCCGAAGCCAGACGCTCTGCTGTAAGGAGACTGTCTCCTCGCCGAAACGCTGATGAAACAGTCGGCCTATACCTTGAGGATCGTTTGAAACGAATGTTTCTCGAAGGGATGGCCGATGACTGCCGTGACCACTGTCAGTTCGAAGGCGCTGGGGGAGGAGTCCCTGGCGCCCCAGACGATGCGGATCATGGGGAAGCCCTCATATCTCCTGACCTGGATGGGCGGATGCGTATCCATCGGCACCTTCACCATGGGCTCCTCGCTGGTGGGGACGCTCACGCTGGTCCAGGCCGGCGTCGCCATGGCGGTCGGCCGCCTGGTGATCGCTCTGGGCCTGGCCATCAACGGTGCCGCCGGTCACCGCTACGGCATCCCCTTCATCGTCCAGGCGCGCAGTGCCTTCGGATTCGCCGGGACCAAAGTGCCCGGTCTGGTCCGGGCCCTGCCGGCGCTGCTCTGGTACGGCTTCCAGAGCTGGATCGGGGCCGCCGCGCTGAACATGGTCAGCGAGACGCTCTTCGGCTTCAGCAGCATCGTGCTGTTCTTCATCCTCTTCCAGCTGCTGCAGATCATCCTCTCGGTCACCGGCTTCCAGGGCATCAAATGGCTGGAGAACATCGGAGCGGTGTTCATCCTCTGCGCGCTGGTCTACATGTTCTTCAGCGTGGTCGACCGCTACGGCGCAGAGCTCGGTGAGGCGCTGAGCACTGAGGGGACCTGGGGCTTTCCCTTCTGGTCGGCGACCATGCTGTTCCTGGGCATCTACGCAACCATGATGCTCAACGTCTCGGACTACTCCCGCGAGCACACCCGCGGCTCCGGGCCGGGCGTGATGGTGAGCCCCTACTCGCTGGCCATCCTGCCGGTGACCCTGTTCATGGGACTGATCGGCCTGATGGTCTCTCAGGCTACCGGCGCGGTCGATCCCATCGACGTCTTCGCCGATGCCGTGGACAACCCGCCGCTGCTGGTTATCACGCTGCTGTTCATCGCCTTCGCCCAGGTGACCACCAACGTGCTCAACAACGTGGTCCCACCCACCTATGTGCTGATGGAAATGTTCGGCATGAAGTACCGAACCTCCGCGGTGCTGGTCGGCCTGCTGGCACCGGCGACCTTCCCGTGGCTGCTGGTCCGTGATGAGTCCGCCGACGGCCTCCAGGTGTTCGTCCAGACCTATTCAGCCTTCCTCGGGCCGATCTTCGCGGTGATGGTGGTGGACTACTACGTGATCCGGCGGCGCCGGCTTCACCTGGATGAGCTGTACGATCCTTCCGGGCCCCTGCGTGGAGTCAACTGGGCCGCGGTGATCGCAGTCGCAGTCGGAGTGCTCTGTGCCGCACCCTTCTCCGATGTGGGCTGGTACATCAGTCTGATGCCGGCCGCGGCGGTCTACTGGCTGCTGATGAGAAAGTGGTCCGGAGCCGCGCGGTTCCGTCCGCAGGAGACGGGCCCGCAGGAGACGGTCTCGGAGGAGGCTGGGTCGCAGGAGGTCGAGCCGCCGGCGCAGGACACTGCGCCCCGCCCACACGTCGAAGAGAGAGCAGGTTCCTGATGCGCATACTGGTGGTCAACGTCAACACCACAGACTCGATGACCCAGGCGATCGCCCAGCAGGCCCGTGGAGCCGCCGCCGAGGGAACGGAGATCGTGCCGCTGACCCCGCGCTTCGGGGCGGAGTCGGTGGAGGGCAACATGGAGAGCTACCTGGCCGCCGTCGGAGTGATGGATGCGGTGGCCAGCTATGGGCAGGACTTCGACGCCGTCATCCAGGCCGGCTTCGGCGAGCACGGCCGGGAGGGTCTCCAGGAGCTCGCACGGCACCAGTGGTGGACATCACTGAGGCCTCGGCGCATATGGCCTCCCTGCTGGGGCGGAGCTACTCCGTGGTCACCACGTTGGACCGCACCGTCCCACTGATCGAGGACCGGCTGCTGCTGGCGGGGTTGGACCGCCGTTGCGCCTCCGTGCGGGCCTCAGGGCTCTCGGTCCTGCAGCTGGAGGAGGACTCCGCTGCGGCCGTGCGCGCCATCGCCGAACAGGCGAAGCAGGCCGTGGAGCAGGACGGCGCAGAGGTGATCATCCTCGGATGCGGCGGGATGACCGGACTGGAGGAGGCCGTGCGCGAGGCCGCCGGCACTCCGGTGGTGGACGGCGTCGCCGCCGCGGTGAAGCTGGCTGAGTCTCTGGTCAGCCTGGGGCTGGAGACCTCGAAGGTGCGGACCTACGCCGCGCCGCGGTCCAAGCGGGTCACCGGCTGGCCGTTGGCCTGAGGCACCTCGGCGGGCTGGATGTGGCGCACGGCGTCCAGCCGCTCCACGTGGAAGTCTCCGGGGCGGTGGTGCCGGCAGAATCCACCGCTGGGGACCTGCCGCAGGTAGGCAGCCATCTGGGCCAGCTCGGCGGGGGAGAAGTCCTCGGCGCGGCGACGCTTGGCCGGGGCCCGGCGCTCGGAGTCCTCGGCAGCGGCCTGGTCCCGCGGAGCGATCTCCAGGCCGAAGACGTCCTCCAAAGCCTTCACGTAGTCCTCAGTGCGACCTTCGGCGGCCAGCTCCCGGGCGCGGACAGTGGGGGTATGAAGCAGCTTCCGGACGATCTTCCGGACGGCGAACTCGACCTCCTCGGAGGCGCCGGTGCAGCCGTGGTGCTTGCGGACCTTGGCCATCTCCTCATCCAGGACCTGCTGAGTGTGCTGGCGCAGGGCCACGATGGCGTCATCGGCGCTGCGCTCACGGCGCTGCGTCAGGTACTGCTGGACCGAATCGGCGACGACGGCGCGTGCCTCGTCCACAGACCCTTCGGTCTCGGCTGGGGCGGCCATCTTCACCGACTCCAGCGTGATCAGCTCGACGCCGTCGAGGTCAGCGACCTCCGGGGTGAAGTCATGGGAGAGCGCCAGGTCCACCACAGTCAGGGGAGCGGTGCGTCCACCCTGCTCGGCGGGCTGGCCCAGCCCGGCCAGAGTGCGGATCTCTCCGGCGGTGATCTGACGGTTGCCGCCGGAACAGCCGATGACCACATCGGCGCTGCGGAAGGCCTGGCCCAGATCCTCCATGGCCAGGGGGCGGATGCGGTCCTGGGCCTGGAGGGCCTCAGCGCGCTGGGCCACGAACTCTTCGGCGCGGCCGGAGCCGGAGAAGACAGCGACCTCGCCGACCCCGCGCTCCACCAGCTGGGCCAGTGACGTGCCGGCATAGGCGCCGGTGCCGATGAGCACCACTGAGGCGCCCTGGTAGAACTCAGCGGCGTCGCCGCGCATATCCCCGGCGATGTCCAGGGCCACCGAGACGATGGACCGGCCGCGGGATCCCAGCGCTGTGCGGGTGCCCACGTCCTTGGCCGTGCGGGTGGCGGTCTCGAAGAGCTTGGTCAGGTTGCCGGAGACCGTTCCTGCGCTCTGCGCCTCTGCCAGGGATTTGCGCACCTGGCCGGCGATCTCGCGCTCGCCGATGACTGCGGAGTCCAGTCCGGCCCCGACTTCGAAGAGGTGGCTGACGGCGTCGTCCTCCACCAGGGTGCGGAAGGAGGAGGCGATGGTCTCGCGGGTGAGTCCGGAGGACTCGGCCACAGCGTCGATGAGCTGCTCGCGGGCGGAGTCGACGTCATCCGGGCGGTCCGAGGGGGCCTCGGCATAGATCTCGAGCCGGTTGCAGGTCGCCAGCGTCACGGCAGGCACATCGACAGAACCGGCCACAACGGCCGCTCCTGAGCTGAGGGTTCCCACGGTCTCGAGATCGAGATCCGAATGGGTGGCGACGAGAGAGAATAGAGTCACGACGGCGTCCATTCTACGTCCGGAGGGGCTCTGCGTGGTAATGCGCGCAGGGCGTTACGTCCCCGGTGATCGCCCCCGGCGATCGGGCAGCGGTGATCGGGCGCCCGGGACCAGCGCCTCAGGGGCCAGAGCCTCAGGGGGCCAGTGCCTCAGGGACCCGCGGGTCGCCAGGTCTCGCAGGTAGGCTGGAGATATGACTCGACTTCCCGACGATCACCCGTTGGTGCGCGGAATCACCGCCGATGCCCCTCTGCTGAATCAGTACCGCGGAACCCGCACCGCCGCCGGGGAGCAGCAGGTGCCCTCCCGCCGACCCGTCTGGTTCATGCGCCAGGCCGGCCGTTCGCTCCCGGAATACCGCGCCCTGCGCGAAGGCACCACCATGCTGGACGCCTGCCTGGACCCGGAGATGGCCGCGGAGATCACGCTGCAGCCGGTCCGCCGGCACGACGTCGACGCCGCCATCTTCTTCTCCGACATCGTCATCCCGCTGCGCCTGGCCGGCATCGACGTGGAGATCAAGCCCGGTGTGGGCCCTGTGCTCGGCTCCCCGGTGCGCACCCGTGCCGATGTGGAGGCGCTGCCGGAGCTGGACGAGGCCGCCTTCGCTCCCATCGCTGAGGCGGTGCAGAAGACGACGGCCGGGCTGGAGGCGCTGGCTCAGGAGCAGGGACGCTCCGCGGTGACTCCGCTGATCGGTTTTGCCGGGGCTCCGTTCACCCTGGCCGCCTACATGGTGGAGGGCCGCCCCAGCCGTGATCACCTCGGCCCGCGGGCGATGATGCATGGGGACCCGGAGACCTGGAACGCTCTGGCGGCGTGGGCCGCCGACGTCTCCGGACGCTTCATGCGCGCCCAGGTCATGGCCGGGGCCTCGGCGGCCCAGCTCTTCGACTCCTGGGCCGGGTCGCTGGGCCGCGAGGACTATGCCGCCCATGTCCAGCCGCACTCTGCGGCCGCCTTCTCTCATGTCACTGGTCTGGGCGCTGAGCAGGGTGTGGAGGTTCCCCTGATCCACTTCGGCACCGGGACCGGAGACATCATTGATCTGATGCGCGACGCGATCACCGAGGGGGCCCCGCAGGGGTCCGGCGCGAGGCCTGCGCCCGGTGAGGAAGGCTCCGACCGAGGTGCGGCTCATCCCGTCGTCGGTGTCGACTACCGGCTGAACCTGACCGAGGCCGGACGCCGCGTGGGTGCTGAGACTCCGCTGCAGGGCAATATCGACCCGGCCCTGCTGACCGCCCCCTGGGAGGTGTTGGAGAACCACATCCGCCAGGTGGTGGCATCCGGCGCCGGTGCGGCAGGACATGTGCTGAACCTGGGCCACGGTGTGCCCCCGGAGACCGATCCGGAGGTGCTGACCCGCGTGGTGAGCCTGATCCATGACATCGGCTACGAGGGCTGAATCAGCCGCAGCGGCCCGCACGGCCGTGGTCGGCGGCGGGATCGCCGGCCTGGCCGCGGCCTGGGAGCTGGCGCGCGCCGGCGTTCCGGTGCGGCTCTATGAGGCCTCGGACCGGCTGGGCGGGGCCATCGCCCCGCATGTGCTGGCCGGAGTGGAGGTCGACGCCGGAGCGGAGGCCTTCGCCACACGCTCCACTGCGGTCCCGCAGCTGATCGAGGAGCTGGGGCTCAGCGACCAGGTGGTCGAGCCCAACCCCGACGGCGCCTGGCTGCAGCTGCCCGATCTGGCCTCCCCGCTGCCGGCCACCGGCATCCTGGGGATCCCGGCCGATCCGACGGCCGCCGAGGTGGTGGCCATCCTGGGTCAGGAGGGTGCTCGGCGCGCGGCCGAGGATCTCAGCCGACCGATGCAGGACTGGACGAGCGTCGCTGCTGGGGCAGGGGCTGGCGGCGGCGCGGCCGGCGTCGGGAGCCCCAGTGTGGGTGCGGTCGTTCGTGACCGGATGGGCCAGGCGGTCCTGGATCGACTGGTGACCCCGATCGTCTCCGGAGTGCATTCGGCCCACGCTGATGACTTGGACATGAGTAATGCCGCCCCCGGGCTCTTCGAAGCCATGCTGGAGCAGGGCTCACTGGCCCGTGCCGTGGCGCAGGTGAAGGCCGCCGCGCCGGCCGGCTCGGCGGTGAACTCGCTGGAGGGCGGGCTGAAGACCCTCGTGGCGGCACTGGAGCGCAGGCTGCGCGAACTCGGCGTGGAGATCCGCGCCGGCGTCGCCGTCACTGATCTCTCCGTCCTGGATGCTGAGCACGTGATCCTGGCTGTCGACGGCCCGCAGCTCATGCAGCTGGCCGGACCCTATGCGGATCTGCCGCAGCGCGGCACGGAGCTGGGACGCGGCGTCGCGCTGGTCTCTATGGTCCTGAAAGCCCCGGAGCTGGACGCCCGGCCGCGCGGCACCGGCATGCTGGTGGCGCCCTCGGTGGAGGGCGTCGGGGCCAAGGCGATGACCCATATCTCGGCGAAATGGGATTGGGCCTCCCGCGCACTGACGCAGGCGCTCGGGGAGGGGCATCACCTGGTCCGGCTCTCCTATGGGCGTGTGGACGATGACCTCGCCGCCGGTGCGCTGGGCTTCGCCTCCTCGGACGAGCAGCTGCTTCAGGCGGCCGCCGCCGACGTCGGAACGCTCTTCGGTCTGCCCGTCTGGAGGGGACAGATCCTGGATGCCGATGTGGTCCGCTGGCAGAAGGCCCTGCCCCAGGCCTCGGCCGGGCATCAGCAGCACGTGGCCCAGGTGCGTGACGCCTTGGCGCAGAGCTGGGGCGCGCAGAACCGCTCCGGCCCGAAGCTCTACGCCGTCGGATCCTGGTTCGCAGGAACCGGATTGGCCCGGGTGATCCCTGATGCTCGTGCCGTCGCTCGGCTTATTATGAATGACTCATAATTCGGCTAGAATCGATGAACCGGTCTTCTACTGCCCGTAGAAGACCGGTTCCCGGTAGACTCTTCCCGCCATCATCCGGACCATTTGGAGGCAGTATGAGCTACGGCAGCAACGCCGTGAGGACCGCTGAGGATGTCAATTCCTCAGGCAAGGACTGGTACACCCTGTACGCCGTCTTCAAGCGCGCCTCCTGGCGCGGCGGGCTGACCGGACAGGGCCGGATCGAGACCACCACCCCCAAGGACAAGCACGTCCGGGAGTTCGATGAGGTCATCGGCTCTCTGGTCGGAGGCGGCCTCGGTTCCGATGACGACGCCGTGGAGCTGCGCGGCGTCTATGACGTCTCCGGCATGCGCGCCGACGCTGACATCATGGTCTGGCTGACCGGGCATCGGGCCGAGAAGCTCCAGAAGGCCCTGCGCGAGGTGCATCGCACGACCCTGCTGCGCCAGACCGAGCTCGCGTTCTCCGCCATGGGGGTCCACCGCACTGCCGAGTTCGCCCGTGCCCACGTCCCCGCCTTCACCTGTGGTGTCGACGCTGAGGATTGGCTGGTGGTCTACCCCTTCAACCGCAGCTACGACTGGTACCTGATGGATCCTGCCAAGCGCGGCGCCCTGCTGCGCGAGCACGGGCTGCTGGGCCAGGAGTTCCCCTCCGTGCTGGCCAACACCACCAGCGCCTTCGCGCTGAACGACTGGGAGTGGCTGCTGGCCCTGGAGGCCCCGCAGCTGACCGACCTGGTGGACATGATGCGTAAGCTGCGCGAGTCCGAGACCCGCTATCACGTCCGTGACGAGACTCCCTTCTACACCGGGCGCCGCTTGAAGACCACGGACGAGATCATCGAGGTTCTGCACTGATGACCACTGCCTACAACTATGACGCGATCCTGCTGGCCTCCTTCGGCGGCCCGGAGGGTCAGGATGATGTCATCCCCTTCCTGCGCAATGTCACTGCCGGTCGCGGCATCCCGGACGAGCGTCTGGAGGAGGTCGCCACCCACTACCGCGCCCACGGCGGCGTCAGTCCCATCAATGAGCAGAATCGTGACCTGCTGGACGCCCTGGAGAAGGAGCTGTCCCAGCGGGAGATCGATCTTCCCCTCTACTGGGGCAACCGCAACTGGGATCCCTACTTCCCGGCGGTCTTCCAGAAGATGTACGAGGACGGCCACCGCCGCGTCCTGGTGCTGGTGACCTCGGCCTACATCGGCTACTCCAGCAACGACCAGTACCTGGAGGACTTCGACAAGGCTTTGGCCGAGACCGGTCTGGACGGCGCGCTCGAGGTGGTCAAGGTGCGCGAGTTCTTCCACGACAAGGCCTTCACCGCACCCAACGCCGAGTTCCTGGCCGCGGGCATCAACGATGTGCGCTCCCAGCTGGAGTCGGCCAACGGCGCGGGCCATAAGCCCGGCGGCAGGATCAAGGTCCACTGGGTGACCCACTCCATCCCGACGGCGACGGCGGAGAAGCAGGGTCCGGCGCGGATCCGCGAGCTCTTCGGCACCGACGTCTACACCGCTCAGCACCAGGCCATCGCTGATCACCTGATGAGCACTGTGCCTGAGGCCGAGGGCCTGGAGCACCAGATGGTATTCCAGTCCCGCTCGGGCGACCCGCGCACCCCCTGGCTGGAGCCGGACATCAACGACCAGATCGAGGAGGACGCGCAGGACGGTGTGGACGGCGTCGTCGTCATGCCCTTCGGCTTCATCTCCGATCACATGGAGGTCATCTGGGACCTGGACACTGAGGCTCAGGAGACCGCCGAGGAGAAAGGCCTGGCATTCCATCGGGCGCCGACCACCGGCATCCACCCGGCCTTCGTCTCCGGGCTGGTGGACATCATGGGCGAATACATCACCCACGACGGCGAGCCCCTGGCCTCCGGTGAGCAGACCGTTCCGGGCGACTGGTCCGACCTGACCGGCGAGGGCGGCTGGGGAACCCCGGTCGAGACCCAGCAGAGCTGAACCCGGACGGCGTCGGCGAGGGCCGGCATCGCAGCAGAACTGATCAACCCTTGTGTGGGCACTTTCAGGTGGTATGAGCTGTCTGGCACGGCTCATTCCGCCAGGAAGTGCCCACACAACGAGGAGGAGGAGAGTCCATGGAACAGTTCCGCGTAGGGACCCGCGGCAGTCGGCTGGCGCTGACCCAGACGACGACGGCGGCTGCGGCGCTCTCCGACCACGCACAGCTCGACTATGAGCTCATCACCATCCGCTCCGAAGGTGATGTCCTGACCGGTCCGCTGGCTCAGATGGGCGGCACCGGTGTCTTCGCCACCGCTCTGCGGCAGGCGCTCTTCGACGATCGCTGCGATGTGGCGGTCCATTCGCTGAAGGACCTGCCGGCCAAGGATCTGGAGGGCCTGAGCATCGCCTCGGTGCCCCCGCGCGAAGAGGTCCGCGACGCTCTCTGCGCCGCCGATGACCTCACTCTGGAACAGCTGCCCGACGGTGCGAAGGTGGGCACCGGCTCCCCGCGGCGCGCTGCTCAGCTGCTGGCCGCCCGGCCGGACCTGGACGTCGTAGACATCCGCGGCAACGTCGGCACCCGGTTGGCCCGAGTCCGTGGCCGTGAGGATGCTGCGGAGAAGTCGCCGCAGGCTCCTGAGGCGCAGCGCGGCGACCTGGACGCCGTCGTGCTGGCCGGTGCCGGACTGCTGCGCCTGGGCCTGGAGGACCACATCTCCGAGCTGCTGAGCCCTGAGGTCATGCTGCCCGCCCCAGGTCAGGGCGCTCTGGCCGTGGAGGTCCGCGAGACGGACGCGGATCTGGCCACCCCGCTGGGCCAGGCGTTGGCGCTGACCGAGGACCTGCCCGCCCGGCTGGAGACCACTGCGGAACGGGCGCTGCTGGAGCGGCTCAACGCCGGCTGCTCGGCACCGATCGGAGGACTCGCGCAGTTCACCGAGGAGCCTGACGGCGGCTCGGTGCTGCGTCTGGAGACCGTGGTCTGCGCACCCGACGGCTCGCAGGTCCAGCGCGCCGGGGCCGAGGTTCCCCTGGAGGCCGGCGCGCCGCGCGACGCCGCCATGGAGCTGGCCCGAGGCCTGGGCCGCCAGGTGGCCGAACAGCTGTTGGCTGAGGACACCGGGCTGCTGGAGCACGTGGTGGACGTATGAGCCTGAGGCTGGACCGGCAGAGCGTGAGGCCCGGGAGGCAGGGCGTGCGGCGAGACGTGTCCGGAGGGTGCTGGTGACTCGCATCCTGCTGACCCGCAGGCCCGCCCAGGCCGGCCCTCTGGAGGCTGAGCTGCGGGAGGCCGGCTTCGACGTCGGCTTCCTGCCGCTGACCGCTCAGCGGCTGCCCGAAGACCGGACCGAGCTCACTGCTGCGATCGAGCGGCTGGAGCAGGGTGATTTCACCGTGGTCATGCTCACCAGCGGAAACACTGTGCGCTCCCTGCTGACCGCCGGCTGGTCCGGGGATCTGCCGGAGGACACGGAGGCGGCGGTGACCGGCCCCGGCACTGCCCGTGTGCTGCAGGAGCTGACCGAGATCATCGACCCGTGGATGCCCACCCGTGAAGCCTCCGCCGAGGGGATCCTTGCCGAGATTCCGCACCCGCCCGAGGACGACTGTCAGCTGCTGCTGCCCCAGTCGGCTCAGGCTCGGCCCCGTCTGGCTGAGGGCCTGGCGGAGCTCGGCTGGGAAGTCACCACGGTGACCGCCTATGAGACGGTCCCGCTGGATGCCGCCCCGCTGGATGACCCGCTGGGTGCCGCCCCGCTGAGCACGGGAGCCCCCGGCGTCGGGAGCTCTGCCGAGCCGGAGGGTGACGTGCTGCTGCTGACCAGCTCCACCGCCGCCCAGGCCGCCGCTCGGCTCCGGCTCCCGGCGCATCTCCGGCTCTTGGCGATCGGGCGTCCGACGGCGAAGACCATGGAGGAGCTCGGCCTGCCCTGTGCCGGGGTCCTGCCAGAGATCAGTGCCTCCGGAGTCCGTCAGGCCCTGGCTCGCTAGCACGCACCTCCTCCTAGACTCGCCCCTCCTACTAGACTGAGGCCCATGGCTTTCCCCTCTGACCGCCCCCGCCGGCTGCGGCGGACCCCAGCTCTGCGCCGCCTGGTCGCCGAGACCCGCCTGCACCCGGCCGACTTCATCCTGCCGGTGTTCGTGCGCGAAGGGCTCAGCGAACCCGCTCCGATCAGTTCCATGCCCGGGGTCGTCCAACACACCGAAGCCTCCCTCCTCGACGCCGCCGAGGAGGCCCGGGGCCTGGGTCTCGGCGGCATCATGCTCTTCGGCATCCCGGCTCAGCGTGACCCGCAGGGCAGCGCAGGGCTGGAGCCCGAAGGCATCCTCAACCGCAGCATCCGCGCGGTGAAGCACCGCGTGGGCGACGAGCTGCCGGTCATGGCTGACCTCTGCCTGGACGAGTTCACCGACCACGGTCACTGCGGCGTGCTGGACTCCTCGGGAGCCGTGGACAATGACGCGACCCTCGAGATCTACGCGCAGATGGCCGTGGTCCAGGCAGAGTCCGGCGCCGACGTCGTCGCTCCCTCCGGGATGATGGACGGCCAGGTGGCCGTGATCCGCCAGGCTCTCGATGAGGCCGGCCACCAGGACATCCCGATCCTCGCCTATGCCGCGAAGTACGCCTCCGCCTACTACGGGCCCTTCCGTGAAGCCGTGGACTCCCAGCTGCAGGGCGACCGCCGCCAGTACCAGATGGATGCGCCCAACCGGACCGAGGCCCTGCGTGAGGTGGAGCTGGACCTGGCCGAGGGCGCCGATATGGTCATGGTCAAACCTGCCGCGGCCTATCTGGACATCCTGGGCGATGTCGCCGAGGTCAGCGACGTGCCGGTCTCGGCCTACCAGGTCTCCGGCGAGTACGCGATGATCGAGGCGGCGGCCGCCAACGGCTGGGTGGACCGGCAAGCAGTGGTCATGGAGTCGCTGATGGCGATCCGCCGCGCCGGCGCCACCAGCGTGCTGACCTACTACGCAGCTGAGGCCGCCCGCTGGCTGCGGTGATCGTCCCTGGCGGATCGCGTACCCGATTCTCAGGAATGGAGCACGCGATCCCTGCATTCCCCACATTCCGGTACGCAATCTCATGCGGTGCGTCCACTGAAAGGATCCGATGACTTCCAACGCTGAACTTCACGACGCCGCCCAGCAGCTCATGCCCGGAGGCGTGAACTCCCCGGTGCGCGCCTTCGGGTCTGTGGGCGGGACCCCGGTACAGATGGTCGCCGGTGATGGGCCCTACCTGACCGACGCTGAGGGCAGGCGCTACGTGGATCTGGTCGGATCCTGGGGACCGGCTCTGTTGGGGCACCGGCACCCCGCGGTGATCGAGGCGGTCCACACTGCCGTCGACGCTGGCCTGGGCTTCGGCACCTCGCACCCCTCTGAGGCGCAGCTGGCGGAGCTGGTCCGCGGCCGCGTGCCCGGAGCAGAGATGATCCGCATGGTCTCCACCGGCACGGAGGCCACGATGACAGCCATCCGCCTGGCCCGCGGCGCGACCGGCAGGAACCTCGTGGTGAAGTTCGCCGGCTGCTACCACGGCCACTCGGACGGGCTGCTGGCCGCCGCCGGTTCCGGTGTGGCCACCCTGGGACTGCCCGGATCCGCCGGCGTGACCCAGGCGCAGGCCTCCGAGACCATCGTCATCGACTACAACGACCGCTCGGCACTGGAGCAGGTCTTCGCCGAGCACGGTGAGAACATCGCCGCAGTGATCACCGAGGCCACCCCGGCGAATATGGGCGTGGTACCCCCTGAGGAGGGGTTCAACGCCTTCATCCGTGAGATCACCTCACGTCACGGGGCCCTGATGATCTTCGACGAGGTCATGACCGGCTTCCGCATCACCGACGCCGGCTATTGGGGCGCCTCCGGCCGCGAAGAGGGCTGGGAGCCGGATCTGTTCACCTTCGGCAAGGTCATCGGCGGGGGTCTGCCGACGGCCGCTCTGGCCGGGCGCCGCGAGGTCATGGAACACCTGGCACCGACCGGCCCGGTCTACCACGCAGGCACCCTCTCCGGTAACCCGGTGGCCATGGCCGCCGGCGTGGCGACGCTGGAATATGCCACGGCCGATGTCTACAGCCATATCGACCAGAAGGCCCAGGTGGTCGCCGACGCGCTGACCTCAGCGCTCTCCGACGCCGGGGTCGACCACACCATCCAGAAGGTGGGCTCGCTGTTCTCCGTGGCCTTCGGCACCTCGGCCACGGGAGTCCATAACTACGCGCAGGCCGGGGCCCAGGAGGCCTTCCGCTTCGGCCCGTTCTTCCACTCCATGCTGGAGCAGGGGGTCTACCTGCCGCCGAGCGTCTTCGAGGCCTGGTTCCTCTCGGGAGCCCACGACGACGCCGCCGTCGGGACGATCCTGGACGCGCTGCCCGCCGCCGCTCAAGCTGCAGCTCAGGCCCAGCCCGCCTGAGTCTCCTTGACGACAGGCGATTCGAGCGGGGTTTTGGCCCTTATGACGGAGCTGGGAGCTCCATAAGGGCCAAAACCCCGCTCGAATCTATGTCTGGGGCTCTGGCGGCGGAGTGTTCAGGCGGTGAGCTCGGAGTTGCGGTTGGGGTCCTTGCTGAGCACCAGCTGCACGGGGGCGATGACCACGGTGGCGATGACCAAGCAACACAGAGCGAAGATCCACCATGTCTCAGACACGCCGGCGAGCAGCGGGAGTACGAACATGATCAGGCCGAAGAAGGCCGCGTACATGGCGAAAGCCGGAAGGGCGGGGAATCCGCCCCGCTCCTGGAGGCCGTGGGCACGGAAGAAGTACTTCAGGGCGAACCAGAGCCCCGGCGCGAGCACGGCAAGCAGTGCGACAGGCAGCCACCACAGCTGCTCATGGGCCTCAGTCAGCAGCCGCCCTGTCCCGAAACTGAAGCAGATGATGGTGAGCGCAAGCGTCAGCAGCACCGCCGCATAGCCGTCGTGGGGCGATCCCAACGCTGGCTTGCGCGGAGGCTCCTGGACTGACTCAGCGAGAGATGGCGTCTGTTCGGGGCGGTGGTGCTGCTCCGTGGCCATATCTCCACGCTAACCTGGCACTGTTCAGAGGGGCCAGGCTCCGCTGATGACGGCGTCGGGCTTGGTCCTGCGCAGGTAGGCCTGGAAGTCGGCGGCCTGTTCGGCCTTCCACCGGATCTGCAGCTCATGTAGCTCCTCGGCGCGGATCTGCAGCTGCGGATACGCCGCCGCCATACAGTCGGCCACCTGGACAGCGGCTTTGGCGTCTGGGGCGGCCGAGTGGGCGTCATCGAGCAGCACTTCGTAGACCCCGCACAGGTCGCTGAGGGTGCGCTTGCCGCGCCGGTACTTGTCCACCTGCTTATCGATGACCAGCGGGTCGATCACCGGGCTGGGATGTGGAAACCCGACGCCGTGCCGCGCCGCCTCCTCCCGGAGAACCGTCAGGTCATAGGGGGCGTTCATGACAACCACAGGAGTGCCCTGTTCGAACTCCGTGGTCAGGGCGCCGGCCAGTTGGGCGACCGCCTCGGCGGCGGGCAGGCCCTCTGCCACGGCACGTTCGGTGCTGATGCCGTGGATCGCCGTGGTCTCGGCCGGGATCTCCACCCCTGGGTTGACCAGCCACTCGCGGGTACGAACCGTCTGCTCGCCGTCCGGGCCGGCGTCGAACTCCACCAGTGCGGCGGAGACGATCCGCGCGGTCCTGGGGTCACGGGAGGTGGTCTCCACATCGAAGCCGACTCTGCGGCCGGTGTGCCAGGAGTCGCTGCCGGAAGGGAGGTCGAAGAGGGCCTGTTCGGTCATGAAGACCACCGTAGCCTCTGGCGGGGACATGGTCCGGCGACGAGCCGAGCAGGTCTCGGATCCGGGCTGCGCCGTCGGTCACGCAGCCATGTCCGTGCCCTCTGATTGAATGGTTCCCATGACCAGCCCCGTGCAGGAACACGCCGTTCTGGACCATCGTGCCGATGCGTCTCAGCAGGAGATGCTGCGCCGTGCCGCGGACCCCGATCGTGGTCCTCTGCTCGTCTACGGCGGTCCCGGGGCCGGCAAGTCGGTGCTCGCCGTCGAGCTGGCGCTGCGCTTCCTCCGTGAAGGCCATGATTCGCGGCGGCTGCTGATCCTCTCGCCCACCCGCAGCACCTCGGCGCTGCTGCGCGACGCCGTGGAGTCGCGTTGGGCGGAGATCTCACCGGGAGCTTCGCTGAGCGAACAGCCCTCCCGGTCCTTCGCCTCCTATGCCTTCTGGATCCTGGGGGAGGCGCGCCGCCGCAGGATCCTCGACTTCTCTGCCCGGCAGCCCCGTCTGCTCTCCGGTGCGGAGCAGGACCGCATCCTCCGGGAGATCCTCGAGAACCTGCAGCAGGAGGCCGCGGGGGAGTCCTGGCCCGCTGAGCTGCGTGAAGCCGCCGAGACCGACGGGTTCCGCAAGGAGATCCGTGAGCTGCTGGACCGCGCCACGGAGTACGGGGTCTCACCGGAGCGGCTGAGCGAGCTGGCCGAGGAATGCTCACGTCCGGAATGGGGTACGGCCGCCGACATCTACGAGCGGTACCTGAACCAGCTCGACGCCGAATCCCACGCCGATGCCTTCGACCCGGCCGGACTGATCAATGAGGCCTGCCACATCCTGGAGACCAACCCCTCCTTCCTGGAGGACGAGCGGATGCGTCTGGGCTGTGTGATCGTCGATGACCTGCAGGAGGCAAGTCCCACGGTCTACCGGCTGCTGCGCCTGATCGGTGCGGGACGGCCGGTGACCGCCTTCGCCAACCCCGACGCCGTCACCCAGGGCTTCCGCGGCGCTCGCCCGGATAAGTTGGGCAGCTGGGCGGCCCGAGTCCGCCGCACTGTGGCCGGAGCCGGCGAACCGCTGAACCCGGAGCTGGACTCAGCCGTCCTGCTGGAGGACGGGACAGAGGTGGTCCGCCGCAGCGGGTCCGGCTCGATGGTCCCCGACGAACAGGGTGGCCTGCCTGGACATCCCCCCGAGATCCTGGCGCTGTTGGAGGATCACCGTGCCTCCGGCGCCGTGGGCTCGGTCTATGCGCGCACCATCCGTCGGATCGCGCCGGGGAAGTCAGCCGCGGCACGGGAACCCTGGATCGAGGTGCTCAAGGAGCACAGCGGGGAGGAGGGGAGCCCAGCCCCGCGGACTGCGGTGGACGCCGTCGTGGTGCCCAGCGACTACCAGGCGGAGCAGTTCATCCTTCAAGAGGTGCTCGACCGGCATGACCGCTGTGACGTCCCGCTGGGTCAGATCGCGGTGATCGTGCGTAACGGCACTCTGGCCCAGCGGATCGCCCGGGTGCTGCAGGCCCAGGGCGTCCCCATCCGCCAGCAGATGAGCGAGGTCATCCTGCACGAGGAAGCCGCGGTGGAGCCGCTGCTGGAGGTCCTGCACTGGGCGACGGTGAGCGCAGCGCGGCTCCCCGAGAGCAGTGTGGAGGAGTGTGGTGCGCACGAGCGCGATTCGCACGATCCCGGGGAAGATGAGACCCTCGCGATGGACCTGTCTCAGGTGCTGCGCCTGCTCACCAGCCGCTACGGCACAGCAGACTCGCTGACGCTGCGGCGCATCCGCCAGGTGCTGCTGCGCGCTGAGCGTCAGCGTCTGGCCGGTGCCCGAGGACCAGAGTCCCAGCAGCAGGATCTCGAGCCGCGGAGTTCGGATGAGCTCATCACCGCTGCCGCCAATGACCCTCAGGACCCCACGTTCCTGATCGCCGCGGAGGAGGCCCCGGGCCTGCTCTCCGGGCTGCGCCGGATCAGCCGCATGCTCGAGGCCGCCGCGCTCGCGGTGAAGCAGAACCCGCAGGGGGTCGGCGCCGAGGAGATTCTCTGGGCTGTCTGGTCGGCGGCGGGGCTCTCGGACACCTGGGCCGAGCTCACCCGCCAGGCTGGTCTGGAGGGTCGCCGCGCGGACCGGGATCTGGATGCCGTGATGGCGTTCTTCCAAGCCGCCGAGCGCTTTGTCGATCAGAACCCGGGGGCGCCGGCGGCGGCCTTCGTCGACCACATGGAGCGTCTGGAGCTGCCTATGGACACCCTGGCGGAGACCTCCTCCGCCGAGGATGCCGTGGAGATCCTCACCCCAGCCACGGCCGCGGGGCGGGAGTTCGACACCGTCATCCTCTCGGGTCTGCAGGACGGCGTGTGGCCGAACCTGCAGCCGCGCGGTGAGCTCTTGGGCAGCAACCACCTGGTCGACGTCATCGAACAGCGGGCAGGTCGCGAGTCCACCAGCTCGCTGGTCAAACGTATGCAGGTCCTCCAGGACGAGTATCGGCTCTTCGCCACAGCGGTCTCCCGGTCCGCGGCACGGCTGTTCGCCGTCGCCGTCGAGAACTCCGAGGACAGCCCCAGCATGTTCCTGGACCTGGTGGTCCCCGCCGACCAGCGCCGGGAGCGGGCGGCGGCGATTCCCCGGCCGGTGACCGCACCGCGGCTGATCGCTGAGCTGCGCCGCTTCCTGGAGGACAGCCATCGTCAGGAGCTGGAGGAGGGTCAGCCCTACGCCGAGGACCACCACGCCCAGACCGAGCGCAGCAACGCGGCCCGGGCGCTGGCCACCCTGGCCAGGAACGGGCTGAACGGCGCCCATCCGGACCAGTGGTGGGGGCTGGACCCGATCAGCAGCACCGGTCCGCTGCTGGAGCCGGAGGAGGAGATCCGAGTCTCGCCTTCGAAGGTCCAGACCGCTGTGGACTCGCCGTTGCAGTGGTTCACCCAGACGGTCGGGGGAGTGGAGCCCACCGATTTCAGCCGCATGCTCGGCACCCTCATCCACGAGATCGCCGAGGACCACCCTCGGGAGATGAACCCGGAGAAGCTGGAGGCCGTGCTTGCCGAACGCTGGCATGAGCTCGGACTTGCCGAAGGCTGGGAAGCTGACGCTGACCGTCAGCGTGCCGAGGCGATGGTGGAGAAGCTGACGCTCTACCACGCCTCTGTGGTGGATCAGAAGCGCCGAGTCCTCGCCCGGGAGCTGGACGTGGAGGCCACTCTGGAGCTTCCGGTGGAGGGCGAAGAGCGCACTGCACGCATCCGCGGCACCATCGACCGGGTGGAACGCACCGAGGACGGGCGCTTCTACGTGGTGGACCTGAAGACCGGGCGCGGCAAGCCCAGTGCGGACCAGGTTCCCCGTCATGGGCAGCTGGGCACCTACCAGCTGCTGGTCAGCCTCGGTGCCTTGGAGCCGGCGCTTCAGCAGGAGCACATCGACGCCGAGGGCATCCACGGCAGCGCCGGGGCGGCCCTGCTGCATGTGGGCACCCCGGTGAAGAAGAACGATGTCCAGGAACAGGCCCCCGCCGACGCCGAGACCGACTGGCCGCGCGAGCAGATCACTCATGCCGCCCAGGTGATGACCGGAGCCAGCTTCGAAGTCCGTCATCAGCCCACGCAGGACGAATGCCAGGCGGGCGTGCTCTGCCCCCTGTGTGCCGGAACCAAGCAGGTGACCCAGCCATGACCACAGCTCTTCAGACCTCCGCGGCCCAGTCCCGCTCTGCCCCGATGCGCATCAGCGCCGACGAGATCGCCGACCGCCTCGGGGCCCATCGGCCCACCGCTGAGCAGCGTGCGGTGATCGAAGCCCCGCTGGAGCCGACATTGGTGGTCGCCGGAGCCGGCTCGGGCAAGACCGCGACGATGGCCGACCGCGTGGTCTTCCTGGTGGCCAACGGATGGGTGCGCCCGGATGAGATCCTCGGGGTGACCTTCACCCGCAAGGCCGCCGGCGAGCTGCGTGAACGCATCACCCGCCAGCTGAAGAGGCTGGTGGATGCGGAGCTGATCGATCCGCAGGAGCTCATGCCCGAGCAGGAGGACCACGGGGAGGTCCAGGACCTGGACGGGCTGCTGACCCCGGCCATCTCCACCTATCACTCCTACGCCAACAGCCTGGTCAGCGAATACGGGCTGCACATCGGGCTGGAGCCGGAGACCCAGCTGATCGGCGAAGCGCAGGCCTGGCAGATGGTCTCCGAGCTGGTCAGCGGCTACGAACGGGGTCAGGCGCTGGTGGAGGCCGGGGCCCGGGCCAGCACCGTGGCTGACAACGTCCTGCAGCTGACCTCCGACTGCGCCGAGCACCTGGTGGAGCCCGACGCCGTCGCCGCTGCCCTGGATGCCGAGCTCGCCCGGGTGGAGGCGCTCATCCAGGCCGAGGCGAAGAAGCCCAACAGCGGCCAACAGGGTCTGATCGATACGCTGCGGCTGCGCCGGGAGACCGCCGAGCTGGCCCAGCGCTACCAGCAGACCAAGCTCCACGGCGATGTCATGGATTACGGAGACCTGCTGCGCTTCGCGGCACGGATCGCCGCCGAGGTGCCCTCGGCGGGGGAGTCGGAGCGGGAGAAGTACTCGGTGGTGCTGCTGGACGAGTTCCAGGACACCTCCTACGCCCAGCTCGAGCTCTTCAGCAGCCTCTACGGCACCGGGGCCACCGGGGCAGGGGCCGGTCACCCGGTCACGGCTGTGGGAGACCCCAACCAGTCGATCTATGGCTTCCGCGGAGCCTCGGCCGGGCAGCTCTTCGACTTCCCGCAGAAGTTCCCGCGCATCGACCCCGAGTCGACAGAGCTTTCGCCGGCGGCCACCCGTCAGCTGACAATCGCCTGGCGCAACGGACGCCATATCCTCTCCATGGCGAATCAGCTGGTGCTGCCGTTCACCCAGAACGCTGAGCATCCGGAGAAGCCGTGGCACCGCAGCACAGCGCACCTGCGTCGACAGTTGAAGCCGCTGATCACCCCAGACCGCGGCGGCGTTGTGCCCCCGAGCGCCGTGCAGGACGGAGCGGTGCGCTGCGGCTGGTTCGCCACCGAGCAGGAGGAGGCCCAGGCGGTGGCCGGGCAGATGGCTGCGGCCATGGCGGCCTCGGAGGAGGAACAGACCTATGCCGTGCTGGCCCGGACCCGGGCTCAGCTGGAGACGGCGGCCGCGGCACTGCGCCGGCAGGGGATCCCCTATGAGTTCCTCGGACTCTCCGGACTGCTGTCCACCCCGGAGGTCGCCGAGGTGCTGGCCTATCTGCGGGTGATCGCCGACCCCAAGCGCTCGGACGCCCTGCTGCGGATTCTGGGCGGTGCGCGCTATCGGATCGGTCCGCGGGACCTCTATGCCTTGGGTCGGGCGGCCAAAGGCCTGGAGAGCTGGCGGCGCAAGGCCTCGGCGGGGAATACCGGCGGAGCCTCTGAGGCGGAGGACGCGGATGACCGCTTCTCCGAGGTGACGCAGGAGCTGGAGGAGATGGCTTCCCTGGTGGAGGCCTTGGACGCGCTGCCGGACGACCCGTCGAAGGCGGTGGAACGCTATGGCTTCACCGAGGTGGGTGCTCAGCGTCTGGTCCGGGCGCGGGACGGCCTGCGCTTGCTGCGGCAGTTGGGTTCCCTGGATCTGGGGACGCTGATCCAGCGGGTGGTCTCGGAGACGGGACTGGACGTGGAGGTCGCGGCCCGGCCCTGGGAGGAGCAGCATCATGCCACCCGCCAGCTGGATGCCCTGATCGAGCAGGCGGAGAGCTTCACCAGTACGGAGGGGCGTGCGGATCTCTCCAGCTTCTTGGAATGGTTGGAGGCCGCGGAGAAGAAGGAGCGCGGCCTGGAGCAGGCCCAGGCGGACCCGCGTCCCGGGGCGGTCCAGCTGCTGACCGTCCACGCCTCGAAGGGCCTGGAGTGGGATGTGGTGGCCGTGATCGGTATGCGCGAGGGCAAGTTCCCCTCCAAACAGACTGATCGCTGGACCACGAACAACGGCCAGCTTCCCTGGCCGCTGCGCGGAGACGCCGCGTCCATCCCGCAATGGGACTCGGAGCAGGAGACTCTACAGTTCTGGGGGTGCTCGGCCGGTGTCGGGACGTCCAAGAAGTATGAGGGCAGCATTTTCAAGGCCGACTGTGAGGAGTTCAGTCGGGAGGAGGAGCGGCGGCTGGCCTATGTGGCGGTCACCCGCGCCAAGTCGCTGCTGATCTGCACCGGCGCCTGTTTCTACGGAGCGGCCGGGGGCGATGAGCCCTCAGAGTTCCTTCTGGAGGTCCGTGAGGCTGCTCAGGCACTCGACAGCGACGTCGGCGAACTCGGCTGGGCAGAGGTGGAGGACAAGAAGTCCAACCCGTTCAAGGACCATCTGGTGGTGGCTCAGTGGCCCTATGACCCGCTGGAGCCGTTGGCCGCGACCACCTTTGAGGTGCAGAAGGCCGATCCGGAGGATCCGAAGTCAGTCGATCAGCGCAAGGAGCTACCCGAGGAGTCGGGGGTTCCTGCAGGGGCAGTGGGTCGGCGTGAGCCGATGCGGCGTGCCGCGGAGCTGGTGCGCCGTGAGCTTGAGCGTCTCGACACCGAGACCCAGGCTGCAGAGGGCCCAGCCGAGGGCCGAGACGAGCAGCCTACCTGGCAGCAGGAAGCGCTGTGGGTGATCCGGCGCGCCCGTCAGCAGCAGGCCGGGCTGGAACCACCGTCGCTGCCAGGGCATATGAGCGCCTCGCGCTTCGTGAGCCTGGCCCGCGATGCTCAGGACGTGGCCGAGCAGACTCGTCGTCCGGTGCCGCGCAGGCCGTCTGCAGAGGCCCGCCGCGGCACGGTGGTGCACTCCTGGGTGGAGGAGTTCTACGAGACCCGTGCGGCCTTCCCAGAAATCGAAGAGCCGATGCGCGGCGACGAGGAACTGGATGTGGTCTTCGACCTGCCGAAGGCACGGGAGAACTTCCGGGCAAGCCGGTGGGCGCAGCGGCAGATCTTCGCCATGGAGATCCCCATCGAGACCTCGGTGGGTGGAGTGATGCTGCGTGGTCGGATCGACGCCGTCTTCGGCAGTCATCCTGATGGTTCCGACGTTGACGTGGCCGCCCATGAGCGCTGGGAGAAGCTTCCGCGCGCGGAGCGCAACCAGCAGATGCGTCGGTGCAGCTGGCAGCTGGTGGACTGGAAAACCGGCCGCGTCCCGCAGGGGGAGGAGCTGCGCACCAAGCAGCTGCAGCTGGCGATCTACCGCCTGGCATTCAGCCGCCTCTACGAGATCCCGCTGGAGCAGATCGAAGCCAGCTTCTTCTACATCGACCACGGAGTCGACCTGCCGGCAGAGAACCTGCCCAGCGAGGAGGAGCTGGAGGCGATCATCACCAAGGCGCAGAAGCACTTCGGGTGAGCGAGATCAGCTGAGCTTCCTCAGGGACGCCTCGATCTCCTCGACCACGGTCGCAGGATCCTGGTGCTCCCAGAATCGCAGCACGGTCCATCCGTCCCCTTCGAGGAGGGCGTTGGATTCCGCATCACGGCGTACATTGCCGGCGATCTTCTCCTCCCAGTAGGAGAGGTTGGTCTTCGGCATGACGAAATGCTCCGGGCAGCGGTGCCAGAAGCAGCCATCGATCAGCACCGCGAGTCTCTTACGGGTGAAGGCGATGTCGACGGTGCGGCGCCTGTCGGCTGTGAGCGGCCGGTGGTTCACCCGATAGCGCCAGCCTCGGGCATGCAGGGCGGCCCGCACGAGCAGCTCCGGCCGGGTGTCACGGCCGCGGTTGGCCTGCATGCTCAGCCGCGCGTGGACAGAGCTCGCCCAGGAGCTGCGGTCTCCGGCAGAGCCCTCCATGCAGCTCAGACCAGGAGAGACTCTTCCCGGAGCGGCTTTGGCGAGACGTCGTTCATGTTCCGCTCGGCGGTTGGGTAAGACTTTCCGAGGAACGTCCGGAACAGCGCCTCGAAGATCACACGCGCGCCCTCCACTGGCACCGCCATGCCGATCTGTTTGCGCACACTGGCCGGTCCTCCATGGAATCGGAAGTCATTCGGGAAGCTCTGGAGGCGGGCACGCTCCCGGTTGGTGAGAGCACGCGGCTCCTCCCAGTGGTACATGTGGGTGCCGCCTCCGCCGGACCCGGTGACGGTGTAGCTGGGCTTATCGGACTCCAGGCGCCGGTAGATGTTGCTCAGCGTCGCGCCCTTCACATTCAGGCGCAGCTGCTCATCCTCCTGGAGCAGCTTGGCGTTGAACGCGTTCTCCCCGGGGGCGATCAGCTTGAGCCGCTCCACAACGGTCTGATTGTGGCGCGGAAGGTCGTGGTTGGGAGCATCGGCGGGGATGTCGGCGAACGCCTTCTCCACCGAGATCGGCTCGGCCGGGGTCGTCGGAGCGGGCACCTGGAAGCGGATGTGCTCGGCGAGGTCGCCCCGGATGCCGACGATGATGATCCGGCGGCGCTTCTGCGGGACGCCGTACTCCTCGAAGCGGTAGATATGGGGCACCAGGTGGTAGCCGTGGTCGCCCGCAGAAGCCATCGCCTCGAGGATCTTCTCCAGGGCTCGGCCGTCGTTGGAGCTGATCAGACCGGTGACGTTCTCCGCGACGAACCACTTGGGCTGGTGAGTCTTCAGAACTTCGACTCCCTGCTCATACAGCGGCCCGAATTCGCCGTCGAGGCCCCGGTGCTCACCGATCTGGCTGAAGTCGTTGCAGGGAAACCCGAAGGCGAATCCGTCCACGCGCACAAGGCTCTTGGGATCGATCTCACGGACGTCGCCCGAGATGAACTCCGTGGGCCGGATGTTGGCTCGGTAGGTCTTCTCGGTGTCGGGGTGGAAATCGTTGGCCCACTGGTGGATCAGCGAGATCTGCTCGCCCGTCTCCCGGCTGACATCTTGAGCGGCCTGCCATGCGCCGAGGGCCATCCCACCGGGACCGGAGAAGAACTCTCCCATCCTGAATGTATGGTGCATGGCTACTCCTCTGTGCGGGGCGGACGTCGTTCACCATGCAGCCTATCCGGAGCCGGGGACATGGTTCCGTGACACCACCGGGATTCGGCTACATCCTAACGTCTGAAAGCCCTGGTCACGTGCGTCACACAGCGAGATGGCACAGATCCATGTCCGAGGGAGCGGATATCGTCATCGTGATCGCTCGACCAGAGAGAGGGGACGCCCGTGACCAGCACTGAGACTGCCTCGGAGAAGTACCGCGAGGCTGCGCGGCAACAGGTAGAGATGATTCTGCAGCGGGATCGGGTCTCTCGGGTGGAGGCCTTCCGCAGAGCCGCTGACCAGTTCGGCGATCTCGGAGAGCTCGGAGAGGCGATCCAGCAGCTCTGGGATCAGTATGAGCAGGGGCTCCAGCTCGTCCCCACCAGCGAGAGTCAGATCCTCGATGAGAAGGTCGGCACCTGGTATGAAGGACCCCGCGAGGAAGAGGGCTACATCTGGGGCCGGCTGCGCCGCAGGATGGAGTCCGGCGGCCTCCGCGGCGCGGTGGATCAGATCGACAAGCATTCCACGGAGATCGTCGAGCGGCTCGCAGAGCCCGCGGCAGCGGATGCCCGCCGCCGCGGCCTCGTCATCGGCTACGTCCAGAGCGGCAAGACGGCCAGCTACGCCTCCGTGATCGCGAAGGCCGCTGACGCTCAGTACAAGATGGTCATCGTTCTGGCAGGCATCCACGGCAACCTCCGGAAGCAGACACAGATGCGCCTCGACTCCGACCTCGGGGTGGACGACGGCGCCTGGTACCGCATGACCGACGAGACGGCCGACATGGGCAAGGAGGCTGCCAACGCCAGAAGCCTGGTGAACAGCGGCCAGCGTCTTCTCGCCGTGGTCAAGAAGAACAAGACGAGGCTGCAGAACCTGGAAGCATTCCTCCGCGAGATTCCCGAAGAGCGGCGGCGGGACTACCCGATCCTTATCCTCGACGACGAGTCCGATCAGGCCTCGCCGGACTCAGCGGTGAAGGACGAAGAGATGTCCACCATTCACGAGAAGCTCCGCGACATCTGGTCTCTGGTGGGCAACGGAAGCTATGTCAGCTACACGGCCACGCCCTTCGCCAACCTCTTCATGGAGCCGGACTCGCCCGGGTCCCTCTACCCCAAAGACTTCATCCACGTCCTGCCTGAGCCGAAGGGCTACTTGGGGACGGCTCAGCTCTTCGGCTCCACGATCCGCAACGCTGATCCTGAGCACGGCGACGACTATCTGGATGTCGTGCGCTCGATCTCCGATGAGGACCGTGCCCGGGTGGTCCCACCCTCCAAGCGGAAGGGAGAGCATGCTGAACCCTTCGAGCCGGATGTTCCGCCGTCCCTGGAGGACGCCATCGTGTGGTTCATCCTCGCGACCGCCATCCGGCGCTTCAGGGGACAGGAGGACAAGCACTCGAGCATGCTGGTGCACACCACGCATAAGGTGGAGCCTCATTTCGCCCACAGGGACGCAATCGTCGAGTTCCTCGGTCAGCTGCGCGACGAGGTCAAGGTCCACGAGGACCTCAGCCGATTCCAGAGGATGTTCGTGGAGGAGGGAGACCGAGTCTCCGAGCTCCAGCCGGAGGACGCCGATCAGCTGACCTTCCGCCAGCTCGAGGGACCCATCCGAAGCGCTCTGACCGCAGTGCGCGTCTACGTGGACAACGGCTCGGAGAAGGAGGAGGAGAGGGTCTCCTACCGGGACAAGCCCCTGACCGCCATCATCGTGGGAGGCACGACCCTCTCCCGAGGCCTCACCCTCGAGGGTCTCTTCGTCTCCTACTTCGCGCGGCGCTCCGCCACCTATGACACCCTTCTCCAGATGGGCCGGTGGTTTGGCTTCCGACCGGGCTACGGCGACCTGGTCCGCCTGTGGCTCAGCGAGGGGCTCGCCGGCGACTATCAGTTCCTCGCAGACGTCGAGGCTCAGGTCCGCCAGGACATCGACATCATGCGTGAGAATGGGCAGACCCCCGAGCAGGTGGGCATCCGCGTCCAGCAGCACCCGGGGCGCCTCAGCATCACCGGCGCGGGCAAGATGAAGCATGTCGAGACTCTCCATCTCGGTCTGGAGGGACGGCGCGTCGAGACCAACACCTTCGACACCCGTCCTGAGATCCTGCGTGAGAACCTGCAGACGACCAGCGCCTTCCTCGGCTCCATGGCTGAGAGCGGACACTCGCCGGTGAAGGCTGCTGACGGCGGGTCCATCGTCTTCGAGGGTGTTCCCTACGAGGGCGTCCGCCGCTTCCTCGAGGGATACCGGCCGCACCGGACGCATCGCCTGCTCGAGGATGGTCAGGTGCTCCAGTGGCTGGACAAATGGGATTCAGAGGTGACGAAGGGCAGGATCCCCGCCGCGGGCCGTGAGAACCTCTGGAACGTCGTGGTGATGAGCGGCGGTCGCGATGCCCGATGGACGGCCGCCGGGCACGAGGTAGCGACGGTCAACCGTGCTCCGCTCCAGGAGGGCAAGAAGCCGAGCTCAATCTCGGATGATCCTGACGCAGTGGGGATCCGCGCGCTGATGTCGTCGCAGGATCATCTCGCGGACCTGCGGATTCTGAAGGAGGCCGGAACACCCGGATATGAGTCCCTACCGTCGCGCTGCTCTGAGAAGGAAGCCGCTGAGTATCGGCGGAGCCTGGCATCCGGGCGTGGACTGCTCGTCCTCTACCTCGTCGACAAGGATTCTGAGCCGCGGCAGAAGAAGGAGCAGACGACTCGTACGAAGATGAAGGCGGAGGATCATATCGCCGGATTCGGCATGATCTCACCTTCCGATCCGACGGGGCTTCAGCGTGACAACGAGGTCTACGTCGGGGTCGTCCCGCACTGGACCGAACCGGAGGAGGACGAGGACGAAGCTCCATCGCTGTTCGTTGACGATGAGGGTGACTACGTCGGAGAGGACCTCTCATGAGTCTCGCAGCCAATGTCGATCAGGCGTTCGAGCGAGCCGCCGGTGCAGGACCGGGGACTGTGCTCTCCGACGGAGGAGACGTCTTCAGCGTCGTCCCGGTGAGCGTCGAAGGCTCGGCGGAGGCCTTCTACCTCGCCACAGATGGGACGAACAGGGCGATCGCTTTTCTGAAGGTGGCGGAGAGCCGTGCCCGGGCATTCCGGATCAGCTCGGTGATCGACGTATCGGTCATGCAGATGCGCCTCTCCTCGGAGGGGGAGGATTCCTCGGGAAGCCATTTCCTGAAGCTGGAGTGCGAGCTGCCCACGCTGGACCTGGCCTTCCGGCGCTTCCTGGAGGACATCAGAGTGCGGATCGTCGATGGCGCTTCCGCAGATGGTGCTGTGGCGGAGGCGGCCCGGGACTGGCGGCGCCTCCTGGAGATGGCGAAGAGGCCCAAGACCGTTCCTGAGCTCGCTGCGATCTTCGGAGAGTTGAAGATGCTCCAGATGCTCGCTGAGGTGCACGGCCCCCAGGCAGCTGCATGGTGGAAGGGCTCAGACCGGGAGCGTCACGACTTTCGCAGCGACGCTGCGCGGATCGAGGTCAAGACCACGACGCAGGTGGGCGGGGACCGGGTGACGGTGCACGGTCTCGGCCAGCTGGACCCCGCCGGTCATGCCGTCTGCCACCTCGCCCTCGTCGAGGTGGAGGTCGCCCCTGAGGGTGACAGCGTCGACTCGCTCGTGCAGCGGCTGCTCGCTGTGGGCATCCCTGAGCAGCAGCTGACCGAGGCGCTGGAGGCATCCGACTATGTGGTGGGCAACGCGGAGCACAGCACCACGCGCTTCGCCGTGCGGCAGATCCGTTGGTGGCCCATCACAGAGGACAGCCCGGGACTGAAGGCTTCGCGCATCGACGGAGAGCTGCTGCTGGGAGTCTCAGACGTGACGTTCCAGATGTCGTTGGCGGCACTCGGCTCGCCGCTGACCGATGACGAGGGGCAGGCGGCGCTCAGAGCATTTGGGGAGGAAGCACGATGATCGCAGGGGTGACAGATCGCCGGGGCAGCCCGCTGGACCGGTACTCCAAACAGCACGACCACGGAGCGGTCAGCGGTCAGGGGCTCGGACGGCTGATGGGAGCGACCAAGCTCACCGTCGTCGAGCTACTCGTCCGAGAGACGATCCAGAACACCTGGGACGCGCGGTTGGAGGGCCGGCGTCCGGAGTATGGCGCATTTGCGCGCTTCATCCCTGAGCCCAGGGCCAGGACGCTGCGCGAAGAGGTATTCAGGGCCCTTCCGCCGACGTCGCCCCTGGAGGAGTCGCTGCGGCGTGCGAACTTCGCGACCCTCGAGGTCTACGACCGAGAGACAACCGGACTCGACGGACCGCTGGACCCGCGCAGCGACGCTGTGGACCACACCTCGAACTTCGTGAAGCTCGTCTTCACCATCGGCTCCACCAAGCAGGCGGGATCCGGAAGCGGAGGAACCTATGGGTTCGGCAAGACGGCCGCCTTCACCGCGGGAGCCTCCCGTTCGGTCGTCTACTGGACGGTCTGCCGGAACCCAGAGGGCGAGCTGGAGCACCGTCTGATCGGGGTGTGCCATGGAGACGACTACTCCGACGGCGGACACCGCTATACGGGAGTCCACTGGTGGGGTCGGATGAACGGCGGCTCCGGCCTGTCTCCCATCGTCGGGGAGGAGGCGAAGGCTCTCGGCGAGAAGCTCTTCTCCCGTCATTTCCAAGAGGGCGAGACCGGGACCTCGATCATGGTGATCGACCCGCTGGTGGCCAAGGAGGCCAGCGACGAGTCGGACGATCCGGAGGAGCACCATGAACGGCGCTTCGAAGGAGCAGGGCGGGTGCAGAACCGAGCGGACCTCATGGAGCTGCGCCGTCAGGTCGCCGCTGCCGCTGCCAAATTCGCCTGGCCCAAGCTGACGCCCCTTCCTGAGACGGGACAGCCTCCGATGAAGTTCCACATCGGCGGAGACGACGATCCCGATCCGGATGTGATCGCAGGAGCCCCAGACTTCGAGGCCTATAAGCACACGCTCAACGCACTGCGTGAGCATCAGCGCAAGGACGCCGCGGCTGAGTCGCAGACTACGATCCCCACTGCGGACGGGCAGCTTCTGAACATCGTCTGCTATCCGATCCGACGTCGCGGAGAAGGTCGGCTCCTGCATATCGGTGACCTCGCCGTGGCCCGGCAGCATCGGCTCATCGATCCGGGAGCTGACCATGACGCCCTGGCGACCAATGCGCTGTGCAATATGCGGCACGATGCTGAACTCGTGGTGGAGTATCTCGAGCGTCAGGAGATCGATGCGGATGCCTGGAACTGGTACGCCGTGTTTAAGCCGCGTGCGGAGTTCGATGCGCACTTCGCAGATGCTGAGCCTCCGGCCCATGACAGCTGGACCGCCGGTCACGCCACCGATCAGGAGGCGAGCATCACGGTCCAACGGGCGCAGCGCAGCGTGGATCAGAAGCTGAAGGAGTTCCTGCGCAGGCGTCGGAGCACGCCCAAGGTGGCCGGGCAGTCGACTCTGCGGGTGGCAGAGACTCTGCGCGGGTTCGTGCCGGAGACCATGACGGAGGACGCCGGCAGCAGCCGGAGCCGGCGGTCGACCGCTGGCCGGGATCCGAGGAACGGCCGGAAGGAGCTGGTCGTCCTGACCTCTGCCTCGCCGGTGGACGGAGTCGACGGCAGGCAGACCTTCGCCGTCGAGCTCGATGTGTCCGGAGATGATCCGTCGAGCCCGATCGGGCTCGCCCTGGAGGTCAGGGCACGCAGCGCTGTCGGCTACGAGGAGCTGGAGGAGCAGGATGTCCGCATCTGGCCTGTGGGATCGGAGGCGGTCACCCGAGGACCGCGGCACCAGCGTCAGGTCGAGCCGGGGGAGCGGGTGAGCCTCCGGGTCGAGGTGCCCCGCGGAACCGCCGTCGACCTCAACGTCACCGGAGAGAAGGTGACCGCTGATGCCTAGACAGGTCCTGTATCCCTACGCGCGTCTCTCACCTGAATCGGTGAGATGGTCCAGGTGGGGCTTCACCGTCGGAGACCAGATGGTCGTCGCGGAAGAGGTCGAGGAACATCTGGATCTGCACAGTGAGATGCACTTCAGCCTGTCGACCCTGATCGACGCTTCTTCGCTCGAGACAGCCGGCTATGCGCCGGAGCAGGTGCAGGTCGTCGGAGAGCTTCTGTCACCGGACACGAACCTGCGCCGAGTCGCCAAGAGCGGGCTCTCCTACGACGCTCACGGCAATCTCGGTGCACGCATCGGTATCTCTGCGGACGGGGCCGAACTCGGCCAGGAGATCCTCCTCGACGCGACGGTCATCGCTCACCATGACAACGCCGACTTCGGTCTGCCGGTGAGGCTCCAGGAGCGCCGCCGTCAGAAGATCACGGTGGGGGACAGGTCGCGCTTCCCGACAGTGGCCTATTCCTTCTCCGAGCTGCGCATGGCACAGGCTCCGTGGTTCCTGGAGGTGGACGCCTCTGAGCCGGAGGCTCCGATGAGCGTCCATGCGAAGCTGCACCTGAACACCGATTTCGAGGTGGTCGGGGCTCTCCTCGAAGGTTCCGCCCCGTCGGCGGTGGAGGCCTCGATGAAGGTCGATGTGGCGCGAGCGCTCATCCGGGAGGTCCGGTCCCTGGTGGACATGCTTGCTCGCGGCGATGCGATCGAGCGGTCCATCGAGCGCCATCCGGAGTCGCTGGTGGCGGCCGCCGACCAGATCGCCCGGAGCTGCATGTCGACCGGTCTGAAGGAGGCGCTGAAGCTGTTGGACGAGAACCCACGTGAGTTCGAGATGCGTCTCAGCGCGGGAACCGGCTACTGGAAGGGTGGTCTGTGATGGACGCTGGAACCGAAGCGCTGCTGCAGCGCCGGCTCAAGCCGGAGGCGGTGGAGCTGCGCTGGGCGGCTCTCCAGGACGGGCAGGTTCCTGCGCCGCTGGCTGTGGAATCGGATGAGTACACCGTGGATCCCACTGGCGGGACCGCCGTCGACGATGCCCAGCTGAGCGCGTTCAGGGCGGCTGTTCTGGCTGAGCTCGATGGAGTGCGCGGCGATGCGACCCGCGAGTTCGACCATCGGATGTCCCTGGCGCTGCGCAGGCACCTGCGCATCCTGCCAGCCGAGGCGGGGCGCGGCGACGTGTGGGACTACCTGACCTTCGTCGTCTTTCCTGATCTGGTCATCAGCCGCTTCGCGCCGAAGACTCGGGAGAGGTACAGGGGAGACAGCCGACGTCATGCTCTGCGCCGGCTCTGGCGGCGTGGACTCGTCCTCTCGCCACGGTTCCTCGGCGGCGACCACGGATTGGCGGAGGATGAGTTCGTGCAGATCTTGGAACGCCAGACGACCAGCCTCAGCCCGGCTCTGTCCGATGCCGTGGCCTCAGCGATCGTCGGCAGCGGCCTGACAGGAGGGGAGCGCCGTGAGTTCGCACGGCGCCTGATGAAGATCATCACCTACCGCACTGGCATGTACTGGCTCGGGGATGAAGACTCTGAGGCGCTCTCTCGGTTCGTGGATGCCTGCGCCGCGGAGGTCACACCCAGCAGCGAACCCTCCTGACCAGGCGCTTTCCGGTTATGCATGCGGTCGACTTCCGGTTTTGCATGGACTTGAGTTCCCGGTCTGCATGATCCCGTTACCGGATCTGCAGGCCTTTCGTTACCGCGTTTGCAGGGTTTTCGTTACCGGATCTGCAGATTCCCACGGTCTGCAGTCACCCGGGCGGGCCCACCAGGCAGGTCCGCACCCACCGGACCACTCACACCTTCTCGCCGGCCCGCTTGGTCAGGTAGATCGCATACAGGGTGATCACCAAGCCGAGCACAGCCGTGGTCGCACCGGCGAAGGCGGGGGCGCGGTAGCCCCAGCCGGCGGCGATGACTCCGGCGCCCATCATGGCGCCCATGGCGTTGGCAGCGTTGAACGCGGAGTGGTGGAAGCTGGCTGCCAGCTGCGGGGCCTTCGGGGCGGTGTCGATCAGGTGGGTCTGCATGGACGGGCCCAGGCAGCTGGCCGAGGAGCCGATCAGGAACAGTAGCAGCACCATCAGCCAGGGGATGTGGGCCACCAGTCCGAAGATCAGCATGAACGTGGCCACCAGGGCGATCGCGACCAGCACAGTGCCCAGCACTGACTTGTCCGAGGCCCAGCCGCCCACGAAGTTGCCGACCACCATGCCGAAGCCGAAGATGAACACCACCCAGGGCAGCACGCCTTCGCCCAGGCCGGTGACCTCCACCGTGATGTGGGAGATGTAGGAGTAGATCGCGAACATCCCGGAGAAGCCGACCATCGCCAGGGCGATGCCCACCCACAGCCGTTGGTTGGCCAGGCCGCTGAGCTCTCCGCGCATGGAAGCGCCCCGCGGGGCCTGCTGACGCGGAGCATAGACCCACACCGCCAGCATGGTCAGCACTGCGATCAGTGCCACCGCTGCGAACATCCAGCGCCAGCCGAAGGCCTGGCCGATCGCGGTCACCACTGGCACACCGGTCAGGTTGGCGATGGCGATCCCGGAGAGCACCACGGCGATCGCGCGGGCCCGCTTGGCCGGCCCGGCCATATGCGCGGCCATCAGCGCCGCTGTCGCAAAGTAGGCACCGTGGGGCAATCCGGAGAGGAACCGGCCCAGGAGCATGGACTCGAAGGTGGGTGCGAAGTAGCTGAACACGTGAGCACCGGCGAACAGAGCCAGCAGGAACAGCGCCCACGACTTCCGCTCCCGTTTGGCGCCCAGCAGGGACAGCACGGGGGCGCCGATCACCACACCGAGCGCATAGAAGGTGACCAGCATGCCGCCCTGGGCATTGGTCTGCTCGTTGATCTCGCCGAACAGGTCGGCCACAGCCTCGCGCTGCAGCCCCATGATGGCGAACTCGGTGACCCCGACCGCGAATCCTCCGACAGACAGCGCCAGGATGGCCAGGGCGATCTGCCGACGAGACATCCGCGGTTCGTCGAGATGCTCAGTGGTCTCCTGAGGAGGTGTCGGCTGCGCCAAGAAGTGTCCCCTTGCGGTGGTCGAGGTGGGTGGAGGCGTGGAACGTCTGGCACCAACCACAGCTCTGTGGGGATCATTCCCGCCCACGGCGGAACGTGAGGAATGCTACTGAGGAGGGCGCAGGCCCGGATGCCGCGAGTAGATGGACTCGCCGCCGGCCTCGGTCTCCTCGGTCTCCTCGGCCGCCTCAGCCGCCGACTCAGCAGAGCGTGCCGAGTTCGCCGACTGGGCCGGGAAGAAGTTCTTCTGCTTCGCCCGCTGCTCGGTCTGCTGATCAGGCTGGATCGGCAGCGATCCGGAGGTCGTGGCGGGCTCCGAGGCTGCCGCAGCCTCCTCCTCAGAGACTCGCGGGATGGCCCCGGTGGGCTCCTCCTCAGCAGGCACGGCGGGGAATTGACCGGTCGGCTCGTCATCCGGGTCGATCCAGCGCCCCTGGGGGACTTGGGGCACCTGGCCGGTGGGCTCGCCGTCGGCGTCGACCGCCTGCCTCTGTGTCGACCTGTCCTGTGTCGACTCGTCCTGCGCCGGCTGATCCTGCGCTGGCTGCTGCGCCGCGGACTGGTCGGCGGAGGAGTCGGTGATCACCGCAGGTTCGGCGTCGCCCTCGCCGGACTCAGCCCATCCGCCATGGTCGGCGACGGTGGCGTGGGCCCCGATCCGGGCCACCGGACGGGAATCCTGAGTCTCAGCAGGTGCCTTGACCTCTTCCTCCATGGGGGTCAGTGCGATGGGCTGACCGCCGTAGGTCTCGATGTCTGAGGCCAGCTGGTTCAGCAGCCCCAGCGCCTCATCCACCATCTCCTGGTTGTCGGTGGCCTTGCCCCGCACCAGCCACTGAGCCAATGCGAACTCCGCGGTCAGGGCGGCGCGGCGCATCAGGCAGGGATCGGGCGTCTCGGAGCGGTGCTGGCTGTAGGCCTGCAGCACCTGGTCCCGGAAGGCCGGTGCTCCTACGGCGGTCAGCCAGGCGAAGTCGTCGGCAGGGTCCCCGATGTGCAGATCGGTCCAGCCGGTCACGGCGACCACGCGCTCGCCCTCGATCAGCAGGCTGTCCTCGTGCAGGTCCCCGTGGGTGACGGTGGGTTCGAAGTCCCAGAGCTGCTGGTCCTCCATCGCGTGCTCCCAGCGCCGCAGCAGCAGCGAGGGGATCTGGCCTGTGGTGGCCGCCTGGTCGAGCTCGTTGAGGCGGCGCTGGCGGTAGCGCTCAGCCGAATAGCGCGGAAGGTCGGCGTGATCCACCACCGAATCGCTCAGGTCGTGGATCGCGGCGATGGTCCGTGCGATGTCATCGATCAGCCCGGCCGGGCCGTGGGTGAGCTCGGTCAGCCCCATCGAGGCGCCGGGAAGATGGTTATAGACGAAGGTGCGCATCTCGCCGCGGCGGACCGCACCGGCCACGCTGGGGACGCGGAAGGGAAGTTCGGCACGGATGGCGGTGGAGAAGCCGCGCAGCACCTGCAGCTCGGTCTCCAGGCGCATCGCCGCCTCCTGATGCTGAGGGGAGCGGATGCGCCACCGGTTGCCTTCGGCGTCGTGGACGATGGCAGCGGTGAAGTCCCGGGCGTCGTCAGCTGCTGCGGCCACCCCGGTGGGGGAGAGCCCGGGCACGGCTGCAGTGGCCATGGCGGCCAGTTCCATCGAGTTCCATCGCACGTCCACCAGCCTATGGGGCGTCATCCACAGAACGGGGGATTTCTGCGCGGGTGTCCCTCGGTGAGCGATACCGTAGAGGGATGCACTCTTCCGCCGGACTGTTCGCCCTGCCTCTTGCCGCACATCAGATCGATCGTCGGGATGCGGACAGGCGCCGGCAGGGCTGGCTGGATGAGGTCTGGTCTGACCCGCAGACCCGCGTGCTGCGGCTGAGGGACCGGAGCACACCGGTCAGCACCGACGACGCCGGCTCGCTCGCCATCCGCTTCAGCTCACCCTCGGAGATCGCAGCCCAGCCGCCCGAGGGGGCGGTCTACCTCGGCGAGGTCCAGGCCGGCGGCCCGGAGCTCCGCAGCCACGTAGTCGCCGTCCCGACGCCGGCCGCGGACACCCAGCCCGAGGCGGCGTCCCCGCCCGCCTCAGCAGCCCAACCCACCTCAGCCGAGGGCCCGGAGGACTGGGCTGATTTCCGGATGATCGGTGCGGCGCTGAATCCGATCGACGCCGCTCTGTTCACCCAGGCTTTGGCGGTCACCGCCTGGCACAGCTCGGCGCCCTTCTGTGCCCAGTGCGGCCACCGCACCGAGGTGCGGCACTCCGGCTGGATACGCTTCTGTCCCGGCTGTGAGGCCGAGACCTTCCCGCGCACGGACCCAGCGGTGATCACCGCCGTCGTCGATGACCAGGGGCGGATCCTGCTCGGCTCGGCCCACCGCTGGGAGGCCCATCGGTTCTCCACCTTCGCCGGCTTCGTGGAGGCCGGAGAATCTATGGAGGAGGCGGTGCTGCGCGAGGTCGGCGAAGAGGCCGGAGTGCGGGTCCGCTCCGTGCAGTACATGGGCTCCCAGTCCTGGCCCTTCCCGCGCTCGCTGATGCTGGGCTATATGGCGGTGGTCGAGGACCCCCGCCAGGCCTGCGCCGATGATGACGAGATCCGAGAGGTCCGCTGGTTCACCCGCGAGCAGCTGCATCGTGAGGTCGCCGCGGAGCGGCTGCGGATCCCACCCAGATCCTCGATCTCGCGTGCGCTGATCGACCACTGGTACGGCGGCGACGTCGCTCAGGACGAACCGGTCGCTGCCGAAACAGCCGAGCCTGACGAACCTGCCGGCACCGCTGAACCCCTTGCTGCCGAGACCTCCGAGGAGATCCGATGACCGCTGAAGAGGTGCTCGAGGGCCTCGACGAGGAACAGCGGCAGGCCGCCTCCACCCTGACCGGGCCGCTGTGCATCCTGGCTGGAGCCGGCACCGGTAAGACCCGTGCCATCACCCACCGGATCGCCTACGGCGTCCGGGCCGGGGTCTATGACCCTCACCGGCTGTTGGCCGTGACCTTCACCGCTCGGGCCGCCGCGGAGATGCGCTCCCGGCTGAACTCCCTGGGTGCCCCCGGGGTCCAGGCGCGTACGTTCCACGCCGCGGCCCTGCGTCAGCTGCAGTACTTCTGGCCGCTGGCCATCGGCGGCACGATGCCGCAGATCCTGGACCATAAGGTCCGTCTGCTGGCTGAGGCGGCCCGGCGTCTGCACATCACTACTGACCGCGCCTCGCTGCGCGACCTGGCCGGTGAGATCGAATGGGCCAAAGTCTCCACCCTGACCCCGGACTCCTACCTGGAGGTGGCAGAGGAGGGCGCCGGCCGTCCTGAGCCTGGGGGAGTGGATCACCGCACCTTCGCCAAGCTCTACCAGTCCTATGAGGATGTGAAGCTGGATAAGCACCTGATCGATTTCGAGGATGTGCTGCTGCTGACCGTGGGCATCCTGGAGGACGATGAGCGCGTGGCCGCCCAGGTCCGCCAGCAGTACCGGCACTTCGTGGTGGACGAGTATCAGGACGTCTCCCCGCTGCAGCAGCGTCTGCTGGATCTGTGGCTGGGCGGGCGCGAGGAGATCTGTGTGGTCGGCGACGCCGCCCAGACCATCTATTCCTTCACCGGTGCGACTCCGGACTTCCTGCTGAACTTCACCAGTCGCCACAAGGACGCCACCGTGGTCAAGCTCATCCGTGACTACCGCTCCACACCGGAGGTGGTCCAGCTGGCCAACACTCTGCTCTCCGACCGCACCCGGGAGCAGGCCCGACTCACCGACCCGCCGGCCTGGCCGGACCCGCTGCGCCTGGTCTCCCAGAAGAGCCACGGCCCCACCCCGCAGCTGACTCAGCACGCCGAGGACGACGCCGAGGCCTCCTGGATCGCTGAGCAGATCGGTGTGCTGCAGCAGCGTGGGGTGCCGCTGAGCGAGATCGCAGTCCTCTACCGCACCAACGGTCAGTCCCAGGCCTTCGAGCAGGCCCTGGCCCAGGCCGGCATCTCCTATCAGCTGCGCGGCTCGGAACGGTTCTTCTCCCGGGCCGAGGTCCGGGAGGCGCTCGCCGCGCTGCGCACCTCCTCGCTGGTGGAGGAGGGCGGGGACACCGTCCCGGAGGCGGTGCGCGCCGTGCTCTCCTCCCACGGCTGGCGGCGCGAGGCTCCGGAGACCACCGGTGCCGTGCGTGAACGGTGGGAATCCATGGCTGCTCTGGTCTCGCTGGCCGACCAGCTCGACGCCGAGCGCGAGGACTTCACCATGAAGGCCTTCTTGGCAGAGCTGGAGGAGCGTTCGGCCGCCCAGCACGCCCCCACGGTGGAAGGCGTGACCCTGGCTTCGCTGCACTCGGCCAAGGGCCTGGAATGGGACGCGGTGTTCCTGGCCGGCCTGAACGAGGGGCTGATGCCCATCACCTTCGCCAAGGAGCAGAAGGAGATCGATGAGGAGCGTCGTCTCTTCTATGTGGGGATCACCCGTGCCAGGACCTACCTGTCCATGTCCTCGGCCAGCTCTCGGCATTCGGGGGGACGCGGCAAGCGCCAGCCCTCCCGATTCCTGCGTCCGCTGCGCCAGGAGCTCGGCCTGGAGGAGCCCACGCGCCGCATCGCCCCGAGCTCAGGCTCGAAGAATCCCAACTCCTCGGCGCGATCCAAGAAGACAGCTACCTGCTCCAGCTGCGGGACTGTGCTCAGCGTGCCGACAGAGGTCAAGCGCCGTCGCTGCTCCGAATGTCCGGCCCGCTACGACGAGGCCCTCTTCGAGCGGCTGCGTGAGTGGCGCTCCGCTCAGGCCAAGGAGCTGGAGGTCCCGGCCTTCATGGTCTTCACCGACGCGACGCTCGAAGTCATCGCAGAGAAGCGTCCGCGCTCGGACGAGGAGCTGCTGAAGGTCCCCGGCGTGGGCAGGAGCAAGCTGGAGAAGCATGGAGAATCGGTCAAGCAGGTGCTCGCCGACTCGCTGTGACAGCCCGGCAGCGGGACGGCGGATCAGCCGAGCAGAGGCCGTTCAGCTGGCTGAGCGGATCAGCTGTTCCCCTGCTGCCGCTGAGCGAAGCTGACGCCCTCCAGGAAGGCGTCGGCCTCCTTGGTGCGCGGATACCGCTCCACCAGACGGCGGAAGGCTGGGCCGTGGCCGGACTCGATCAGATGCGCCAACTCGTGGACCAACACCCCGTCCTGGACCCAGCCCGGCATCTGCTTCAGGCGTGATGAGAGCCGGATGGTGCCCTGGGACGAGGTGGTGGATCCCCACCGCGAGTTCTGGCGGTCCGACCAGCGCACGCTGACCGGGCGGACGGCGTCGTCGAAGTACGTCGCGGAGAGCTCCAAGGCCCGTCGCATCAGATCCTCATCGCTGCGTCCGGAACCGGAGGCCTTCTTCCGCAGCTTCTGTTGGAAGGCGCGGGCATGCTCCTCCAGCTGCCCCTTGCCCAGGCGCAGCGGAACCCGCAGGCGCAGCGTCCCACCCACCAGGTCGGCGCTGATGGTCCGCTTGCGCTTGGCCGACCGGATGACGATGACCTCCTGGCCATCGATCATCTGCCGTTCTTCACCTTCTCTGTACGCCATGGGGACCAGCCTAATTCTCGAGCCTGTGGACAACCGGACGCAGCAGGAGCCCGACTCTGCCACGATGAGGTCATGGACCTTCACCCACGACGTCGGCTGGCCGCAGTCCTGGTGGACGGCTTGGGCCCGGTGGGCGCGCGCACCGCGCTCGCCCTGGCCGAGGCCGGCGTCGGGACTCTGCTGCTGCGCGACGGCGCACCGGTCACCGCCCAGCAGGTGGGGGACCCGTACCTGAGTATCCACCACGGACTGCCGCGCAGCACGGCTGTGAAGGATCTGCTGGACCGCGCGGCACACTCCGCCAGAGCTGAGGGAAGTCCTCCTGCGGTCGTGGAGTGTCCGGGGGACATGCGCCCGGTGGGAACCGATGTCTGCGTGCTGGACCTCGGCCTTCAGAAGGACCTCAGTATTCAGGAGGACCTCGGCCTGGCCGCTCAGCACGCCAGTCTGGTCATGCCGGTCACCGGCGGCCCCTCGGTGGGGGAAGCGATGATCGGTCCGCTGATGGCCCATCCGGCTGCGTCCCAGCCGGCTGCGCCGGAGGGCTTCGCCTGCGCAGGATGCTGGGAACTCAGCGCCGGACCGGATCCCCGTGATCAGAGCGCCAGTGACCAGACCAGCGTCGACCAGACCACCGGTTCCCGGGGACAGTCCGGAGAGGATCGGCTGCTCCACCAGATCGCCGCCGGACTCATCGCCCGGCAGCTGCTGATCCTGGTGGAGGCGCAGCACCGGCCCGCGCTCGCTGAGCACAGCCTGGTGCTCACCGCCGACGGCGGAGCGGACCGGCGTCCGGCCCCGGTGCACCCGGAGTGCCCGTGTCAGCTGGTCTCGCCGGAACCCTTGCCGTCGTAGCCGCCGTCGAGCAGCTTCTGCAGCTCCTCGTCGATCTTGGCCGACTCCTCTTCCCGCTCCTTGCGGCGGGTCTGGTAGCCCTGCGGGTCGTCCAGGTCCTGCTCATCCGGCTGGACATCCGGGTGGGACCAGACATCGTCGCGTCCGGACATGCCCTCGCTCTGGCGCAGGTGGGCCCACAGTGCGGCGGCGTCGTGGAGACGGCGCGGCCGCAGCTCCAGGCCGACCAATGCGGCGAAGGTGTTCTCCGCCGGTCCGCCGGTCGCGCGGCGCCGGTTCATGGTCTCGCGCAGCCTGGGCAGCGACTCCAGATGCTCGGCCGCCTGCGAGACGACGTCGTCCACCCAGCCCTCGATCAGGGCCAGCGTGGTCTCGATCCGCTTCAGCGCCGCCTCCTGCATGGGGGTGCGCTCCGGGGTGAACAGGCCCTCGCCGAGGACATCCTGCATAGCCTGCGGGTTGCTGGGGTCGATCTGGGAGGCGGCCTCTTCGATCCGGCTCATATCGATGTGGATGCCGGCCGCGTACTGAGCCACGGCGTTGAAGAGATCCTGCTCCAGCCAGGGGGAGCGGCTGAAGAGCCGCATCCGGGCGGCCTCGCGCAGAGCCAGGAACAGCAGGATCTCTCGGGGGTCGACCTGCAGGCCCTCGCCGAACTCGCGGACGTTCTTGGGCAGCAGCGCCATGGAGTGGCCGGCCAGCGGAAGCCCGATGTCCGAGGATCCGTGGACCTCCTTGGCCAGCTCGCCCACAGCCTGACCCAGCTGCATGCCGAAGGCCATGCCGCCCATCGATTCGATCATGCCGGTGATCTGCTGGGATCCGGCGCCGCCCATCATGGACGCGATCTCCGGAGGCATCGAGCCGCCCTGCTCATCCAGCTGCTCCTTCAGCGCGCCCGAGAGCGCCTTGGAGACGGATTCGGCGACAGGTTCGGTCAGCCGCTTCCAGGAGTCGAAGGTCTCCTCCACCCACTGGGCGCGGGACCAGGCGTGGCCGATGGCACCGGGGCTCTCGAAGGCTGTGGCTCCGTCGAGCCACATCTCGGCCAGGCGCAGCGCGTCATCGATCTCCCGACGCTCGGCGGAGGAGACGCTGGGATCGTCTCCGGAGGCGGCCTGGCGGGCTGCCTGCCGCGCCATGGTCCAGTTGACCGGGCCCTGGTCCTCCTCCGAGGGGTTCTGCATGGCAGAGAACATCGCCTGCACCTGGCCCATGATCTGCTGCATCATCTGCGGGTCCATGGGCATGCCCATCTGGGAGGGGTCGAAGCCCGGGGGCATGCCGGGGAAGCCGCCGGTCTGATCGCCGGATCCGCCCTGTCCCTGGCCTGGGTTTCCGGTGAAGCCCATGGAGGGGCCGCGGCCGGCGGAGCCGCCGGCGTCGGCGTCGTCTCCCTGACCGGGCATCTGGCCCCCGAAGAGCTGCTTGAAGAACTCCTCCATGGGGTCCTGCGGGTTCTCGCCGTCGCCGGATCCCTGGTTGTTCCGGTTGTTCTCGCTCATCGGACGCTCCCTGCTCGTGGTCGATTCGCAGATGGATGAGACACCAGCGTAGCGAGGGCGCAGGGCCCCTGTCTCTGCGCGGATGCCCCAGTTCGCCAGGGGATGAAGGTCAGTGAGAGAATGTCGCAGATCACTATGTCCGAGCGCCCAGAGACCCCTGCCTCCCCGTACGGCTCCTTCGTGCGTGCGCCCAGCGCAGAGCCGCCGACGACGCCCTCGCGTTCCTGGACGCTGCGCCGGACGGTCAAGACCGCGGCCGGCCTCTCGGCTCTGGTTCTCGGGCTGACCTCCCTGACGCTGCCCAGTCCCTATCTTCTGGAGGCTCCAGGGCCCATCTTCAACACCACCGGTGAGACCGAGGATGAGCCTGTGATCACGGTGGAGGGCGCAGACACCTATGACACTGAGGGCACACTGAGCCTGACCACCGTCTACGTCAGCGGCGAACCGACCAATACGGTGCGCGTCCCCGATGTGGTGGCCGGCTGGCTCTCACCGAGCACCGACATCATGCCTCATGAGCTGGTCTACCCCTCCGGCACCACCGCCGATGAGGTGCAGCAGAGGAACACTCAGGCCATGGCCAGCTCTCAGGATCTCGCCCTGGCGGCGGCTCTGGAGGAGCTGGGGATGGACTACCGCCAGCAGCTCGACATCCTGGACTTCGCCCCAGAGGCTGAGGAGGCCGGCGCCGCGGAGGTCCTCCAGGTCGGAGACCAGGTCGTCGCCGCTGGGGGAGAGGAGATCACCGGTCTGGAAGGTATGCGGGCGGCGGTGAACGATGCCGCAGGTCAGCCGGTAGAATTGACGGTGATCCGCGACGGCGAGGAGATCGACGTCGAGGTCCCCACGTATCAGGAGGCCGACGGCGAATATTATGTCGGCATCATGCTCCAGGGAGACTTCGATTTCCCCGTGGACGTGGACATCCAGCTGGAGAACGTGGGCGGACCTTCCGCCGGTCTCATGTTCAGCCTGGGGATCGTGGATGCGATGACCGAGGAGTCCATGACCGGCGGCGAGCAGTGGTCCGGGACCGGAACCGTGGATCCGGACGGGACCGTCGGGCCCATCGGGGGCATCGCCCAGAAGGCGGTCGGATCGCAGGACCAGGGTGCTCAGCACTTCCTGGTTCCGCGGGACAACTGCGCGGAGCTGGAGGGCCGAGTCCCTGACGGGCTGCAGACCTACGGCGTCGAGGACGTCGCCGAGGCTCGGCAGATCGTCGAGGCGGTCCGCGACGGCGACGATGACTTCCTGGCAGGGCTGGAACCCTGCGGAACTGAATAGGCAGCACTGAGACCGCAGCACCGAGAAAGCAGCACCGAGACTGCTGCACTGAACATCGCACTACTGAATACGGCAGCACCAACAACCACACCACGCGTCCCGGCTCGCACCTGGTCCGGGAGGCGAAGAGAGGGTAGACGTGAGTTTCTCTCAGGGATTCGGTTCATCGAACCCCTTCGGAGGGTCGGGGAGCCTGTTCGGCTCCGGCTCCGGCAGGAACAACGATGACGACAGCGGCTCCGGCCGCGGAGGGTCCGGCGGCGGCTTCGGCGGCTTCGGCGGAGGGGGCGGCAGCAGCGACTCCGGCGAACGCACCGGCCCGCGCCGTCCCTCCGCGCTGATCATCACCATTGTGATCATCGCGGCGCTGATCGGTGCCTTCATGGTCTTCTCCGGCTTCTACGCGGAGATCCAGTGGTACAACCACCTGGGCTACTCCGAGGTCTTCTGGACCGAGCGGCTGGCCCGGATCAGCATCTTCGTCGTCGCCTTCCTGCTGATGGGCTTCCTGGTCTGGCTGAGCCTGTGGCTGGCGTTCCGGAACCGCCCGCAGAATCTGAGGGGCCAGGTCAACGATTCGGTGGCCCGCTACCAGAAGTCCTTGGACTCCATGCGGCGTCTGGTGATGCTGGGTCTGCCTGCGCTGATGGGTGTCTTCGCCGGCACCACCGCTCAGGGCGCCTGGGAGACGGTGCTGCTGTTCATCAATCAGGAGCCCTTCGGCGCAGCTGATCCGGAGTTCGGCCTGGACTTCGGCTTCTTCGTCTTCACCCTGCCCTTCCTGGGCTTCCTCAACGGCTTCCTGATCTCAGCGGTCCTGGTGGCCGGTATCGCCGGCATCCTCTGCCACTACCTCTACGGCGGCATCCGGATCGAACAGTCCGGCAAGTTCGTCGTGGAGAAGGCCGCCCGCTGGCACATCGCCGTCACCGGTGCAGTCTTCCTGCTGCTGCAGGGCGTGAACTGGTGGATGGACCGCTACGCCACGCTGCAGGATCAGGGCGGCAACTGGGCCGGTGCCATGTACACCGACGTCAACGCGGTCATCCCCGCACAGACCATCCTGGCGGTGGCCGCGGCCGTCGTCGCACTGGTCTTCATCCTGACCGCTGTGACCGGCCGGTGGCGCTTCAGCATCATCGGTGCGGCCATGCTGGTGGTCACCGCCGTCATCGGTGGTGCGCTCTACCCGTTCCTGGTCCAGGAGTACCAAGTCCAGCCGTCCGAGCGGACTCTGGAGACCCCCTACATCGAGCGGAACATGGAGATGACCCGCTTGGCCTACGGTCTCGATGAGCTCGAGCAGAGCGACTACGACGCCGAGATGGTGGCCGAGGAGGGGGCGCTGGCTGAGGACGGCGCCAACACTGAGAACATCCGTCTGCTGGACCCGAACCTGGTCTCTGCGGCCTTCGGCCAGTTCCAGCAGTTCCGTCAGTACTACTCCTTCCCGGAGACGCTGAGCTTCGACCGCTACGACCTCGACGGCGACACTCATGACACCGTCATCGCCGCCCGTGAGGTCAACGTCGCCGACGATGCCTCCTGGGTCAACCAGCACCTGATCTACACCCACGGCTACGGCCTGGTGGCGGCCAACGCCTCCACGGTCACCCCGGAGGGCCGGCCCGACTTCACCCTGCAGGGCATCCCCACCCACGGTGAGCTGGCCAGCGACGAGGACTACGAGCCGCGCATCTACTTCGGGGAGAACTCCCCGGAGTACTCGATCGTGGGTGCCCCCGAGGGTGCTGACCCGATGGAGCTGGACCGCCCGGCATCGGCCGACTCGGACCAGGACACCGTCTACACCTTCTCCGGCGACGGCGGGCCGTCGGTGGGCAACATCTTCAACCGGCTGGTCTATGCGATCCAGTTCCAGTCCCCGGAGATCCTGCTCTCCGGCGATATGAACGAAGAGTCCCAGATCCTCTACGACCGTCAGCCCAGGGAGCGTGTCGAGAAGGTCGCACCGTTCCTGGAGGTCGATCAGAACATCTACCCGGCGATCGTCGGTGACCGGGTGAAGTGGATCGTCGAGGGCTACACCACCTCGGACGCGTTCCCGTACTCGACCCAGCAGCAGCTGGAGTCGGCCACCACGGATGCTCTGACCCAGGGCGGACAGGTGCTGACCGGCAACGTGAACTACATCCGCAACTCGGTCAAGGCCACTGTCGATGCCTATGACGGTTCGGTGGAGCTTTACGCATGGGACACCGAGGACCCGATTCTGCAGTCCTGGGAGAACATCTTCCCGGGCACTCTGCAGCCCTACTCGGAGATGAGCGCCGAGCTCATGGATCACGTCCGCTATCCCGAGGACATGTTCCGCGTGCAGCGCGCCCTGCTGGGTGAGTACCACGTGACCGATCCGGGCACCTTCTACGAGGGCAACGACGCCTGGTCGGTTCCGGACGATCCGACCAGCGAGGGCGAGAACTCGGTGGCCCAGCCCCCGTACTACATGACTCTGCGGATGCCGGAGCAGGAGGAGGAGAGCTTCTCCCTGACCGGTACCTTCATTCCGCAGGTGGCTGAGGGTGCTCAGCAGCGCAACGTGCTCTACGGCTTCCTCGCCGCCTCCGGCGACGCCGGCACCGGCGAGGACGGCGTGAAGCACGACGACTATGGTCAGCTGCGTCTGCTCGAGCTGCCGCGTGACACCGCAGTTCCCGGCCCGGGCCAGACCCAGGCGAACTTCGACTCCAACGCGCAGATCTCCCAGCAGCTGAACCTGCTGCGTCAGGGAGCCTCCGAGGTGATCAACGGCAACATGATCACCCTGCCCGCCGGCGACGGCATCCTGTATGTCCAGCCGGTCTATGTCCAGTCCACCGGCACCGCGGCGGCATACCCGGCGCTGCGCCACGTGCTGGTGGCCTACGGCGAGGAGGTCGGCTTCGCCGACACCCTGGGCGAGGCGCTGGACCAGGTCTTCGGAGGCGAGTCCGGCGCTGCGGTCGCTGAGGGCGCCGGCGTCGAGGGTGAGGCTGTCGACGACGACCTCGAGCTGCCTGAGGGCGAGGAGGGCGCCGTCGAGGACGGTGCCGAGCAGGAGCCGGCCCCTGAGGAGGACGAGGAGGCTGCCCCTGAGGAGGAGGACGAGGAGCAGGCCGATGCGCCGGCAGCCGGAGACGGCGACCTCGACTCCATCCGTGACGAGGTCCTCGACGCCTGGGAGGACTCCCAGGAGGCCTTCGAGACGGGAGACTGGGGCGCCTACGGCGAGGCCCAGGAGCGCCTGTCCGAGGCCCTGGCTGAGCTCGAAGCGCTGAACGGCGAGTGACGATGTCGAGCGGTGCGGTCAGGATCACATCCTGGCCGCGCCGCTCGATTTTGCATAACGTTCATAAGCTTGTAAGCTATATAAGTCCCGCTCAGGGAAACCCAACGCGGGGTGGAGCAGTTCGGTAGCTCGCCGGGCTCATAACCCGGAGGTCGCAAGTTCAAATCTTGCCCCCGCAACGAGAAAGAAGAAGGCCCTCGCCAGTACGGCGGGGGCCTTCTTTGTGTCGGGGCCTGAATCGTCCCTCAGAGGGGACGGCGGACCTCCTCGGCGGCTCGGCTGACCAGGGCCTCCATCGTCTCCGCCAGCAGGGACCAGCCCTCGGAGCCGCGGCGCATCACCATCAGCACGGTCCGCACCGGCGCGCTGGGCCCGGAGAGCGGCACTCGCACGACGCCGGAGTGGGTGGGTGCCATCCGCGGCATGAAGGACACCCCCAGCCCCGCCGCCACCAGAGAGGAGACGGCGGTCCAGTCCTGGGCGTGATGGCCCTCTGAAGGCGTGAATCCCGCTTTGGCGCAGTGTTCCAGGATCTCCTGTCGAGAGCCCTGTCCGGGGGAGCCGAGAATCCATCGCTCGTCTGACACCTCCACCAGGTCGATGTCCCCGTGCTCTGCCGCCAGCGGATGGTTCTGGGAGATGATCAGGTCCACCGGCTCGACCACCAGACGGCGCACGGTGAAGCGCGGATGGTCCGTGGGCGGAGTGTGGGGGCCGGCCGGCATCACCACCAGGTCCGCCTCCCGGGAGACCAGCAGCCGTTGGGCGTTGGCCGGCTCCGCCTCCCGCAGCAGCCAGGTGCTCTGCGGGTGCTGCTCCTGCCAGGCGGCCAGTGCGGGCACCGCGATGGCCGAGACCGCGAAGACATGGGCAGCGATCCGCACCTGACCGACCTGTGGGTCAGCCGCATCGAACAGCGCGCTGCGGGCACGCTCCTCAGCGGCATGCAGATGCGGCGCCTCCCGGACCAAGGCCTGGGCGGCGTCGGTGAGCTCCACCTGCCGTCCCCGTCGTCGCAGCAGAGGGGTTCCCAGGTCTGCGGAGAGCCGCTGCAGCTGACGCGAGATGCCGCTGGCGTTGCGTCCCAGGACATCGGCGGCTGCGTTGACTCCGCCGTAGTGGGAGACGGCCTCCAGCAGGGGCAGGGCATCGTCGATCAGTCGGGCGGCCATGGCCCCAGTCAACCATTGCACACCCGGCAACGGAATGCCCTGCATCAGTGCCGTGGACGAGAACAGAGCTGCTCCGTCATGGTGGTCGCCGTGGAAATTCTCTGTGCAGTCCTGGCCGCGGCGATGTTCGGCGCCGGACACTATATGAGCGGCACCGCCAGCAGGCGTCGGGGCCCGGTCGCAGTGGCCTACTGGACCCAGTTCGGCGTGGTGGCCGTGGCGCTGACGCTGCTGTTGGCCCAGCCTGCAGAAGGCTGGGACACGGCGGCACTGCTGTGGGGTGGGGCGGCCGCTGGGGGCGGCGTCGTCGGCTCCCTCTGCCTGTACGCGGCGCTGTCTCGGGCCACCTTCACTCTGGCAGTGGGCGCTTCCACAGTGACCACTACGGTGACTCCGGCGCTGGTGGCGCTGGTCTTCCTCGGCGAGCAGGCCTCACCGCTGCGTCTGGTGCTGGTGGCGCTGTCCATGCTGACGGTCTGGCTGCTGGTCTCTCAGAAGCGCGGAGAAGGTGTTGCGGTGGTGACGTCGCCGCTTCCGGTGATCACCGGCCCGATCTCTGTGGTGGACGGTGTGAGCCAGGACGGCGTCGTCGGCGTCGACAGTTCCGGCAGCCTAGGCCACGCTCAGAGCGGGGATCGGCGCGGCCCTCGAAGTTCGGAGCACAGCACGAGGCCGGGCGCTCCGCCGTCCTCCCGCTCCGGATGGAGCGCTGCCGCGCTTCCCCTGGCGGGAGGACTCGGCTACGCCGTGGAGCTGGTGGGCGTCGCCCAGATTCCGCAGCAGAGCTTCACCCAGGGGTTGGCCGCCTGGGCCGTGGTCTCCTTGGCGGTGATGCTCGTGATCTTCATGGTCCGAGGCGGGGGAACGTCGATCGCGCGTCGCAGCCGACTGGTTCCGCGCGGCCGCGACGGGGCACTGGTGGTGCTGGCCGGCGGCTTCAGCGCAGCCGGGATGATGCTGTTCCATCTGAGCGCTGCCGGCATCGGGCTGGCGACCACTTCAGCGGTGGTCGCGGTCTACCCGGCAGTTCCCATCCTGCTGGCAGTGGTGATCCTGCGCGAGAGGCCCAGCATGCGCGGCTGGGCGGGCTTGGCCTGCGCGGCGGTGGTCGTCGGACTCGGAGCGCTCAGCACTCTCCTGCAGGGCTGAGACAGCAGCGCGCCGGCCCCGGACATCGGAGGGAGCATTGTTAGCGTAGAGCCGTGCTCTCCCGATCTCTCATGCCAGGTCTTGTCGCTGCTTCAGCTCTGCTGCTGGTCAGCTGTTCCGGTGGTGCCGCGGCTGAACCGAGCACGGAGCAGACTGCCGAGACCTTGAGGTTGGATCGCGGCCCGGTGACGGAGAGCAGCACGGCCGATGATCCGGAGCAGACCACGGAGTTCAGCCTGGATGAGCTCATCGATATGGACCTGGAGGCCTTCAGCTCCTCCGAGGTCTCCTGGGAGCAGCGTTACCAGCTCTTCTGGCACTATGCCGATCTCAGCGACGCCTATGCGGACTATTTCGCTCCGGAGGAGGGCCTGGACGCCTATAACCCGGCAGAGGTCGCGGACCCGGAGGACTCTCCGGAGCAGATCCTCCACCAGCATTGGTACGCCCAGCAGCTCTCACAGCTGGGGGAGCTGATCGCCGAGGACCACGGTGGCACGGACACGGCGCTGAAGCTGGCCTTCGTGGTCGACGAGCCGGTGGTCGAGGAGATGGAGGAGGAGCTCGAAGAGGCTGAGACGGATGCCCCTGCCTTCCAGCTGGAGAGCCGCTACGACCTCCAGGACGCCGAGGAGTGCCTGAGGCCGCCCGAGGGCATGGACACTGAGGTCCCGGCTGATGAGCAGAACTGCTACGAGATCGACTTCGAGATCCTCCAGGGAGAGGCCACCGAGCAGGCGCCCTATTTCCACTGGACTGAGTTCGAGACCGCCGACGGCGAGGACGCCGGCTTCTGGGACCGCTCCACGCTCCACTGGCTCTGAAGCTCTGAAGCTCTGAAGCTCTGCAGCGCTGAAGCCCTGGAGCGCGGCCGGAGGCCCGGATCACTGCAGGTCGATGCTCTCCCGAGCCATGAAGAAGCCGTTGCCGGTCTGGGTGTTCCAGCACTCGAATCCTGCCTGTGAGGACGTGCAGGCGAAGTCGCCGCTGGCGGCGGACTGCCCATAGTCGAGCTGGCTGGGCTGAGAGCTCACCGTGCCGCCGCAGGAGGTCTGGGCTTCGCCGTCCTCGCCGACGGTCACTGTGACCGGCCCGTCACAGTCTTCGGGAGCGTCGAAGTTGTACTCCTCGATGGTGCAGGAGACGGAGTCGCCGCCGACCTCGCAGTGGATGTTCTCCGAGGGGGCGGAGAAGGCGCTCATCTCTGTCGCATCCTCCGGCGCGGGGCGGGCCTCGTCCTCAGCGGCCTCCTCGTCGCCGGCCTCGTCCTGGTCGGCGGAGTCCTCCTCGGGAGCCTGCTCTCCTTCCTGGGCCTCCTCGGGGGCCTGTTCGGCGGCGTTATCCTGCTGAGGCTCGTCATCGTCGCCGAAGAGCTGCAGAGGAAGCAGGAAGAGCGCAGCCGCCACAGCTGCCACCAGCACGATGCCCATCACGATGAAGAGGCAGCAGCCGGCGCCGCCGCGGCGACGCTCGGCACGTTCCTGCCCCGCATGCTCCGGTGCGGCATAGCCGGCCCAGTGCGCCGCCGGCTGCTGCTGGGCAGCCGCCGGGTAGGCCGCAGCTGCGGGGTACATCGGCGCTGCCGGATAGTAGGCGGATTCATCCTCCGGGGCGCCGTCCTGAGCCCGGACATGTTCTTGGAAGGTGCCGGTGTCGGCGTGCAGCGGAGGCATCGCCTGGGTGGCAGCGGCACCGCCGGAGGCAGGCATGGTCTGGGTGGCGTCTCCGCGGCGGCGCAGGGCGGCGTCGATCTGAGGGTCTCCCAGGCTGGCGAGCCAGTCCACCAGCTCCGGGTAGGTGTTGGGGTTCTCGGCGATCAGCGGTCGCAGCTCCGGGTGGTCTCCAGCGAGCTCGTAGAGTTCCTCGTGGCTGGTCGTAGGGTCTGCCGCTCGTGATGCCGGGTCCGTCATGGAGACCATCATGCACTATCCGTCTGGGACTCGCAGAACGATAGGCTTCATGAAAACTCCCTGTTTCCGCCCAGAGATGAGGGGTACAGACACACGATGCATCGACCTGCTCTCCGCACTTCCGCACCGCTGGTGTTCGGGGCTCTGCTGCTGACCTCCTGCACCCAGGCCCCGGAGCCCGAGGCGGTCGAGGAGCCCGTCGACCAGGCGTCCTTGGAGGAGTTCCTCAACGAGCACGACGACGTGCTGGCCGAGGAGGCCGTGGTGATGGTGCTCCGTGACGGACAGACCCACACCGCCTCCACCTCGGGGGCGGATGAGGACACTGTGTTCGAGCTGGCGTCATTGTCCAAACCGATGACCGGCATGCTGCTGGCCGACGCCGTCGAGCGTGGCGAGGTGGATCTGGACGACCCGGTGCAGGACCACCTGACCGAGCTGGAGGGCACTGAGGCCGGGGAGGTCACCTTGGAGGAGCTGGCCACCCACACCGCGGGGCTTCCTCTGGTGCCCGAGGCCGACGGCTTCGCCGAGCAGGACCGTCAGGCGCGGAACGCCGGGGAGAATCCCTACACGGTCACCACTGAGGAGCTGATCGGCCTGGCCGCGGAGCAGGACGTGGGGGAGCGCGGCCGGTACGTCTATTCCAATCTGGGCATCGCTCTGCTGGGCCATGCCCTGGCCGAGCAGGCGGGCACGTCCTATGACCAGCTGCTCCGCCAGCGGCTGACCGGCCCGCTGGACATGGAAGATACCACCACCTCCGACGCCGAGGGCCACCCCTCCGACGAAGATCTCATCCAGGGCTATGACAACACCGGCGAGGTGGAGGACTTCGGCTCGGCGGCCTTCAGCCCTGCCTCGGCCTCCCGGGGTACGCCGCAGGACTATCTGCGGCTCATCGAAGGGATCTTTGATGAGACCGCGCCGGGCAGTCAGGCGGTGGAGCCCTCGGAGATCCACCCGGAGATGGGCTTGGGCTGGCATCTGGAGCCCGAGGGCTACGCCTGGCACAACGGCATCTCCAACGGCTACGCGACCCTGGCGGCTCTGGATCCGGAGACGGAGACTGCTGTGGTGCTCTTCTCCAACTATGGGCAGGAGAACAGCGTGCTCGGCATGGACCTGCTCGAGGACATCCTCGACGCCGCCGACTGAGCTCAGGCGCCGCCGGCCATCTCCACGAAGAGCTGATGCAGGCGAGTGTCCTCGGTGAGCTCTGGGTGGAAGCTGGCGCCGAGCAGCCGGCCCTGGCGCACGGCCACCGGGCTGCGCTCGCCGTCGGTGCCCTGAGTCCCGGCCACCTCTGAGGCTGCCAGGACTTCCACACCCTCGCCGAGCTCCTCGATCAGCGGGGCACGGATGAACACCGCTGAGAGCGGATGCTCCTCGCCGGGCAGACCAGCGACGGCGAGATCCTCGGTGAAGGAGTCCAGCTGGCTGCCGTAGCCGTTGCGGCGCACCCGTACGTCCAAGCCCCTGATGCGCTCGAAGCCCTCCAGCGCCTCGGCGTCGGCCACCGACTCGGCCAGAAGGATGAGGCCGGCACAGGTGCCGAAGACGGCCATACCGGCGTCGTGCCTCTCCCGGACGGCCTCCATGAGGCGCACCGGCGCGGCCAGCCGTGCCATCGTGGTGGACTCTCCGCCGGGGACCACCAGGCCGTCCAGGCCCTCGAGCTCAGCGGGGCGGTGCACAGTGCGCACCTCAGCCCCGGAGGCGGCTAAGGCCCGGACGTGCTCGGCCACGGCGCCCTGCAGGGCCAGCACGCCGATCTGCGGTGCGGTCATCGTTCAGTTCTCCTCACAGACGGGATCGCCCCGCGTTCTTCCTGAGAATCGGCGGCGGATTCGAGTGGTTGTCGCAACAACAGTGAACTCAGCTGGTCGTGAGCAACTCTTTCATGCGGTCTGCGGGACTGTCCCATCCCAATGTCTTCCTAGGCCTGCCGTTGAGCTTGTTCGCGACCAGCTCCAGATCCTCTGGGCCATGGACTGAAAGATCAGTTCCCTTAGGGAAGTACTGGCGAAGCAACCCGTTGGTGTTCTCATTCGATCCCCGCTGCCAGGGTGAAGCCGGGTCACAGAAGTAGATCGGAAGATCAGCAGCCACGCTGATCGTGTGATGAGCGGCCATCTCGGCTCCCTGATCCCACGTCAGCGAACCGCGAAGATGCTCAGGAAGCGTCTTCATCCGCTGGGTCAGCGCGGCCGCGACCGTCTGGGCGGTGTGATCACCAGGAAGATGGCAGAGCATCACAAACCGGGTATGACGCTCCACCAAAGTCGCGATCGCGGACTTACTGTCAGCACCGATGATCAGGTCTCCTTCCCAGTGCCCCGGCACTGCCCGGTCCTCGACCTCAGCAGGACGCTGGCTGATCATGACCATCTGCCCACCCAGACTCCGGGATCTGCGCTGGTCACCGGCAGGCTTGCGCATCGCCCGACCAGTGCGCAGCGCGGCTTGGACTTCACGCTTCAATCCACCACGAGCCTGTAGGTACAGGGCCTGGTAGATCGTTTCGTGGCACACACGCATCTCCTGATCTTCGGGGAACTCTTCAGCGAGCTTTCCACTGATCTGCTCCGGGGACCATTCCAGCTGCAGCTTGTCCCAGACGTAGGCGAAGATCCGGCTGCCAGGCACCAGTTTCCTGGGCTTGGGCCGTGCCCGCCGGTCGACGCTCTGCTGATGAGCGAGGTACGGGTGGTAGAGGCCTCTGTGGCTGTTGCGGGTGACCTCTCGGCTGATCGTTGAACGGCTCCGTCCCAGCTCAGCAGCGATCTGAGCGTAGGAACAGCCTCGTCGCAGCAGGTCAGAGATCGCGAGTCTGTCTGCCGCGTTGAGGTACCGCCGGTGAGTCGCGGGCGCGGCGGGATCAGGGAAGGTGCTGTGCATCTTCTTGTTATACCCATTGGGCGCACTCTGACGGTCCCAATTCCGCGCCGATCGCGCAGATGCACCGACTCGTTGGGCAGCCTCTGCACGGCTGAATCCCTCTAACCGCAGTCGATGGTACTCATCTCTGCGTGGATGCGCCCGGCCGGGACGTACCAGGTGATACATCCCGGCGGCTCTGACCCAGTCAGACAAGGTCCTGGCAGAGACTCCGGTCTCAGCTGCGACTGCAGCTAGGTTTGGGGTCTGGCCGAAGCGGTGAAGGCAGTCAGCCTTCACCGCTTCGGTATAAGGCTCTCCTCGGGAGGGTTCGCGTGCGGGCATCGCAACTCCTGAACGGTCAGGTCGTTGCGACGTTCACTAGAACCCGAGGGCGATTTCGCACCGTTTTCGGGAAGAACGCGGGGCGATCGCCCACGGTTCAGCAGGTTCAGCGGATCTCAGCTCACCAGCCGCGTTCGGCCAGGCGGTGCGGGGCGGGCAGGTCGGAGACGTTCAGACCGACCATCGCATCGCCCAGTCCCTTGGAGACCTCGGCGAGGACGGCCGGGTCGTCGTAGTAGGTGGTGGCCTTCACGATCGCCTCGGCGCGGGCCGCCGGGTTGCCGGACTTGAAGATGCCCGAGCCCACGAAGACGCCGTCGGCGCCCATCTGCATCATCATGGCGGCATCGGCCGGGGTGGCCACGCCGCCGGCCACGAAGAGCACCACGGGCAGCCGGCCGTCCCGGGCGACCTGCTTGACCAGCTCGTAGGGGGCCTGCAGCTCCTTGGCGCGGACGAAGAGCTCGTCCTCGGCCAGGGAGGTCAGCTGAGCGATCTCCGCATTGATGGTGCGGATGTGCTTCATGGCCTCGGAGACGTCACCGGTGCCCGCCTCGCCCTTGGAGCGGATCATGGAAGCGCCTTCTGTGATGCGGCGCAGCGCCTCACCCAGGTTGGTGGCACCACAGACGAACGGCACCGAGAACTTCGACTTATCGATGTGATGGATGTAGTCAGCGGGGGAGAGCACCTCGGACTCGTCGATGTAGTCCACCTTCAGGTGCTCCAGGACCTGGGCCTCGACGAAGTGGCCGATCCGGGCCTTGGCCATCACAGGGATGGAGACGGTGTCGATGATCCCGGAGATCAGGTCCGGGTCAGACATGCGGGCCACGCCGCCGGTGGCGCGGATGTCGGCGGGGACGCGCTCCAGGGCCATCACGGCGACGGCGCCGGCCTCCTCGGCGATCTTGGCCTGGTCAGGGGTGACCACGTCCATGATGACGCCGCCCTTGAGCATCTGAGCGAGCCCTTTGTTGACGGTGCCCTTCTCAGCGGCGGGCGCTCCGGTGGCGGCGGGGGCTGTATCGGTCACAGGGGTCTCCTCAGGCAGAACAATGGGGTACGGAAGGTCCGTACCCCATTGTTGCAGAAGCGTCTCTGCGAGAGATCAGCTCTTGTCGTTTTGCGACTCGAGGGCCTCCAGGTCAGCGGCGATGTCTTCAGCGCTGACACCGCTGCCGGACTCACCGGAGCCGATGGCCTGCCGGTCGGGGGAGGGGCCCTTCAGAGCGGCGAGGCGGGCTTCGACCTCTGCCTGCTCACCCAGGTCCTCGAGGGATTCGAACTGGGCGTCCAGGGAGGAGGAGGCGAGCTCGTTCTGACCGCGCACGCGGGCCTCCTCGCGGCGGATCTTCTCCTCGAAACGGCCCACCTCGGAGGTCGGATCCATGACGTCGATGGACTTGACCGCGTCGTGGACCTGGGACTGGGCGTGGGCGGCACGGGAGCGTGCGACCAGCTCGTCGCGCTTGGAGACCAGCTGCTGGCGCTTGGACTTCATCTGTTCCAGGCCGGACTTCAGCTTCTCCACGATCTCGCGCTGAGACTGGATGGTGGGCTCAGCGGTCTTGGCGGAGGACTCGGACTCCATCTGACGCTGGATGGCCACTTTGGCGAGGTTGTCGAACTTGGCGGTGTTCTCGGAGTCGCCGGCCTGACGGAACTCATCAGCCTTGCGGGAGGCGGCCAACGCCTTCTGGCCCCAGGACTGGGCGGTCTCCAGGTCCTCCTTGTAGTCGTCCTCCATCATGCGCAGATTGCCGATGGTCTGGGCGACGGCCTCCTCAGCCTCTGCGATGTTGTTGGTGAAGTCCCGGACCATCTGGTCCAGCATCTTCTCCGGGTCTTCGGCGCGGTCCAGCATCGCGTTCACATTGGCGCGGATGAGCTGGGACATTCTGCCGAAAATCGACTGCTTGGACACAGTGATCACCTTTCCTCGTGGGCTGCTGCGCCGCGGCCTGTGGAAGGCCCGCGGCTCACAGTTCGATTCTTTCCTCTTCGGGCTGATGCGTCCAGTGGTGCAGAAGTCTCAGCGCCTGATCCTCAGAAGAACCCGCGACGCCGGCGCGGCCGCATGCGCACGCCTCTGCGTCCGTAGCCCATGCGGTAGCCGCCGCCGAATCCGCCGCCCAGCGGGCCGCCTCCGAAGCCGCCTCCGTAGCCTCCACGGTACCCACCGCCGAAGCCGCCTCCGAAGCCGCCTCCGTAGCCGCCGCCCACGGGGTCACGGCCGGCGACGCCTCCGCCCATGGCGTTCATGTTGGTCTCGGCCGATTCGCGCTGGGCGATCTGCGCAGCCTGGACTGCCAGGGTCTTGGCCTGGGATGCCATCTCCAGTGCGCGGGAGGGCTGGCTGTCGGCGAAGCTCTGCGCCTCGGAGAGGCAGCGCTCCGCCTCGGCCAGGCGGGTGCGGGCCGTGTTGCTGGTGAAGCGTCGGCGAGAGCGCATATAGTCCACGGAGGACTGGACCTGGTTGCGGGCGGTCAGCAGCTCCGCATCCAGAGTCTCGCGGGCCCGCCGGTCTTTGGCCTGGAGATCTCGCACGGAGTTCAGCGGCTCATCCAGCTCGCGGTGAGCCAGCTCGAGGGACTGCAGCAGCTCCAGCGGATCGATCCGCTCCTCGGCGGAGAGCTCCCGGCGAACCCGCGCCGCGGCAGTCTCTGCGGCGGCGATCGGGCCGGCCAGCTCGGGGGCCTGGCCGGCGTCACGGATGGCCCGAGCCTGGGCGAGGTCCTGCTCTGTCTGGGCCAGCCCCACATCGAGGTTCCGCCGTGCCTGCTCCAACCGCTGTCCGTGCTGCTCCATGGAGCTGATGAGATCGGCTGCGTCGCCGGCGGCCTCTTCACCGTGGTGGATCGAGACCACGGCGTCACTGGTGCTGCCGGCGTGGGCGGAGCCCCGGGCGGCGTCGCGGGCATGGGAGGCCTGCTGCAGAGCCTCGGCAGACTGGGTCAGGTTGTCGCGGAACTGCGTGAGCGCATCCTCGCTGTACTTCTTCTCCAAGGTGGGCAGCTGGGACTCCACGTTCTCCCGACGGGCGGCGAGGTCGCTCAGCTGGCGGTTGAGCTGCTCGAGGGCGGGGCGCGGGTCCCGCTCCAGGTTCCGCATCCCTTCGAATTCCTTGCGGTGGGCCTCTAGGGTCTCGTGGATCTTCTCGCAGTTGGCGAAGATCCGCTTCACCAGCTCCCGAGCCTCATGCTCCTGCTCGGGCGGCTCGCGGTCCAGCTGGTGCTGCAGACGGAACGACTCGCTGAGATGCTCGTGGGCCTGGGCGATGTCCTGCTGAAAGACGGCCACCTCCTCCTCGCCGTAGGAGGCTTGGGCGAAGAGCACCTCCTGTTCGGAGGAGCGGACGGCGTCGTCGGCTGCGATGAGCATGGTGCCGGCCTCTTGGCGCAGCGTCTCCAGCGGAGCGGTGTCCAGCCGATCCGGCTTCTCTGAGGCCTCCCCGGACATCTGCTGCGGGCCGGGCCGGCCGATGATCCTCTGCTGCTTCTTGCCGCCGGAGAGCCATACCGCCCCTATGCCGATCAGCGCCAGCACCGCCGCTCCGATGAGAAGTGGGCCCACCAGTATGGCCCCGACCGGCATCGGAACACTGGTGATCAGGGAGCTGGGAAGGGCCTCGGTCAGCATGGCTTTGAGTGTATAAGCAGGGTCTGACATCGTCCATGGACAAGCAGGGAGGCCCCTGTTGAGCTTTAGAGGACATGTTCAGGAACTATCCGGGAACTTGTCGACGTTGTCACAGGGAGCCAGGGCACAATGGATCTGCCGACTTCTCGAACGAACTGCCGAATCAGGTGTTGCTATGACTTCAGACCGCAACGAACCCCACGAGGACGCACCCCGCGATCCCCAGGACGTCCAGCCTCCCCGGCCCGACGCCGACAGCCCCGGGGAGGCTGAGCACCAGCCTGAGCGGACGGGGCACCAGCCTGAGCAGGAGAGGCGGCTGCCCGGCGAAGAGCCTACGCAGCGGATCTGGCAGGATCAGCCTCAGGAGGGCGGTCTGGGCGGTCCCGCAGCAGTCCACGGCTCTGCGGAGGAACATCGCCAGCCTGCTGAGGAGCACCACCACTCTGCGGAAGAGCACCGGCCTCTGCCGAGCTTCTCGCCCTATGAGGCCGGCGAGACGAACCCACAGGCACATCACGGTGCGCTCCAGGGTCACACCTACGGCGGCGGCACGCCGCAGTCCTACCGAGCGCAGCAGCCTTACCAGGCACAGCAGGGCTACCCAGGGCATGAGAGTCACCCACCTCAGCAGGCCCCCGACCAGCACGGCGGGGCACAGCACGGCGGGGCACAGTACGGCGGCGCACAGTACGGCGGCACCCAGCACGGCGCGGCACAGCAGGGGTGGGAGAACCAGGCCGCGACGCCGTATGGTCCGCCGGTCACACACACCTACCCGGGCCAGCCGGGTCAGGATGTCCACCCCTCTTATCCTCCGCAGCAGCCGGAGGCACCCAAGCGGAGCATCGGCGTCGGAGGTTTCATCGCCGGCATGCTGGTGGCCGCGCTGGTGGGCGGCGGCGTGGCTGTGGGCTGGGACGCGCTCTCCGGTGACGGCGTGGCCGCTCCGGGCGGCGGCATCGAGATCAACAATCCGGAGAGCGCCACGGAGGTGACAGCGGCCGCGGCGAAGGCATCGCCCTCAGTGGTCACGTTGGCGGTCTCGGCACAGCAGGGTTCGGGCTCGGGGTCGGGCATCGTGCTCGATGACCAGGGCCACGTGCTCACCAACACGCATGTGGTCACCCTCGGCGGTCAGACCAGCAGCGCGGAGATCTCCGTGCAGACCCACGACGGCTCGGTGACCTCTGCCGAGGTGGTCGGCACCGACCCGCTCAGCGACTTGGCCGTGATCCAGCTGGAGGACACCAGCGGCGTCACTCCGGCTGAGATGGGCAACCCCGGAGAGCTGAACGTGGGCGATCAGGCGATCGCCATCGGCGCTCCGCTGGGACTGGAGGGGACGGTGACCGACGGCATCGTCTCCACGCTGAACCGCACCATCTCAGTGGCCTCTTCCGATGCCGGTGATGAAGAGACCGAAGCGGCTCCGGAGGAGCCTGAAGAGGGCGAGGAGGACCCGGAGGGCTTCGAGTTCTTCTTCCCGGATCAGGACCAGGCGCCGACCCAGGGGTACATCCACCTCAACGTCATCCAGACCGACGCCGCCATCAACCAGGGCAACTCGGGCGGTGCGCTGGTGGACGGCGAGGGCAACATCATCGGCGTCAACGTGGCGATCGCCTCCGCCGGAGGGGGAGGACAGATGGGCCAGACCGACGCCGGTTCCATCGGCGTGGGCTTCGCCATTCCGATCGACTATGCCCAGCGCGTGGCCGACGAACTCATCGAGAACGGCGAAGTCTCTCACGGACTGTTGGGCGTCCAGGTGCTGGATTCCAACGCGGAGGGCCTGGATCCGGAGGATGCGATGTTCCGGCAGGGCTTCACCAACGGCGCGCTGATCGACAACATCCCAGAGGGGTCGCCCGCCGGCGAGGCCGGTCTGCAGGAGGGTGACCTGATCACCCATGTCGATGACACCCCGGTCTCCGATGCCAGTTCGCTGACCGCAACTGTGCGTGAGCACGCCGCAGGCGATAGCGTCACGGTGACCTATGTGCGCGACGGCCAGTCGCATGAAGCAGAGGTCACTCTGGACGGCATGTGAGAGATACGGAGAGCATGGAGACACAACTGAAGAGCCCGGACGAGCTGATCGAGGGTCTGGGCATGGAGAGGCTGTTGGCCTTCGCCGCCCACCCGGATGATCTGGACTTCGCTGCGGCAGCCACCGTTGCGGCCCTGGCCGAACGCGGGGTGGAGGTCACCCTCTGCCTGCTCACCGCCGGCGACGCCGGCGGCTTCGAGCTGGGACGCGACGCCGAGGAGATGGCTGCGCGTCGGCGGCAGGAACAGCTGGACGCCGCAGAGATCCTGGGGATCCGCCAGGTGATCTTCCTGGACGAGCGCGACGGTTTCGTCGAACCCACCCTGGAGCTGCAGAAGAAGATCGTACGGGTGATGCGCCAGGTGCAGCCCGATGTCGTCGTCTCCTGTCACCCGGAGCGGGCCTGGGACCGGCTGCAGAAGTCTCACCCGGATCACATGGCCTGCGGTGAGGCAGTCGTCCGGGCCAGCTACCCCGCGGTGGAGAATCCCTTCGCGTTCCCCGAGCTGCTCGAGGAGGAGGGTCTGGGGGCCTTCAGGATCAAGTCGCTGATGCTCATGGGGGCGCCGTCGGAGCGGATTCAGCTGCGCGTCGATGTCACCGGTTATGAGGAGAAGAAGCTGGAGGCGCTGCGCCGCCACTTCAGTCAGCACCCGGATCCGGCGGGCATGGAGCACTACGTCCTGGAGAAGATGGTCCAGGCGGCTGAACGCTCTGGCGCGGATGGCCGGTCGGCGGAGGAGTTCCATCTGGTCCACGTCAACGCTGGGGATACGATCTCAGGCTTCTGAGTCAGGTGCCTGACCTGCGGCATCCGTGTGGTGCGGCGGGTTCTGCACGGCAGGCAGATGTCCTAGGGTCGTGCTGATCAAGCACGTGGATCCGAAAGGACGGCATCCGATGGTCTCGCAGTTCGGATGGCGATTCTGGCCGGTGGTCTGGGGTGCAGTCGGTGCGCTGTCCGCCAGCCTGATGGCGTGGGGCGCCTATACCGACCTGGCCTGGGGATGGTTCTCTGCCGCCGTGATGCTGCTGATGGTGCCGGTTCCGGTGGTCTACGCGGTCTGCTGTCACCGCGGAGTTTCACCTGAGGGAGGCATCGGAGAACCTTCCCGGTTTCAGTTCAGGGTGGCCCGTGGTGTTGCCTGTGCGCTGTGGGTGCTGCTCGCCGCGGGTGTGCTGGCATGGATGGCCTGGGGGTCGTCTGAGCTGTCTCTGTCGGCGTCGGCGATGCTGATCTGGGCCCTCTCTCTGCAGGAGCTCCGCGTGGTGCACATCGTATGGGCGCTGCGCCGGCGGAGCGAGGAGGAGAACGCCGGGGTGGAGCATGCGGGGGCGGAGCCGGCTGGTGAGGGCGGCGTTTAGGAGTTTGTGACGAGGATGCCGTCCTCGTCGCTCCAGAGAGTGGCCCCGGGGCGGAAGTGCACTCCGCCGAACTCGAGGTCGATGTCGAAGACCCCGTGACCGGCTTTGGCCGACTTCCGCGGGTTCGAACCCAGGGCCTTCACGCCCAGATCCAGCTGAGCCAGAGCAGCGCGGTCCCGGACTGCTCCGTTGATCACGACGCCGACCCAGCCGTTGGCGATGGCGGATTCCGCGATCATGTCGCCCATCAGCGCCGACTCCAGGGAGCCTTCGCCGTCGACGACCAGCACATGGCCCTCGCCGGGGGTGTTGAGAGTCGACTTCACCAGTCCGTTGTCGCGGTGGCACCGAATGGTGCGGATCGGGCCGGTGAACTTCGTCTTTCCGCCCAGGTTCTGCAGCTGCAGAGAGAGGGACTGCAGATGCTCGTCAGTGTCGAATAGGTCGCATGTGGAGAAATCTGAATCGCTCATGGGTACTCCTGATCTGTGATCGGCAGCATGGTGAATCAATCTCGATTACAGCATGTTCTGTTCCCGTTCGATGATCTGTGACGGAAAAGAGGCTATTTTTCAACCTCCCCTGTGAAGCCTGTCCACAGGCGGCGCAGGGGTATTCGCTTTATGCGTAGACTCCCTGACAGTACGCGACCAGAGTGAGGGACTGTCACGGCAGTGGTGCCTCGATGAGTGAACGGATGACGACGCAGATGGGTATGGATCTCAGGCTCCGCGGTGTGGTGGGTGCGATGGCCGCTGGCGTGTTGATAGGTGGATTGGCCGGCTGCGGCGATGACACCGAGGCTGACGCAGCTGAACAGACCGGCGCGGCTGAAGGGGCCGGAACGGCAGAAGGCGCTGAGGCGCCTTCCGGAGAGAACAGCGACGGCGCTGATGGTGGCGCTGGCCAGGCCGAGGAGGCTGACGAGCCCGAGCCGGTCCCGGCGTCGTCTGACGGCCCGGCGGAGAACTGGCCGGAGCCGGAGGTGCCCGAGGAGGCCTCAGAGCGCACCGAAGAAGGTGTGGAGGCTGCGCTGCAGCATTGGTTCGAAACCCGCCAGTATGCTCGAAACACTGGTGATACTGCGCCTCTCGAGGCTGCTTCGACCGAGAATTGTGCGTTCTGCCTGGATCAGGTGGAGCAAGTAGAGAGTGCTTTCGAGCAGGGCTGGTACGTTCAGGATCTCGATGAGGTAACTCAGACCACCATCAGTTTTGACGGAGAGTACGGCGCGCAGGTCGCATTTCTTATCACTCAGGCAAGCTACGAGGCGTACATGGATGGTGAATTGCTCGGTGAAAGTGAAGCCCAGGAGGAGATGGGCTGGAGTGCGGCACTCACACACACTGACAACCGCTGGGTGGTTGCTGATCTTGTGTTCGTCGGTGGAAATACTGAAAATGAGGAGGCCGACGGATGACTTTCCGAGGTTCGTCAGCGCTCCTCGCTGTTGGCGCGATCGTCATGGGGACCGGCATCTTGCCGCTTCATGCCGCAACAGCCGAAGAGGACATGCTCGCCGATATGGACGAGCGCTCTGTGTCCGTCGAGATTGAGCGAGACGTCCACATGGGGGACGCGCCCGGGGAGCCGCCGTCTGGCAATCCAGGTCAGGGCTCTGGCGAGGCCGGAGCAGGCTCGGGCGGAGGCACCGGTGGTGGATCTGGTGCCGAAGGCGGGACCGGCGGCGGTTCCGGTGGAAGTGCTGGTGGCGGCAGTGATCAGGAGGCCGGCTCCGGCGGAAACGCTGGAGGGGTCGGCGGCATCGCGGAGCAGATCTACGCGCAACCGCCAAGCCTCCACAACTGTCATGATGACGGCGAGGTCACCAGCAGCGACTGTCTCGAGGTGATCAGGACGACCTGCGGCGCGGTGGAGATCGCCATGGCCGGTGCCTGCGAGCAGGTCGTCGAACAGGAAGCACCGAGCGCGCCAGACCAGCCAGCCGCGGAACCCCAGCCGGACGAGCCTGTCGAAGAGGACGAGCCGGAGCCGCTGCCGGTGATCACGGAGGCTGATTTCGCGGAACTCCCCATCGATGCGGCGTCAGTCGGCTTTGAGCCGGAGCTTCAGGGCTTCGGGTTCCTGGACAGCCACACCAATGTCTTCGCCGAGTCTGAGACCCAGGTTCTGACCGAGGAGATGCTCGGCTATCAGGTCGACATCCGGGCGATCCCGATCGAGTATCACTTCGACTACGGGGACGGCGGCACCACCAGCTCCTTCGATCCAGGCGCCGCCCTGCCGGACTACGATTCCGCCGGCTACGCGGTCGATAAGACCGACACCCAGACAGCTACGAGCCACGTTGGCATGACCCCCTAATTTCGGTCCACGAGTTATGAGAGTCGCACTAGCGCCCGACGCTCCGGGCAGGAAAACTGGTGTGACCATGACAAGCAAGAGAAGACGCCATACCCCGGAACAGATCATCCGGAAGCTCCAAGACGCTGAGAAGCTCCAGGCAGAAGGCCACGACGTCGCCGCCACCGCCCGCGAACTGGGAGTCACCGAGGCCACCTACTACCGGTGGAAGAACCAATACGGCGGGCTCAAAGCCGAAGACGCCAAACGGCTGAAGGAACTTCAGAAGCAAAACGACCGGCTCAAGAAGCTCCTGGCCGAGGCGGAGCTGGAGAAGGCCGCGCTGAAGGAGCTGGCGGAGGGAAACTTCTAAGCCCGGACCGGCGCCGAGCAGCTGCGCGACACCTGATGGCCACCATGGGCATCAGTGAACGCAGAGCCACCGCGCTGGCCGGGCTTGCCCGATCCGCCTTCCGCCGGGCACTGAAGTCTGAGAACGCTGGTGATCCTGATGCTGGGCTGCGGGCCTGGCTACGGGCTTATGCAAAGGACCACCCGCGCTGGGGCTACCGGCGGGCCTATCATGATGCCCGAGCCGAGGGCTGGGCGGTCAACCATAAGAAGGTCCAGCGGCTCTGGCGTGAAGAGGGCCTGCGGGTTCCGGTGAGACGTCGACGCAAACGCGTGGGGTCCTCCACCGCGGAAGCCCCGCAGGCGGACGCGCCGAATGTGGTGTGGGCGGTGGACTTCCAATTCGACGCCGATGAGACGGGCCGGGCGATCAAGATCGCCTCGATCGTCGATGAGCACACTCGCGAATGCCTGGGCGGGATCGTGGCCCGCAGCATCACCGGTGATGACCTCACCGCCCACCTCGACGCTATCGCCGCTGACCGGGGGCTTCCAGAGGTCCTACGGTGTGACAACGGCCCGGAGCTGATCTGCCACGCGATGGCCGACTGGGCCGGGGAGGTCACGGGGATCCACTACATCCCGCCGGGTGCGCCGTGGCGCAATGGGTACGTGGAGTCCTTCAACAGCAGGATCCGGGATGAGTGCCTGAACATCACCAGCTTCTGGTCTTTGACCCATGCTCGGGTGATCATCACGGATTGGAAGAAGGAATACAACACCATCCGGCGCCACTCAGCGCTCGGGTACCGCAGCCCGGCTGAGTATGCTGAAATCTGTACCCATTGAAGAAACCGCGGCCCGCATAACGCGTGGACCTACTTCCGGGGGCAACCCAACGTCTACACCGCCACGGGCACCTACGGAGTCACCATCGCCACCGACTACATCGGTGAATACCGCGTGGACGGAGGCGAGTGGATCGCCATCCCGGGCCAGGCGACCATCGCATCCAGCCCAGGCAACGCCGACATCTGGAGGATGTCGTCCCGAAGCGTCGGCGGCGAATGTGAATCCCAGGACGCCTGGGGCTGCAACGGTCCCGTCGAACTCGAGCCCGGCGACGAGCCTCCCGCCATCTTTGAGGATCAGTACGACGAGAGCGGCAACTGGACCGGCTGAGCCGCCAGCATTGTCCGCCAGCGCTGCCCACCTGCGTTGTGTGGGCACTTCCAGGTGCTCTGAGCGTGCGGACAGGGCGCATTCCATACGAAAGTGCCCACACACCGTGCCTCAGCCGGTCGGCCCTCAGGCGCCGTCCTCTGTGGTCTCCGGACCATCGGAATCCTCCGCACCGTCGGAATCCTCCGCACCATCGGTATCACCTTCGGCGTCGTCGCCCGCAGCGTCCTCCGACTCCTCCGGCGCGTCTTCATGCAGCGGCAGCTCCGCCATGACCTCGCCCAAAGGGCGCTCCTCGCCGCGGATCTCCTCCGCAGTGATCTGCACATGGGAATAGCTGGAGATGTTCCGCAGGGAGATGATCTCCTCCTCGAGTTCGGAGGAGGTGAAGTTGCCCAGCGAGCTCGGGGCCCGTTGGTCGGCCGAGAGCAGCCAGACCTGGTAGGTGTGACCGTCCAGGGTGGCGACGTCCTCGAAGTCCAGGTAGGCGACGTCCTCCTCTTCGGAGATCACGGCGTGGCCGGTGCCCCCGCCGGCGAGCTCGATGTCTTCCACCGTGCGGGCATCGTCGGCCCCGTCGGCGATGGTTTGGACGTCCTGGCCGGCGGTGAAGCGCCAGATCAGCAGGACGGCCAGGAGGATGACGACCACCAGGCCGGTGACGATCATCCACCGCTTCATGATGGGGTCGCGCTTGGTGGTCTCCTCCGTGTGGGCGGAGAACTCTTCGACCATGCTCATGCCGACTTCACGGTCGCGCAGGTCGTAGAGGATCTCGTCCAGCAGCTGTCCGGGAGGGACCACCGGGTGAGCGGAGAAGATCTCGGCCAGGGTGCGCCGTGCCGCCAGCACTCGCGTATCCCACTGCTGGGAGGTCTCTTCGTCGGCGTTCAGCGCCGTCTCGTCCAGCAGGGCGCGTTCGCGGTCATCGATGGCATCGAGTGCGTAGAGCTCGGCGAGTTCGACCAGCAGGCCCTTCTCCAGATCCGCCGAGACGTGGTTGGTGAAGTTGCGGTTGACCGCGCCTCCGCGCTCCACGTCCTTCCTGGTGACAGCGGCCCGCAGGATGGGGTCGGCGTCGGTCTCTCGGGAGTCGCGCTGCGCGTGCAGGCGGGTCATGCTGTCGCGCAGCCGTGACTTCACCGTAGGCAGCGCCGAGTCCACGGCGTCGGCGATCTGCTGGTGGGTTCCGCCGGCCAGGTAGCTCAGCGCCACCGCCTGGGTCTGGGCGTCGGAGAGGGTGGTCAGGTCGTCGAGGATCTCCTCCGGCAGGCCGGCCACGCCTCCGCCCTGCGACTCAGGCACTGCCGAGAGGCTGATGGGTTCGGCCAGGCCCTCACGGAAGCGCTCGACCATGATGCGGTGGGCCAGTGGAACCAGCCATTCCAGGACCAGCTCGTACTCACTCGGGCGGTAGGCATCCTGCTCGTCCTCCGGGGAGTTCAGGTGCTCCTCAGTCAGTGACTGGGAGGCGGCAGTCTGCAGGCGCAGGTCCCGGGCGCGCTCGTCGGCCTGCTCCCACAGGTGCTGGTAGACGGCCACTGTGGAGTAGTAGGCGCCGTCGGGATGCTCGTGCATCAGCAGGGCCAGTCCGTAGACCACATCGGAGGTGGCCTCGTAGAACGCGGCGAACGAGGATTCATCGCCGTGAGCGGTGCCGGTGAGCAGCTCGCTCAGCGTCAGCGGCTCGGTCGGCTCGTCGGCGGTCTCAGGCTCGTCGGCAGTCTCTGCCTCGTCGGAGTCTTCCTCACCGTAGTCTCCGGCCACAGCGTCGTCGGCATCGGCGCTCTCCTGAGGCTGGGCCTGCTCGTCGTGGCCGACCCGGTCCTGCAGCTCCTCGGAATCGGTCTCCGGGAACTCGTCCGGCTGGTCATCGCGGCGGCTCGGGGAAGGGGTCTCCATGCTGTGCGAGTCTAGCGATCTGAGCTGGACACCCTCTTGATCAACACCCTTATGGCGAGGAGGAAGCTCAGACGGCCCCGGCGAAGTCGTTCTGCCGCCAGGCCTCGTAGACCGCGATGGACACGGAGTTGGCCAGGTTCAGCGAGCGCCTGGAGGGCAGCATGGGGATCCGCACCTTCTGTGTGATGCGCGGGCCCGCCTTCACGGACTCGTCCAGACCCACAGACTCCCGGCCGAAGAGCATCACATCACCGGGACGATAAGTGATCTGAGTGTGGCCGATGGTTCCCTCCCCGGTGAAGGCGAAGACCCGCGGATGCTGCTCGGCGGGAATCTCGGTCTCGAGCCCGAGCGCCTGGTAGGCGGCCTCCAGGCTGGGGTGGACGGTCAGGACGGCCAGGTCGTGATAGTCCAGTCCGGCGCGGCGCAGCTTGGCATCGGCGAAGTCGAAGCCCAGCGGCTCAGCCAGGTGGAGTTCGACGCCGGTCACCGCGGCCAGGCGGATCAGGTTGCCGGTGTTGCCGGGGATCTCCGGCTGGTCGACGAGTACGCGCAGGGGTGCGGGGGAGGGTTCGTCTGCAGACACGCAGAACAGTGTAGAGGGTGGTCAGTCTGGCATGCCGAGCGCGCCGCGGCAGAGACCCGCGGGCGCGCAGTACGCGCGTCAGACGACGTCGGGGGTGGCCAGCTGGTCGCGCAGGGCGGCGAGCAGGCGGCGGTCCACCACATTGGCCCGCTCGGAGACGGCCAGCTCGGCCAGCACGCGGCGCACCGCGCGGCCCGCGGCCAGCGGCGCGGATCCCGCAGCTGGCTCCACCACAGGGCTGAGCAGGCTGCCGTCGGTGGAGAGCAGCATCATCTGGTGGCTGATGGTCAGCACCGGTTCGCGTCCGTACTCTGCGGCCAGCCGCTGGGTCAGCGTCTCCCGGAGCCGGCGCGCCTGGGCGGCGAGGTTCGGCAGAGCCATCGCCCGTCCGCCGGCACGCAGCGTGCGTCCGTCCCAGGAGGCCGCTGAGGCGGCGACCTCGTGGACTCCGAGCACGACCAGCGCATCGCCGCAGACCAGCACATGCTCGGCCCGCTCTGAGCCGCGGGGCGCCCGACGCCGGCCCTTCCGGTCGGCCGCGGCGGGCTCCAGGTGCACGTCGTTGAACAGTCGGGCCGCCGGCAGCTCCTCCAGCACGTGCTTGGTCAGCAGCTCGACGCTGCGGCGATGCCGGCGCTGCGTCTTTCCGCCGCCGAAGAGTCCCCGTGAGGCGAACTGCCCGTGGACCCGCTGGCTGGTCAGCGGCAGGGACAGGGGCTCAGGAGTGGAGAGATCAGGTTCATAGACCGGCGGCCTCAGCGCTGCCCCGGAGGGCTTGGGCGGGCCGCCTCGGCGCCCACCGGGGGAGTGGGCCGTCCCTGAGGTGGAGGCGGTCCAGGTGCGGCCTCTGGCGTAGGTTCCGCCGTTGAGGCCGAAGTCCTCTTCGGCAGTCGGGCCTGCGGGATCGACCCCGCCGCGTGCCCGATCGTAGGCCGAGCGTGACTCCTCTGAACCGAGGGCCTCCCAGGCCTGCTGGACCCGATGGAACTCTTCGGCCGAACCGCCCTGATCAGGATGGGTCTGGCGCATCCGGCGTCGGTAGGCGGCGCGGATCGTCTTCTGGTCGGCGTCGGGGTCTACGCCCAGCACGCTGTAGAAGTCCGGGGAGGAGCTGCCGGTCGGGTTGGTCATCGAAGAGTACGATACCGCTCAGCCGTCCCGGGGGTGCCGGTGGTGAGTAAAATCGGGGTCACGATGACATACTTCGATCACGCCGCGACCACTCCGGTGAAGCCGACCGCTCTGCGCGTGCTCACCGAGCAGATGCCGCAGCTGAGCAATCCCTCCTCGCTGCACGGTTCAGGCCGACGGGCTCGGCTCGCCGTGGACTCTGCCCGTGCCCAGCTGGCCGAGGCCGCGGGCGCCCACCCTTCGGAGGTCATCTTCACCTCCGGCGGCACCGAGGCGGACAACCTGGCGATCAAGGGGCTGTGGTGGCAGCGGCGTTCCGGTCAGGACGGAGACTCCCGACGCCGGCGCATCCTGCTGCCGGGCATCGAACATCACGCCGTGCTGGACACCGCCGAATGGCTGGAGGCCAAGGAGGGCGCGGAGCTGGTGATGATCCCCGTGGACGCCGAGGGTGTGGTCGAGCTGAGCAGCTTCGCCGAACAGCTTCGGCGCCTGCTCTCGGAGGAGCCGGAGAGCATCGCTCTGGTCACCGCCATGTGGGCCAACAACGAGACCGGCGCGGTGCAGCCGGTGGCGGAGATGGCCCAGCTCTGCCGCGAGCACGGCGTCCCGTTCCACACCGATGCGGTCCAGGCCTTCGGCTCTGTCGCCGGCGACGGCGGCCCGGTCAGCTTCTCCGCCTCGGGCGCCTCCACGATGGCGATCACCGGCCACAAGATCGGTGCTCCGGTGGGGATCGGCGCTCTGCTGGTCCGCCGGGATGTGGCCCTGACCCCGGTGCAGCACGGCGGAGGGCAGGAGCGCGACATCCGTTCCGGGACGTTGGATGCCGCGGGCATCTGCGCCTTCGCCGCAGTGGCCGAGGAGACGGTCAGCGGCACCGAGGCCGAGTCTGCACGCCTCGCCGAGCTGCGGAACCGCCTGGTGGAGGTCGTGGACGGCGTCGAGGGGGCGACTCTGCGTGGGCCGGATCCGAGGATCAGCCCGGCCAAGCGGCTGCCGAACAATCTGCACATCACGGTGGACGGGGCCGAAGGCGACTCCCTGCTGTTCATGCTGGATATGGCCGGCTTCGACACCGCCACCGGCTCCGCCTGCACCGCCGGGGTTCCGCGGGCCTCTCATGTGCTGCTGGCCATGGGGCTCACAGAGGAGGAGGCCCGCGGGGCTCAGCGCTTCTCCCTGGGCCACACCACCACGGAGGAGGACGTGGAGAAGCTGGCCGGTGCGCTGCCGGGGATCATCGCCCAGGCTCGCGACGCCGGCCGCAACTCCCGGCGCTAGGTCCAATGGCCCAGCGCCCCGGGCCGCGACCGAGCACGCTCAGTCGCCGTAGCGGATCTCCACGCGTCGGTTGGCGGCGTAGGTGCTGGGGTCTTCCGGATCCTCGGTCACAGCGGGTTCGCTGTCGCCGAATCCCTCGACCTCCAGCGTGAGGTCGCTGCGCTCCTGTTCGAGGACCTCGGCCACGGCCTCTGCTCGGTTCTCGGAGAGCACCTGATTGTCGAAGTCGTACTCCTCGGGCACCGGGTTGGAATCGGTGTGGCCGTGGACCTGGACGGTGGCACCCTCGGGGACATCGTCCATGAGTCCTGCGATCGTGCTGCCGGCTCCGGACGGGATCTCCCACTCCATGGCGGAGAAGAGGATGTCGGTCTCCAGGACGATCACGTCGTCTTCCTCGGAGTCTCCGCCGAGCTCGTCGATGAAGTCGGTGGCGTCATAGCGCTGGGTGAAGTCCTCGGCGTCCGGCGCGTAGATGAACTCCTCGGTGGAAGGCTGCCCTTCGGGCCTTTCGGGCGGGCCCCCGGGGAACTCCTCCTCATCGGCTGCGGCCGGGACCGTGGTGCTCAGCAGCAGGCCTCCGGTGAGGATCAGGGCTGCCAGCGGGCGGGCGGTACGGCGGGCGTGACGCTCACTCATCGTCGTCCTCGGCAGCCTCGTCCTCATCCTCGTCGCCGGAGCCGCTGTGATCAGCAGGGGAGTGGTCGCCCCACTCGATCTCGACATCGCGGAACTCCGGGGCGCCCGGCACCACAGAGACATCCACAGTGTCGATGTCATCTTCCGGGGTGGGGACATAGGCCCACATGGTCAGTGTGTCGCCGGAGTGGACGTGGACGTCGACGTCGCTGGCCCACGCGTTGTCCGACCGTGTGACCCACCCGCCTCCGGAGCGTTCCGGGATCTCCACCGGCACGTAGTACGCCTTGAGATTCTCTCTGTCGCTGACCACCGGGAGCAGGTAGCTCATGATGTTTGCGTTGTTCGGGTTGTGCATATCCTCGACGAAGTGGGCGGGCTCGCCGTCCTGCTCATACTCCGGGGTGAAGGTGACAGTGATCAGCATGCCCCCTTCGCCCACCTCGACGCCGTGCAGGGCCATCGTCATCTCGCCCTCGGTGGGGCCGGTCATGGCGTAGGAGTGGCCGAGCGGCGCCGCCTGAGCGAGGACCTGCCTCCCGCAGGAGAGTCCGGCAGCGATCTCCGCGGGGCCTCGCTGATCGAGAGCGTCTGGGAGGAGGCCTCGCTGACCGAGGGCGACCTCTCCGGGCTCACCGTGGCCGAGTCGCGGCTGAGCAGGCTGAACATCCCACATCTGCAGGCGCCCCGCTCCGGCTGGCGGGATGTGCTGCTCGAGGACAGTCGCATCGGCGTCGTGGAGCTCTATGACGCCGTGCTCTCGGGAGTGAAGCTGGCGTCTGCCAAGCTCGACCTGATCAACCTGCGTGGTGCCGAGCTGCGAGATCTCCTCATCGAAGGCTGCGCCCTTGGGGAGGTCGACCTGACCCAAGCGAGTGCTCACCGCGTGGCACTGCGCGGAACCCGGGCCGAGACTCTGGTGCTGACCGGGCTGCGCGCCCAGCATCTGGATCTGACCGGGGCTGAGATCGGCCGGATCGTCGGCCTGGAGGGTCTGCGCGGTGCGGTGGTGACCTCCCAGCAGCTGCTCGAACTCGCCCCGGCGCTCGCGGAGCACCTCGGACTGGAGGTCAGCGGCTGAGCGGGATCTCCACCTGCTCGGCGACATCTCACCTGACTTACGGCGTCTGAGATGTCGTCAACCTGGTAGAGATCTGCCGCCAGAGTCACCTGAGTCGCCCCGTCCGCCCAGCTTCCTCAGCTGTTGATCTGCTCGGTCAGAGCCTCGGCGGTGCCGAGCACGCGGGTCAGCGTGCGCAGCGTCGAAGCCTCATCGAGGCCCGCAGCTCGGGGCCCAGCAGGGCGCTCGCGGTCGGCTCCGCAGAAGGTGGTCAGCAGGAAGGACTCCAGCGACGACGCCGGCATGCCCAGGGCCTGCCAGGGCTCGATGAGCCGCGCAGCCAGGGAGCTGACCTGCGGCAGCGTCTCCCGCCCGGTCTCATGTGACCTCAGCACCCCGGCCAGCCACTGCGTACCGGACTCGGTCAGCTCGGCCACCTGTTCCCAGGCCTCGCCGCCCAGGCTGGTGACCGGCAGCCCGAAGCCTTCCACTCGGGAGGCCTCGCGACCACGGAAGTCTTCGACATGCTCACTCTGCGGAGCCTCGCCCAGGTCCAGGATGACCTCATCGGCGCCGGCGGCGCGCAGCGCCTCCACGACGACGCCGATCATCATCCGGGTCTCATCCCGGGGCAGGGAACGGATGGTCCGGTAGCCGCTGACAGTGGGCACCTCGCCGCGGCGGACCCGGCCGTAGTGGGTCTCGCAGAGCACCACGCTCAGCGTCTGAGCGGTGCAGGCCCGGCGCACATGCTCCACATGGGAGGTCAGTCCCGCGGCCATGGACTCGGCCAGGTCGCGGCGAGCCCCATGGTCCACCAGCACCTTCTCACCGGAGGGCAGGGCCAGCTGGGCGGCCAGACTGACCGGACCCAGGATCTCCAGCTTCAGCGCAGAGGAGTCCTCACCGTGGGTCTCAGCCCGCTCGCCGCGCACATCGGCCAGTGTGTCCACATCGGCGCGCAGCAGCTGCGCGGCGCGCTGGTGGTCAGCCCCCGGGCGCTGGGTCAGCCGCCACCCGTAGGAGGTCAGCTCGCCGTAGAGCTCGGAGAGCTGCGCGATGGCACGGCCCAGCAGCGTGGCATGGTGTCCTCGCTGAGGCAGCTCCGGCAGCGCAGTCAGATGAGGGGCCGGCGTCTCGGCGCTGAGCAGCTCCGCGGCACGGCGGAGATCGGTGCCGGGGAAGGTCCCGGCCGCGGCGGCACGCAGGCTCATCGGTCGGCGTCGGGGTTCTGCGCGGGGTTCTGTGCTGGGCTGTGCCCGGAGGTCTGTGCGGAGGCGGAGATCGCCTGGTGGTGGCGGATGACCTCTTCGATGATGAAGTTCAGGAACTTCTCCGCGAACTCCGGGTCCAGCTGGGCGTCCTCGGCCAGGCGCTTCAGACGAGCGATCTGGTTCTTCTCCCGGGCCGGGTCCGCCGGCGGCAGCTGGTGGGCGGCCTTGAGCACACCGACCCGCTGGGTGGCCTTGAACCGCTCAGCCAGCAGATACACCAGCGTGGCATCGATGTTGTCGATCGAGGAGCGCATGGACAGCAGCTCCTCGAACACCGCGGGCTCCACATATGAGGCGGCATCGCCGGCACGTTCTTCGCTCGAGCTCATGACTCCAGCCTACCGACTCATCGCCGCCGATTCCGCCTGCTCAGGCGGGCTGGTAGTTCTTCGAGCGGGCGGTGTCGATCGTGGCCTGACCCAGCACACGGGTGCCCTGATACATCACCGCGGTCTGGCCCGGAGCCACACCCTTCAGCGGCTCCTCCAGCTCCACCACCAGACGGGGCGAACCGGCCTCCCCTGCGTGCTGTCCGGCCGGTCCCTCCGCATCGTCCTGCTCCACGCGGGCGCGCGCCGGGACGGGGTCCGCGTGGGCGCGGATCTGGAGGTCGATGTCGAACCAGTCCCCGGTGCTCGCCTCTGCCACGGGCAGCCCCGCCCAGGAGACGCGGATGCCGGTGATCCGGTCGATGTCCAGCAGCTCCCGGGGCCCGGCCACCACCGTGTTCTCCTTGGGGCGGATCTCCAGGACGAAGCGCGGCTTGCCGTCCGGGGCCGGACGTCCCAGCTTCAGTCCGCGGCGCTGGCCGACGGTGTAGGCCTCGGACCCCTCATGCTCACCGATCTGTTCGCCGTCCTGGTCCAGGATGGGCCCGTTGGTCATCTCGATCTGCTCGGCCAGCCAGCCTCGGGTGTCGCCGTCGGGGATGAAGCAGATGTCGTGGGAGTCGGGCTTCTTCGCCACGGAGAGTCCGCGCTCCTCGGCCTCGGCACGCACCAGGTCCTTCGAGGGGGTGTCGCCCAGCGGGAAGTAGCAGTGGGCCAGCTGCTGCTCGTTGAGCACGCCCAGGACATAGGACTGGTCCTTGGTCCAGGTGGCGGCCCGGTGCAGCTCGCGGTTGCCGTCGGCGTCGGTCAGGATGGTGGCGTAGTGGCCCGTGGCCACGGCGTCGAAGCCCAGCGCGATGGCCTTGTCCAGCAGCGCCTCGAACTTGATCTTCTCGTTGCAGCGCATGCAGGGATTCGGGGTGCGTCCGGCCTGATACTCGGCGATGAAGTCATCGACCACATCGGCTTTGAAGCGTTCCGAGAAGTCCCACACGTAGAAGGGGATGCCCAGCTTCTCGCAGGCGCGCCAGGCGTCCGAGGAGTCCTCGATGGTGCAGCATCCGCGTGAGCCGGTCCGCAGGGTTCCGGGCATGCGCGAGAGCGCCAGGTGCACGCCCACCACCTCGTGGCCGGCGTCCACGGCGCGGGCTGCTGCGACGGCAGAGTCCACGCCGCCGGACATCGCTGCTAGAACCTTCATACCCTCCAGGTTCTCACAGCCGGGCTTCCGGTTTCAGAGGGCTATCGCCCGGATCACAGGGGCGCCGACGCCGTGCCACCGATGAAGACGCCGTGGCACCTCTGGACGGAACCCGCTCAGACGTCGTCCTCGTGCCCGCGGCCTTCCCAGGCCCGCGCGAGGTAAGATTCGAAGAGATGGTCGTTGAAGCCCACGTTGCCCGCGCCGAAGTCGCCCTCGTTGAGGGCGTGCCGAGCCTCGTCCGTGAGGTCCTGCCAGCCGATCAGAGGCTGCTCCCCGCCTTGGGTGCTGCTGAGCCAGACGGTGTGGTTCAGCGGCCAGGTGTGGAAGTAGGCCGCCTGGGGCCGTCCGTCGGGTGCCGTGTTGCTGCTGTCGGGCTCGACGGCCCGCGCCTCGCCGTGCTGGTAGTAGGACAGCTGGGTGATCTGCGGATCCGCGGCGTCCGGATCAACAGTGCTCAGGTCATCGCAGGGAGGTGACGAGCAGGCGGGCAGGCCGCGAACGGCCGTTGAAGGTTGAGCGGATGAAGGCGTCTCAGCGCCTGATCAGAGACGTCCGGTGGCCTTGAGGCGGATGTAGGCATCAGCCAGCTGGGGCGGCAGGTCATGGGGCGCGGCATCCACCACTTCGACCCCGAGCGATCCCAGCTGAGTCTTCATCGCCTCCCGCTCGATGAGCGAGCGTTCTGCCGCGGCGGCCCGGTAGGTGTCCTCCACAGTGCCGCGCGCCGCGGCTCGCCGGTCCAGGTCCGGGTCCCGGACGGAGGCCACGAGCACCAGGTGCTTCTCGGTCAGCGCCGGCAGCACCGGAAGCAGCCCCTCCTCCAGGGCGCCGGAATCCAGAGAGGTGAGCATCACCACCAGAGAGCGTTGGGAGGTCAGGGCCTTCACATGGGCGGGAAGGCGCGAATAGTCGGCCTCCACCAGTTCGGGCTGGATCCCTGACATGGCGTTGACCATCTGGTTCAGCAGAGCCCCGGCGGTGGAGCGCACGCGTGGACCGGTGGTGCGGTCGAAGCTGAAGAAGTCCACTCGGTCGCCGGCCCCGTCGGCGAGCACACCCAGCAGCAGGGCGGCCTCCATGCCGGTGTCCAGGCGCGGTTCGTCCTCCACCCGCGCCGCGGAGGTCCGGGAGGAGTCCAGACACAGCACCACACGCCGGTCGCGTTCGGGCCGCCAGGTCCGCACGACCAGGTCGGAGCCATGACCGGTGTGGCCGGCGGTGCCGCGTTTGCGAGCCGTGGCTCGCCAGTCGATGGAACGGATGTCGTCACCGCGCACATAGTCGCGCAGCGAGTCGAACTCGGTGCCGGCGCCGCGCAGCTGCACAGCGGTCTGTCCGTCCAGCTCACGCAGCCGCTGCAGCTTGGAGGGCAGATGCTTCCGGGACCGGAACGGCGGCAGCACACGCAGAGTGTGGGCCACCTCGTGGGTGACCTGACGCCCGGCCATCCCCAGCGGCCCCACCGAACGGATCGCCACGTGCCGGCTGCTCAGCTCGCCGCGACGCTGCGGCATCAGAGCAGTGCGGATCCGCTGCTCCGAGCCGCCGGGGATGTCTGCGGCATGGATGGGTTCCGCCGCACCGGCTGTGGGCTGCCATCCGTCTTTGACCGACCCGCGCAGCCGCCGGGACCCCGTGTTGTGCAGAACGGTCTCCGCTGCGGCCGCGTGCTCCAGCCGGACCGCTTCGGTGGGGATGCGTTCCACCCGCACCGCTCGTGGGGAACCCGCGAGCAGGAGGTCGGTCAGCGCCAGCAGCGCCAGTCCCAGCAGGCACAGCCAGATCGTGGCGGCGCGCGGAACCAGCACGACGACGGCGCTCAGCGCCAGCGCCGTGTACAGCAGTCTGCGGGTCAGGACCATGGGGCGTGATCAGCGGGGCACGGGGACGGTGGTCAGGATGCCCCGGAGCAGGTCGTCCACGCTGACTCCGTCCATCGAAGCCTCCGGGGAGAGGGAGACGCGGTGGCGCAGTGCGGGCAGGGCGAGGGCTTTGACGTCGTCGGGGGTCACGAAGTCTCGTCCTGAGAGCCAGGCCCAGGCTTTGGAGGCATTCATCAGAGCGGTGGCGCCTCGCGGGGAGACGCCCAGCTGGAAGCTCGGAGCCTGGCGGGTGGCTCGGGCGATGTCCACGATGTAGGCGATGACCTCCGGCGCCACTGTGGTCTGCCAGACCGCCTGACGGGCGGCCAGGACGTGCTCGGCACCGGCGATGGGTCGGATGCCGGCGTCGGCCAGGGACGACGGGTTGAACCCGGCGGCATGGCGACGGATGACCTCGATCTCCTCGCCGCGCTCGGGCAGGGCCAGGTTGACCTTGAGCAGGAAGCGGTCCAGCTGCGCCTCGGGCAGCGGGTAGGTGCCCTCATATTCGGTGGGGTTCTGCGTAGCGGCCACCAGAAAGGGCTCCGGGAGCTGGCGGCCGACGCCGTCCACGCTGACCTGCCGCTCCTCCATGGCTTCCAACAGTGAGGCCTGGGTCTTGGGTGGGGTGCGGTTGATCTCGTCGGCCAGCATCAGATGGGTGAACAGCGGACCTTCGCGGAAGGAGAAGTCTCCGGTGGAGGAGTCATAGACCAGCGAGCCGGTCACGTCGCCTGGCATCAGGTCCGGGGTGAACTGGACTCGTTTGGCGTCCAGGCTCAGTGCCGCGGAGATGCTGCGCACCAGCAGCGTCTTGGCCACCCCGGGGACGCCTTCGAGCAGCACATGGCCGCGGGTCAGAAGGCCGATCAGAACACCGGTGACGGCGCCGTCCTGTCCGACCACCGCCTTCGAGACCTCCTGGCGGACACGGTGGAAGGTGTCGCGCAGCGCGGCGTGGTCCACCGGTGCAGCATGGTCCGCCGGTGCGGCGTAGTCCACGGATGCGGTGCGGGCGGGAGGCGCTCCCGCTGTGCTCTGCTGCGGGACCGGCTGAGGGGATTCGGCGGTCATTCAGTTCCTTTCCCTGGGCGCATGGCCGAGCCGCTTCAGGAGGTCGTCCTCGAAGTCGGCGAGCTGCTGCCCGAATCGTACAAGGTCGGTGTTCCTGCGGATATGGGTGATGTCGAAGAGCTGCCGGGTCTCGTGGACGGAGCGCCCGGTGTGTCGGGCGGCGGCCTCTGTGATGACCGCCTCCGCGGGGGACGGACCCAGCCGCAGCGTCCTCGCCAGGCGCAGCAGAGCCGCGGCACGCAGCGCACGGGCCGAGGCGTGGACCGCATCGGCGTTCTGGTACATCCGGGCGCGTCCCTCAGCCGCCTCGGAGGCCGGAACCTCCACCGGCAGAGGCTCGACGATGACTGGACCGTGCCGCCGTCCCTGGACCAGCATCAGCAGAAGGCCGCAGATCAGCAGCCAGACAGTCAGCGGGATGGCCCAGTCAGGCAGCAGCTCCGTGGGGGAGGCCCACTGTCCGTCACCGGCGGCGTCGGCACCGGACGGGGTGTACCAGACCAGATCCTCGCGCTGACCCAGCATCTGCAGTGCCAGAGCGGCATGGCCCTGCGTCACGATCTCCCGGTTGGTGAAGGCATCAGGGGCTCCGAAGAGGATCCCCTGCTCGGTCTCGACCAGGGCCGATCCGGCATCTGGATGCTGCGGGCTCAGCGGGAAGCAGCTGCCGCCCCGGCTCAGATCGGTGCGGAAGACCTCCCCGGTGGTCTCCAGGGACTCGGCGCTCTGCGCGGCCTCGATCGCGCAGTCCTCTCCGGCCTCCAACAGCATGGTCTGGCTGCTGGTCGCCTGCGGGTCCTCGCTGATGGGCAGCACCTGAGCCTGCTCGTCGCCCAGCTGAGCCAGCAGCATGGCGTCCGGGCTGATCCAGATCACCGGATGCCCCTGGGCATGCTCGGTCAGCTCTTCGACTGTGTCATCGCTGGGCTGGTGCAGCGAGGAGTGCAGCACGACGACGGCGGCCTCCGGAGTCTCCTCCAGCTGTGCGGCAGCCTCTGCGCCCGAATAGGTGCGATGCAGTTCGACCCCCTGATCCTCCAGAGTGCGGGCCAGCGCGGCGTAGCCGTCCAGAGCTGTGTTCTCGAGGCCGTAGCGTTCGGTGTCCTCAGTGCTGATCAGTTGGACCGCGAGGGTGACGATCGCTCCGAAGACCAGCAGGAGCAGCCAGAACTGCCACCGCTTCAGCGTTTGAACCAGAGCATCGAGAGTGCCGCGGACGGTGCTCGTCTGAGCGGGCTGGTCGGCTGCGCTCATTCGGGCACCACCAGCCGGGCCGCACGGTGGGCTGCGCCGTGGCTGAGGCTGGGCTCGGTCCGGCGCAGCGTCTCCTCCAGCTGGCGCAGCTGCTCCATGTCCTGGGCGGACAGAGGCCGGCCGCCGTAGTGGGAGAGATTGAAGAGCTCACCGCAGCGATGCAACGCCTCAGCCTGTTCGGGGAAGAGACCGCCGACGGCGCGGGCCGCCTCGGAGGCGGTGCGCCCGGCCTGCTCGGAGAGCAGGTCCCGTTCCTCGGCTGAACGGACCACGGCGCGGAAGAGATCCCGGAAGGCGTCGTCGAACCTCTCGGCTCCGAGGTGTGCTCCGGCACGGCCCCGCAGATCCTCAGCACTCAGACCGGTCTCCGCGTTGAGCAGCTCGTCCGCGACGCCTCCGGCGCGCTGCAGGCGAGGCCTCACCAACAGGATGCAGAGCACGATGGCCGCCGCCAGCAGCGCCACGAGCACCAGCGGCCCGTAGGGGATCTGGACGCCTCCGATGCTCAGCGCACGGTCACCGAGCCAGGCCAGGACGGCGTCGATCGCATCCCGCAGCGGACCCGTGAAGGCCCGCTGGTATTCGGGGTCGGCGAGCTCTTCGCGCAGGAGCTCCTGAGCCTCATCGCGGGAGGGTTCCAGAGGAGGCGAGCCCATCGATCACCTCGGGCGGCCGAAGTCGTCATGTCCGCCGTCGTCATCGCCGCCGTCGGGCCGACCGTAGGGATTCTGCCCATAGGGGCTCTGTCCGTATGGGTTCTGGCCGTACGGATTCTGGCCGTAGGGCGGCTGAGCCTGCGGCGGCTGGCTGTACGGGTTCTGTCCGTAGGGATTCTGCCCAGAGGGTGGCTGAGCAGGGCCCGGCTGATACGGAGCCTGGCCCGGGTCCGGCTGGTAGGACCCCGGCTGGTAGGACCCCTGCTGGTATGGGCTCGGGGCATACGGCCCCGACTGACCTGCGGCAGGCTGGAGGCGGCCCAGGTGCTCCACTGAGGCTGGGATGATCCTGCCGTCGTCGGGCGAGTGCGGAGCCGCGCCGAGCAGGGCCACGTCAGCGGCCTCCTGACGGAATCGGCAGTTCAGGTACATCGTGGCGACGATGCCGCCCCACAGGGCCATCATCAGGGCCGTCATCACAGAGTCGAGGAGGCTTGAGATCGCGAAGACCACAAGACTGGTGGTGCCTCCTGAGGCGGGATCCTCGGCACCGAAGGCGAAGGCGCCGCCGAGGCCCATCAGCAGCATCGAAGGCACGGAGATGATCATGGCCAGGGCGATGAGCATCAGGCCCAGCAGCAGGACAGTGCCCATGTTCGGCCACCACATGCCCCTGTTCAGGCTGAAGGAGCGGCCGATGGCGGCGACGGGGCCTTTGTCCTCGACCATGATGGTCACCGGGGCGTAGAGCAGCGCGGTGGTCACCCACAGCATGGCGAACAGGAGCACCGGCAGGGCCAGAAGTCCCACGATCACCCCGAGGGCAGGGGTGTCGGCGGCCACGAACCCGAAGAAGAGCGCCAAGGCCATGACCACGAGGAACAGAGCGATGAGGCCGAGCACGGAGACCACCACGTAGTGGACCAGCAGCGGCAGGAACCGGCGGGCCCGCAGGCTCAGCGCCTGACCGAATCCGGTGCGGAAGCCGTAGGCGGCGCGCAGCGTGGGCAGTGCCACCGCGGCCCCTGCGATCAGGATCAGCGCCTGGCTCAGCACAGCAGTCACCAGGGAGAGGATGACGAACTCACCGGCTGCGACGGTGTCCATCATCAGCTCCGGATCCTCCATGGCCATCGGATCCAGGAACATCCGGGTCATACCGTCGCTGCCGGGGACGAGGAAGAGCAGGAGGCTGAGGAGGTAGCTCAGCAGCGCGGCGGCCAGCGGGATGCCCAGCATGGTCTTGGGGGAGTGACGCAGCATGCGGAAGCCGGCCCCGAAGACGTCATTGAGCTGCATCCGCCGGATCGGATAGACCGAACCGGGGGATGCCGCAGTGGTCCCCGGCCGCCCGCCGGGGTAGAGAGGCTGACCCGCTGCTGTCATAGGGCCTCCAATGCTGTTGCCGTGCGCCCGTACCCGTGCAACTCTACAACTCTCATATATTCTGTGGAGGGCCCGCACCCGTGGAGGAACAGGAGAGTTGATGAAAGCCCAGATTCTGGTCGTCGACGACGATGAGGCCCTCTCCGAGATGATCGGCATCGTCCTGCGCAACGATGGTTTCGAACCGACGTTCTGCGCGACCGGTGACGCCGCTCTGGAAGCTTTCCGCTCGGCCAAGCCGGATGTGGTCCTGCTCGACCTCATGCTGCCGGGCAAGGACGGGATCGAAGTCTGCCGGGAGATCCGCGATGAGGCTGACACTCCCATCATCATGCTGACCGCCAAGTCGGACACCGCCGATGTGGTCCGGGGTCTGGAGGCCGGCGCCGACGACTATGTGCCCAAGCCCTTCAAGCCGGCTGAGCTGGTGGCCCGTGTGCGCGCCCGCCTGCGTCCCTCCGAGGGTGCGGCGGGCCGCCCGGAGAACGAGAAGCTGCAGATCGGTGATCTGACCATCGACGTCTCCGGACACGAGGTCCGTCGCGGGGAGACCAAGATCCCTCTGACCCCCTTGGAGTTCGACCTGCTGACCGCACTGGCCAAGAAGCCCTGGCAGGTCTGGAACCGCGAGATGCTCCTCGAAGAGGTGTGGGGATACCGGCATCAGGCCGACACCCGACTGGTGAACGTCCATGTCCAGCGCCTGCGCTCCAAGGTGGAGAAGGATCCGGAGAACCCGGAGATCGTCCAGACGGTCCGCGGCGTCGGCTATAAGGCCGGAGGGCAGGGCTAGCCATCTCTGAGACAGAACGCGACGGCGCCGCCAGCTCTCGGGCGGTGGCCACCACCACGGGCCCCATTCCCGCGGTGCGGGCGCCGCTGCTGGGCACTGAGGAGTCCGGCGGCGAGGTGGGCCGTGAGCCCGAAACCGGCGAGGAGGCCGGCCCCGGGCCGGGGCCTGTCGTCCGGACGGCTCGGTGGCTGCGCCGGATTCCTCGGGTCTGGTCCCGCTCCCTGCTCTTCCGTGCGGTCGCCTTCACCGGTGTGCTCACCACGGTGGGGACCTTGCTGGTGGCCGCCTTCCTGACTCAGCAGATCACCACCGGCCTCTTCCAGGAGCGGTTCGATCAGGTCGAGATCGAGGCCACCCAGGACCTCGACTACATCCGCAACGCCTTCGCCGGAGCCTCCACCACTGACCGAACGAGCACCGAGACGCTGGTTCGGGACACGATGGAGGGGATGGAAGGCTCGGTCGCCCAGGTCCAGCGCGACTTCGTGTTCACTCCGCTGACCGAGGAGGAGAACCTCTACGCCAATCCGCGTACTTCGCTGGACAATCCGGATGAGGTGATCTCCCAGGAGCTGGTGGACACGGTGGCCGAGGGTTCTGGGCAGTATTGGCAGTCGGTGGGCATCGAACGTGAGGGCGGCCATGTCGTCCCCGGCGTGGCCTTCGGCACCCAGGTCCAGCTGCCTCCGGGCCATGCCTACGCGGTCTATTTCGTCTACGACTTCTCCCCGGTGCAGGAGACGCTGAACTTCGTCCTGCGGATCCTGTTCCTCGCCGCTGTGGCCGTGCTGCTGATGAACATGGCCATCGCCGCCTGGGTGACGCGTTCGGTGGTCGCACCGATTTCCCAGGCCGCCGAAGTCTCCGAACGGATCGCCTCCGGTCAGCTGGACCAGCGCCTGGTGGTCCGCGGTGAGGACGAGATCGCCCGCCTGGGCATCTCGTTCAACCGCATGGCCTCCAACCTGCAGGATCAGATCACCCAGCTGGCCAACCTGTCGAAGATGCAGCAGCGGTTCGTCTCCGACGTCTCCCATGAGCTGCGCACTCCGCTGACCACAGTGCGCATGGCGTCGACGATGCTGCACGAGGCCCGCGACGACTTCGACCCGGTCAATCAGCGCACCGCCGAGCTGCTGCACCACCAGGTGGAGCGCTTCGAGGCTCTGCTGGCCGACCTGCTGGAGATGTCGCGCTTCGACGCCGGCGCCGCCGAACTGTCCCTGGCTCAGGTGGATGTGCGCGGACTGGCCGAAGAGGTGCTGCGCACCGCCCAGCCGCTGGCCGAATCCAACGATGTGACCCTCTCCCTGGTGGTCCAGGGGGACGGGTTCGTCGCCGAGATCGACCCGCGCCGCATCGATCGGATTCTGCGGAACCTGGTCAACAACGCCATCGAACACGCCGAGGGCCGCCCGGTGGACCTGGTCATCGCCTCCAGCCCCACCGCTGTCGGGGTGGGGGTGCGCGACCACGGCATCGGGATGTCTCCCCATGAGGTGGCCCATGTCTTCGACCGCTTCTGGCGAGCGGACCCAGCACGAGCCCGCACCACCGGCGGATCCGGGCTCGGCCTGGCCATCGCCACCGAGGACACGCGGCTGCACCAGGGTTCCCTGGACGCTTGGGGACAGAAGGGCCAGGGCGCCTGCTTTCGGTTGGTGCTGCCTCGCCGGCAGGACGCGCCCTATCGGGCTGCGCCGCTGGCGCTGCCGCCCACCTACAGCGCTGAGGACCGCATGGTGATCTCCTCCCCGCTGCCTCCGCAGAAGTCCGTGGAGCGGGATGACAGCCATGACAGGATCAGCGAGCAGTCGCTCTATCAGCCGAAGGAGGGAGAGGAATGAGCCGCAGCACCCCTGAGGCGCGCAGCTGGCCCGCCCGCCGCGTCCTGCTGGGCGTGGGCACCGCTGCTGCCCTGATGATCAGCGGCTGCGCCCCGATGATCCCCACCGACGGCCCGGTGGGCACCTCGGACCCTGACACCGGCGACGGCAGCTCCTACCTGTTGGAGGCCCAGGGGCCGGTCCCGGGCAGCGACCCGGGCCAGCTCATCGATGACTTCCTCCAGGCCGGCGTCGGACCTCAGGACGACTATGCCGTGGCCCGCGAGTACCTGACTCCGGCTGCCGCCCGGGAATGGTCGCCGGGGGAGCGGACGGTGGTCTACTCCTCCACTCCCGAGATCCTGCCCGAGGGGGAGGACTCCTATTCGGTGCAGTTCCCGGTGGAGTCGGTGATCGACGCCGACGGCATCCGCACCATGGTTCCGCCGAACACCTCCGAGGCCGTGGACTTCACCGTGGAGCAGTATGAGGGGGAGTGGCGGATCTCGGACGCGCCGGAGGGCAAGTTCCTGGCAGTCCCGGAGTTCCAGCAGGTCTACCAGCCCCATACGCTCTACTTCTACAACTCCGCTCAGACCTACGCGGTTCCGGATGAGCGGTGGTTCGTCAACATGCCCGGGCGCATTCCCGCCACGATCGTCGAAGCTCTGCTCGACGGGCCGGCGCCCTACCTGGAGCCCGCAGTCACCTCTGCCTTCCCGGAGGGGACGGAGCTGCAGCTCTCTTCGGTCCCGGTGGAGGGCCGGACCGCCGTCGTGGACTTCACCTCCGGTCCCATCAGCAGCGCCTCCGCGGAGGAGCAGCAGCTCATGGACCATCAGCTCTCGCTGGCCCTGGGCGGGCTCAACAGCGTCAACGACGTTCAGATCACCGTGGACCACCGGGAGCTGGAGGAACCGGAGGAGGAGCTCGAGGAGCTCGAGATCATGGCCGGTGATGACGTCGAGGTGCGGGACACGCCGATCGGTCTGCGCGGTGATGAGCTGGTCCGCGCCCAAGGCACCAGCGATATGACCGTCCCCGACCTGCCGGACCTCTCGGAGATCGAGCCGCGCGAGCCGGCAGTGGCCAACACGGATCCGGACTCCATGGCGGTGCTCGACGGCGACGCTGAGCAGCTGTACCACATCAGGCCCGGCCGCGAGCCGGACCAGGTGCTCTCCGGAGAGGAGCTCACACGGCCCTCGATGGACAACTACGGTTGGACCTGGGTCGCGGACAACACCGACGACGGCGCCACCATCCATGCTGAGGCCTATGACGAGTCGCTGGATCCGCTCAGCGCGGAGATCAGCGCCGACTGGCTGGAGGGTCGCTCCATCACCTCGCTGCGGATCGCTCAGGACGGGGCGCGGGCGGCCATGGTGGTTCAGGACGGCGGAGAGAGCACCCTCTACGTGGCTGGTGTCATCCGCGACTCGGCGGGCACTCCGCAGGGGCTGGGTCAGCCGATGCGGATGGAGACCCTCGACGAGATCGATGAGGTCCGTTGGGGCGATGATGCGCTGGTGGTCTGGGGCGCCTATGACGAGGATGCTGAGGAGCCTGCGGCCATGCAGATCGAGCTGGTGCGCTTCTCCGGCACGCGCGAGGAGCTCCACGGGCCCATCCTCGGGCTGGAGAATGTGGCCGCGGGCGAGGGCCAGAGCCAGGTCTGGGCTGAGGCCCAGGGCGCTCAGCAGCTGCCCATCGGCGAGCAGTGGCAGATCCAGGAGCTGGAAGCTACCGACCTGGCCTATCCGGGCTGATCCGTCCGGAAGGAGTCGGTTCCGATGGTGCGTGGTTCGTCGTGGCGCGACCATCTGGACCGTGCCTGGTTCTCTCGGCCCGGTGTGCGGACCCGTGAGGCAGTCGCTGCGGCCGCGGGGCTGCTCACCCCATCGTGGTGTGTGGGCTGCGGAGCCGAGGAGACGGATCTCTGCGAGGAATGTGCCTATGACGTCCGGCTGCTGACCCGCGACCCCTACCGGGCCGAGGCTGCGGCCCCGGCCCTGCCCGTGGTGGGGCAGACGGAGGATCAGCTGCGGGTCCTGCCGGTCATCGCCGCCGGGACCTACGGAACGCTGCTCTCCCGTGTGATGCTCGGGTTCAAAGACCACGAGCGGATTCCTCTGGACCGCGTGCTGGCGCCTGCCCTGGGCCGGGCCGTGGAGGCGGCGCTGAGCCAGCTGTGCACAGAGGCGCCGCTGATCCTGGTCCCGGCCACTTCGCTGAAGGCTCGTATGCGCCGCAGCCATGACCCGGTGCCTCACCTGGTGCGCCGGATGGAGGGACGATCTGCGCTGCGGGGAGCGCAGCTGGCCGAAGGGATGCTGGCGCAGCCTCCGCGTGCGGCCGCCGTCGGGATGCTGCCCGGAGGAGGTCGGCAGAAGGGCCAGAAGGGGCGCAGTCTGGCGGATCGGCGTCGGCGGCTCACCGGGGCCTTCCGCGTGACCGACCGGGGGCGGGAGGAGCTGCCTGGACGAGAGGTCCTGCTGGTCGATGACGTCCTGACCACCGGGGCGACGATCCATGCCCTCTACGAGCTGCTCACCGAGGCCGGAGCCGAGGTGCGCGGGGCTGCGGTGATGGCGGCGGCAGAAGTTCCTCGAGGTGGTGACGCTTCGCAAGGTTCTGGCTTAGAGTGAGGTATGGGTCTTCAACTGGAGGTCCCATGGTTGCCAACACGGTTGATAGTGACCGATACGAGGAGGAACCATGTCAATGCAGGTCAGCTACACCGGCCGGAACGTCACGATCCCTGCGGCTTTCAAAGAGCACGTCGAGGACAAGGTCGACAAGATCGATCAGCTCGCCGACAAGGGGCACCGGCTCGAGGTGAAGGTCACCGGAGAGAACTCCCACCGCCGCGCAGACACAGCGCTCACTGTTGAGCTCACTGTGATCGGGCGGGGCAAGGTCATCCGCTCCGAGGCACAGGCGGAGGAGAAGTTCGCCGCCTTCGAGGCGGCGATGAACAAGCTGACCGAACGGTTGCGCCGAGCGCGTGACAAGAAGAAGTCGCAGGCACATTCCTCGCGGAACGGAACCTCGGACGTCGCCCACGCCATGGCCGGGCTGGAACCGGTGGCCACGGATCGTCCTCTCTATGAGCAGGTGCTCGACGCCGCCCAAGCCCATGACGAGCCGCCGGCCGGATGGGAGGGCGAGGACGAGGACGTCGTCCCGATCCGTATCCGCCGGAAGGTCTTCCCCGCCGAACCGATGAGCGTCGACGCCGCCGTGGACGCCATGGAGCTGGTCGGTCACGACTTCTATCTCTATCTCGACTCGGAGACCGGGCTGCCCTCCGCGGTGTACCGCCGTCGCGGCTGGACCTACGGCGTCATCTCTCTGGACGGGGAGAAGGAGGCCTCCGCCCCGGTGACCGAGGAACGTGACTACCGCTCGGAGAACGGAGTCTCGGCGGGCTCGCTGCACGCCGCCTGATCCGTATTCCCCGGCACTGACCGCATCGGGCTGGGAAGGGGTGTTTAGCTCCTTCCCAGCCCGAAGCGTAGACTGACGAGGACGTACTGATGAACCTCTGATGGAGAACAGGCTGTGCCCACTCTGCTCGAACGGATCCTCAAGACTGGGGATAAGAAGATCCTCAAGACGCTGCGCGGCTACGCCGATGCGGTCAACCTGCTCGAGGATGAGTTCAAGGAGCTCAGCGACGACGAGCTCCGCGCCGAGACCGACCGCTATAAGGAACGGCTCGAGGACGGCGAGTCGCTGAACTCGCTGCTGCCCGAGGCCTTCGCCGCTGTGCGGGAGGCGGCCGGCCGCACGCTGGGTATGCGCCACTTCGACGTCCAGCTCATGGGCGGTGCGGCTCTGCACCTGGGCAAGATCGCTGAGATGGGCACCGGTGAGGGCAAGACCCTGGTGGCCACGGCCCCGGCCTACCTCAACGCGCTCTCCGGCAAGGGTGTGCACATCGTGACCGTCAATGACTATCTGGCCAAGTATCAGGCCGAGCTGATGGGCCGCGTCTTCCGCTTCCTGGGCATGGAGACCGGAGTCATCACCAACGGGATGAAGCCTTCTGAGCGCAAGAAGGCCTACGACGCGGACATCACCTACGGCACGAACAACGAGTTCGGCTTCGACTTCCTCCGCGACAACATGGCCCAGTCCCTGGACGACCTGGTCCAGCGTGAGCACCACTACGCGATCATCGATGAGATCGACTCCATCCTCATCGATGAGGCGCGGACCCCGCTGATCATCTCCGGGCAGGCCACCGGCGACATCTCCCGGTGGTACAACGACTTCGCCACTCTGGTGACCCGTCTGACCCTGGACGAGGACTACGAGGTGGACGAGAAGAAGCGCACGGTGGGCGTCACCGAGTCCGGCATCGACAAGGTCGAGGACTACCTGGGCATCGAGAATCTCTACGAGACCCAGAACACCACGCTGATCCAGTACCTGAACAACGCCATCCGGGCCAAGGAGCTCTACGTCCGGGACAAGGACTACGTGGTCGTCAAGGGTGAAGTGCACATCGTCGATGAGCACACCGGTCGTATCCTGAAGGGCCGCCGCTACAATGAGGGGCTCCACCAGGCCATCGAGGCCAAGGAGAACGTCCGCATCAAGGCGGAGAACCAGACGCGCGCCACGGTGACGCTGCAGAACTACTTCCGCGGCTACGAGAAGATCTCCGGCATGACCGGCACCGCCGAGACCGAGGCCGCCGAGTTCATGTCCACCTATAAGCTCCAGGTGGTCCCGATCCCGCCGAACCGCCCGCGCCAGCGGGAGGATCTCAACGACCTGGTCTATAAGAACGAGGTCGTGAAGTTCGACGCCGTCCTGAAGGACATCGTCAAGCGGCATAAGAAGGGTCAGCCCGTGCTGGTCGGCACCGAGTCGGTGGAGAAGTCTGAGTACCTCTCCAAGCTGCTGGCCAAGGCCGGGGTGAAGCACGAGGTGCTCAACGCGAAGAACCACGAGCGTGAGGCGGCCATCGTCGCTCAGGCCGGACGCAAGGGTGCGGTCACTGTGGCCACCAATATGGCCGGCCGCGGCACTGACATCATGCTCGGCGGCAACGCTGAGTTCAACGCCGTGCGTCAGATGGAGAAGCTTGGGCTGGACCCTGAGCGCGACGCCGAGGAGTACGAGGAGAAGTGGGACGAGGTCTTTGCTCAGGCCAAAGAGGAGGCCAAGGAGGAAGGCGATGAGGTCCGCGAGCTCGGCGGCCTCTATGTGCTCGGCACTGAGCGCCACCAGTCCCGCCGGATCGACAACCAGCTGCGCGGCCGCTCCGGTCGTCAGGGCGATCCCGGCGAATCCCGGTTCTACATCTCGCTGACCGATGACCTGATGCGTCTGTTCAATCAGGCCGCTGCGGCTCGGATCATGAACTCCAAGGCCATGGACGATGAGATTCCGGTGGAGCACAAGTTCGTCTCCGGTGCGATCGCCAATGCCCAGCAGCAGCGCGAGGGGCAGAACACCGAGATCCGCAAGAACGTCCTGAAGTATGACGACGTCATGAACCGTCAGCGTGAGGCGATCTACTCGGACCGCCGCCGCATCCTTGAGGGCAGCGACGTCCATGAGAAGGTTCAGCACTTCATCGAGGATGCTGTGAGCCTGATGATCAGTGAGAAGACCAACGCCCCCTCCCCGGAGGACTGGGACCTCGAGGGGCTCTGGGAGGAGCTGGAGTCGCTCTACCCGATCTCCCTGAGCATCGAGGACCTGGTCGAAGAGGCCGGCGGCGTGGACAAACTGACCGCCAAGCTGCTCAAACGAGAGATCATCTCCGACGCCAAGATCGCTTACGAGAAGAAGGAGGCAGAGATCGGTTCGGAGAACCTCCGTCAGCTCGAGCGCCGCGTCCTCCTCTCGGTGATCGATGAGAAGTGGCAGGAGCACCTCTACGAGATGGACTACCTGAAGTCCGGCATCGGGCTTCGTTCCATGGCTCAGCGTGACCCGCTGGTGGAGTACCAGCGCGAGGGCTACGAGCTGTTCCAGACGATGGCCGACACCATCCGCGAGGACTCCGTGCGCTACCTGTTCAATGCCGAGGTCCAGGCGGTGCCTGAAGGTGGCGACGCGCCCTCCCTCCCTGGTGTGAAGGATGGGCGTCTGGCGGTCTCCTCCAACGGTGCCAAGCAGGAGACCAGCAGCACCTCAGCCTAGTTCGAGGGCGACCACGCGCCACCGACGCCGGTGAGCCTCCATGCGCAGGGCGCAGGCTCGGACACGGTGTTCGTCCCCGAAGATCACGGCGCATTCCCACACCCCTGGGGCGACCTTCTCGGTGCGCACCTGGTGGAAGGCCAGAGGACGGGGAGCCTTGGGGGCCAGCTCCTGGGCCTCATGGGTGAGCTCCACCCGCTCTCTGACCTTGCTGTAGACCTGCGCCTCCAGCCAGCGCTGCAGCTGGACCACCGGGCGAAGCCCGGCCAGAGCTTCCATCGTGGCCTGGCAGACGATCCGTGCGATGGCGTTGATCTGGCGCTCCTCCTCAGCTGAGGTGGCCAGAGCAGAGGGCCGCCGGCCGCCCCCTTGAGCGCTGCTGGCGGCGGCCACCTCTGTGGGGGTGCTGCTGCGCAGATCGCTGGCCAGTTCGTCCTCACGCTGCAGGCGGAAGGTGCCTCTGGAGCGGACCAGCGGTGCTGGAGTGGTGACTGTCATGTGTCTCTCCTCATCAGATGGGGCAGGCCGAGCCGCTGCGGCTCAGCGCGCTGCCGGTGGTTTGTCCAGAACGGTGCCCGGAGCGAGAGCTCCGGGGTCCCCGCCGATCGCTGCGGCATTGTGGTCGTACCAGCGAGGCCAATCACGGGCGATCTCCCAGTCGGTGGCACCGGGCCCCAGGTCGGCGGCGACCAGCTCCCAGAGCGTGTCCCCAGGACGCACGGTGATGCGGTCCTCCTCACCAGGGTCCGTGCGCTGCTGCGCGCCCTGGTGGCGCTCCGCCGGGGCGGCTGGTGCGGTCGGAGTGAACAGCGGCGTCATCGAGGCCTCCGTCTCGGCAGTTCCGGCGGTGATGAACGTGGGAGCAGGCGGAGCATCCGCTGCGATGCTCTGCTCCGCCGGAAGGTCCGCGTGAGCGGTGGCCGCAGCGGAAGCGAGTCCGCCCACGGCCAGGTGTGCGCTCAGGGTGACGACGAGAGTCCGTCGCATGAAGCCGGGGGAGAGCCTGCTGAGCAGATGCTCCACCCGTAGGGCTCCCGCGCGGTGGGCGATCACCGCAGCGGCAGCGGCCAGGACGGAGGCCAGGGTCAGCAGGGTGAGCAGGATGCCACCAGCCACAGCGGCCAGCCCCATCACTTCATCCACTGTCTGCAGGGTGCCCCGACGCAGGTCGGCGACGCTCTGCGAGACTGCTGCGCCGACGGCTCCAGGGCCAGGCCGCGGCTCGGCGACCTCCGGCGCCAGGGCGCCGCCGCACAGAACCAGCAGCGGTCCCGCGCTCAGTGTGAGCACGGAGAGTGCGAGGTCCTGTTGTCGCGTCGTCGATTCCCGAAGCATGCATTTGATGCTATTTGATGTCTTATGGTGCCGCAAGAGATTTTTTCGTCTCATCGCGCGGCGATGCGTCGGCCTAGGATGGGTGCATGCGGTGGGAATCACTCTTCGATGACATGGAGACCTCGTTCGCGGCGGCGTCGGAGGCGGAGCTGGAGTCTGAGATTGCGGAGGCGGTGCGCTTGGAGCGCTCAGCTCTGCGCTTCACAGACCGCCTGCGAGCCAGCCGCGGGTCCGAGGTCCACCTGGTCGTGGCCGGCGGTCGGCGGGTCAGTCTGACGGTGGGTGCGGTCGGGGAGGACTGGCTCTCGGGGGCAGAAGGGCCGCGTGAGGTCCTGATCCCTGCGGGGGCCGTGCGATCAGCAGTCGGGCTCGCTCGGCGAGCGGAGACTGAGCGCAGTCATGCGCGACGACGTCTGGGCATCACGGCGCCGCTGCGCCAGTTGCTCAGGGACAGGGCGCAGGTGGTGGTGTTCGGGGCGGAAGGGATCTTGGCGGAAGGCCTTCTGTTGGAGGTCGGCCGGGATGTCATGGAGGTGCTTCCGGCGCCTCCGGGGGAGATCCCGCGCAGGCGCGCGGCGCAGGGGGCGGTGGCGGTACCGCTGGCAGCAGTGGTGATGGTCAGCGGGGCCTGAGGATCAGCTGCTGGACGACGTCTGCTCGGTGGAGGCGTTCTGCGTCCGTGCTTCTCGCTGGATGGCGTACTGGCGTTCGATGAACTCGTCCAGCTTGGCCTCTTCCACGCGCCACTGGCCGCGCCCGCCGATCTGGATCCCCTCCAGCTCTCCGCTCTTGATGAGCGCGCGCGTCTGAGACATGGTGATGTTCAGGGCTTCGCAGACATCAGGCAGGGTGAGGAAGCGTCGCACGGGGACCTCCGAAGGCGCGTCGCGGGTGTGATCAGCTATGACCTCCTCATTTTAGTGTCATTTGTTTTCATTTGCACTTCCTGGATACTCTGACCTCAGACTCAGGGGCACTGAGCTTCTCGCCGCTGACGCTGGAAGAGGACTGTGCCTGATGAGGGGCATGGGGAATGGAGTCCACGGATGAGCATGCCCACCGACGAGAGCCCGGAAGCCGCGGAGCGTCTGCGCAGACCAGGGTGGAAGGATCCTCGGCTGTTGGTAGGCGTGCTGATCGTGCTGCTCTCCGTGGCCGGTGTGACCGCTCTGGTCTCCTCTCAGGACCGCACCGTTCCCGTCTATGCCGCGGACCGAGCCTTCGCAGTGGGGGAGCAGGTGCAGGAGGATGATCTGCGGGTCGTCGACGTCCGCATCGACGAGGTCTCAGATCGATATCTCAGCGCTGAGCAGACGCCGGAGGCGGGCCTGCAGTTCGTCGCCGTCGTCGACGAAGGCGAGCTCATCCCGCAGCGTGCCGTGGGTGCCGCAGATCCGCTGGGCCGCCAGGCAGTGACCCTGGAGGTGGAGCACACTCTGGCCCAAGCCGTGGAGCCGGGCCGGGCAGTGGACCTCTGGGCGGTGCGGCAGGGGACTGTGGCCGAACAGGAGGAGGCCTCCCGAGCAGAGCAGCTCGTGCTCGCCGCCGAGGTCTCGGCAGTCAGCGAATCCTCCTCCACCTTCGGCTCAGCGACGGTCATGACTGTCGAGCTCCTGATCGATCCGGAGGATATGCCCGCCGTCCTGGAGGCACGCAGCTCGGCCGGATCGCTCTCGATCATCCCCACCGGCGCAGACCCCGACGGCGCTGCCGCCTCCGACGACGGCGCAGAGGCCGAGGAGACGGCATGAGGCGCTGTTCGGTCATCACCACCGGAACGATAGAGACCGACCACATCGCCGCACTCGAAGGGCTGCAGGGCACGGTCACCGTGGACCGGCGCTGCGCCGATCTCGCTGAGCTGACAGCTGCTGCTGAGAGTATGCGAGCCGATGCCGCACTGATCATCGGCAGCACCACGGCACTGACCGCCTCGCTGATCGAACGCCTGCAGGCCGCGGAGCTGCGCGTCGTGGTGGTCTCAGACGTCAAGGAGGAGCGGCGCCGCCTGGCGTCCCTGGGCGTGGCGGCCCATCCTGATGACGTCGAGGTCACCCGCTTGGCTGAGGCGCTGATGGGCTCACCCGCTCTGCCCGTGCCTCCGGACTCTCCCTCGGAGGAGGTTCCGCCTGAGACCGGTTCGCGCAGCTTCTCCGAAGGTCTGGACGCCTCCGGCGGGTCAGACGAGCTCTCGCCGTGGAGCACCGACACGCAGGTCCCGGCCTTCGAGTCGGAAGAGATCTCTGCGGCGGGGATCTCAGCTGCGGATATCGCTGAGGAGGCGGAACACGAGGAGCTCTCCTCCGGGGACGGCGACGAAGCCTCCGCAGAGGCCGAGGAGGGGCCGAGTCCGCAGAAAGGCGTCACCGTAGTCTGGGGCGCTCACGGCAGTCCCGGGCGCACGACGGTGGCGGTCAATATGGCCGCCGAGCTCGCCGGGGCCGGCTACCGGGTGCTTCTCATCGACGCCGACACCACAGCCTCCGGGGTGGTCACCCACCTGGGGCTGCTCGAGGAGTCGGCGGGACTGGCCCAGGCCTGCCGTCAGGCTGATCTCGGGCGTCTCGACGCGGCCCGACTGAGGCGGGCCAGCACTGTCGCCGAGGTCCGAGGAAGCCGCATGCACCTGCTCACCGGTCTGCCTCGAGCCAGCCGGTGGCCGGAGCTGCGCAGCCGCGCGCTGCGCGAAGTGCTGCAGCTGGCGAGGAACGAATACCCCTATGTCATCGTGGATGTCTCCGCCTCCGTCGAGCAGGACGAGGAACTGACCTATGACACCGCGGCTCCGCAGCGCCATGCCGCGACGGTCTGTGCCCTGCAGGAGGCCGATCGTCTCCTGGCGCTGGGCACCTGTGACCCGGTCGGTTTCCCGCGGTTGGTCAAAGCGCTGGAAGACATCCGTCATGAGGTTCCGGAGGCCCCCGCGGCTGCAGCCCTGATCACCAAAGTCCGCCGCGGCGTCGTCGGGCGCTCGCCCCAGGAGCAGCTGCGCAGCACCTGGCGGCGCTTCGGCCCCGAGGGCGGGGACCCGGCCTTCCTCCCGTGGGATGTGGAGTCCTGCGATGCCGCTCTGCTGAAGGGTCAGACGCTGGCTGAGGCGGCGCCGGATTCCGAGCTGCGGCGCGGCATCGCCGCACTGGCCGGAGTGGACGTGCGGACCAGAAGACGGCGGCGTCTGAGCCTGCGGAAGCGCGAATCCGCGTTAGGCTGAGAGAGCAGAAGCAGCAGCAGGTTTCGATGCGGAAAGAGCAGGCGCACATGCCCGGTGAAAAGACTCTATGGACTGCCGATGATGACAGCCTGGATGATCTGACAGAGGCGTACTACGCGCATATCGCCCGGGAGGACCTCTGGTCCGTCAGCGGCCAGGAGCAGGTCGAACGAGTCCGTGCACACGTGGAGCTGGCGGCCTCCCGCACCTCCTCGGAGCCGCGAGCCGCCGTGGTCACCGTCGGTCGGCGCAGCATCGTGCTCGTGGTCACCGACGACATGCCCTACCTGGTGGACTCGGTCACTGCAGAGGTCACCCGCAACGGTTATGCGATGTCCCTGGTGGTCCACCCGGTGCTGCTGACCAGCCGCAGCCGGGACACCCGTTCGCTGCTGGCCGTGAAATCCGTCCCCGCTCCGGAGCGAGGCCTCTCCTCAGGCGATACTCAGACCCTCCCCGACATCTCAGCACTGCTCGCCGATGAGAACCGCACGGCTCTGGAATCTTGGATCGCCGTCGAGCTGGACCAGGAGCTGGACGAACAGGCCTCCGCCCAGGTGGTGGAGGGGCTCTACCGGGTGCTCGAAGACGTCAAGAGCAGCCACCGGGACCAAGAGCGCATGGCCGCCCGGTCCCGCGGGGCCGCCGGCCTGCTCCGTGAGGCTGAAGACCTGGTCGACTCCGACGAAGCCGCCGACCTGCTGGACTGGATGGCCGACGGGAACTTCCTCTTCCTGGGCTACAGGGAATATGAGTTCTCCACCGCCGAGGATCCCTCCGGCAGCTGGGAACCGGTCGCCGGAACGGGACTCGGCGTGCTGGCCGAACGCAGTGGCCAGGGCGCGCTGGAGCGTGCCGCCGAGAGTGTCGCAGCGGCCCCGGGGCGCCGCCCAGAGGAGCGCAACGGTCTGGTGATCACCAAGGCCAACGCCCGCTCCACCGTCCGGCGTCGCACCTATATGGACTATGTCGCGGTGAAGACCTACGGGCCGGACGGCTCTGTGCGGGGCGAGCGGCGGTTCGTCGGACTCTTCAGCCAGAGCGCCTACACCCAGTCCATCATCAACATTCCCCTGCTGCGCCACCGTGCCAGGCAGCTGCTGGAGCGCTCCGGCTTCTCCGCAGACTCCCACTCCGGCTCCGATCTGCTGCAGATCCTGGAGACCTATCCGCGCAATGAGCTGCTGCAGATGTCTATCGAGGAGATCGAAGAGATCGCCTGGCAGATCCTTCAGCTGCAGGAGCGCCGGCGGATCAAGCTCTTCCTGCGCAAGGACCTCTACGGCCGGTTCATGACCGCACTGGTCTACCTGCCCAGGGACCGCTACAACACTGCGGTCCGGCGCCGCGTCGAGCAGGAGCTGATGCGTTTCATCGACGCCGACTCCATCGACTTCAATGTTCGGCTGACCGAGTCGGTCCTGGCTCGTGTCTTCTTCCGCATCCGCCTGCGCCAGGACGAGCACAGCGGGGCCATGGAGATCTCCGAGGATGAACTGCAGCGCCGGCTGGAGCGGACCATCCGATCATGGTCCGAGGGCATTGCGCAGGAGGCCCAGGATCGTTACTCGGCCGATGCCGCCCAACGTATCGCCGCACGGTGGGGAGAGGCCTTTCCGGACGACTACCGCGTCCTCTATGAGATCCCGGATGCCCTCGGAGACATCGCCCAGTTCGAGATGTTGGAAGGCCAGGGCGCTCAGCAGCGTACGCCCAACGGCTCCCCGGTGCCGCGGATGCAGTTCTACCCGCCTCAGCAGCCAGGCGACGTCGCCCACATGCGGGTCAAGCTGTACCTGACCGAGCCCAAGACGCTCAGTGAGACTCTGCCGGTGCTCGATGACTTCGGGCTCTCCATCCTGGACGAGCGCTCCTATGTGCTCAGCTGCGCGGACGGCACAACCTTCCACCTCTATGACTTGGGCCTGTGCTATTCGGAAGGCGTGGATCCGCACACCACCATCGATCTCTTCCGTGAGGCCTACACCGCTGTGCTGGCCGGAACCGCAGAGTCGGACATCTTCTCCCGGCTGGTCCTGCGCCTGGGCCTGGGCATCCATGACGTCATCGTGCTGCGTGCCTATGCCCACTACATGCGCCAGCTGGGCATCTCGCATTCCTACGACTTCCTGGCCGAGGCACTTCTGCAGAACCCCGAGGTCACCCGCGCGCTGATCTCCTGCTTCCGGGTGCGTTTCGATCCCAGCCCAGAGCTGGAGGAGGGGCAGGACCGCGCCGCCGCCATGGAACAGGCCCGCACTGCGGTGAAGGACGCGCTGGAAGCTGTGCCCACCCTGGACGCCGACCGGGTGCTCTCCACGTTCCTGAACCTCATCGAATCCACTCAGCGCACCAATGCCTATCAGGGCCACGGATGGCTCTCTCTGAAGCTGACCCCCGCCACCATCGACGCCGCGCCCCAGCCGCGTCCCGCTCATGAGGTGTGGGTCTACTCGCCGCAGGTCGAGGGGGTTCATCTGCGCTTCGACAAGGTCGCCCGCGGCGGTCTGCGCTGGTCGGACCGGCAGGAGGATTTCCGCACAGAGGTCCTCGGGCTGGTTAAGGCTCAGATGGTCAAGAACTCTGTGATCGTCCCCTCCGGCGCCAAGGGAGGGTTCTACGCCAAACAGCTGCCGGACCCCGCCCAGGACAGAGGAGCCTGGTTCGAGGCCGGCCGGGCGGCGTACCAGATCTTCATCCGTGGCCTGCTGGACATCACCGACCAACAGGTGACCCGGGATCCGCAGAACCCGGAGGGCGCGTCGGGCGACGAAGGAGCACAGCAGGACGGCGCGATCCAGATCGTCCCTCCCCGGGATGTGGTCCGGCACGACGGCGACGATGCCTACCTGGTGGTCGCCGCGGACAAAGGGACCGCCACCTTCTCCGACACGGCCAACGCCATCAGCTTGGAGTACGGCCACTGGCTGGGTGACGCCTTCGCCTCCGGCGGTTCGGTGGGCTATGACCACAAGGCCATGGGCATCACTGCTCGGGGCGCCTGGGAGTCGGTGAAGTCTCACTTCGCCGAGCTGGGCATCGACACCCAGAACGAAGAGTTCACCGTGGTGGCCGTGGGAGACATGGGCGGCGATGTCTTCGGCAACGGCATGCTGCTCTCCGAGCACATCCGTCTGGTCGCAGCGTTCAACCACCTGCACATCTTCATCGATCCGGATCCCGACGCCGCTGCCTCCTACGCCGAGCGCCAGCGGCTCTTCACCGCATCCCGCTCCGGCTGGGACGCCTATGACACCAGCCTCATCTCCGAAGGCGGCGGGGTCTTCTCACGGACAGCCAAGAGCATCGAGATCACTCCACAGATGCGTCGGCGCTTCGACCTGCCCGAGGGTACCGAGGCGATGTCACCGCCGGAGCTGCTCAACGCCGTGCTGCGCTCGCCGGTGGATCTGTTCTACAACGGCGGCATCGGAACGTATGTGAAATCCTCCGAGGAGTCCCATGAGGAGGTCGGAGACCGGGCCAACAACGCCATCCGTGTCGACGGTCGCCAGCTGCGGGCCAAGGTCGTCGGAGAGGGAGGCAACCTGGGTCTCACCCAGGCCGGTCGCATCGAGGCCGCCCAGCATGGCGTGCTGCTCAACACCGATGCGATCGACAACTCCGCCGGCGTCGACTCCTCGGACCACGAGGTCAACATCAAGATCATGCTGGATCAGCTGATCACTTCCGGTCACCTGCCGGAGGAGGAGCGCACAGAGCTGCTGAAGTCGATGACTGAGGACGTCGCCCAGCATGTCCTGCAGACCAACAAGGATCAGAACGTGCTGCTGCTGACGGAGCGCCAGCGGCTGGGCGAATGGTCGCCGAGCTTCAAGCGTCTGATGCGGTGGCTGGAGGAGAGCGCAGGGCTGGACCGCGAGCTGGAGGTGCTGCCCACTGAGACTGAGCTGGAGCGGCGGCACGAGGCCGGCGAGCGGACCCTGACCGCTCCGGAGCTGGCGGTGCTGACCGCCTACGCCAAGATTCAGCTCAAGGTAGCGCTGGTGGACTCGGCTCTGCCCGACGACGAATGGTTCACCACCACGTTGGAGGGCTACTTCCCCGGTCAGCTCACCGACCGCTTCGCCGAGCAGCTGCCCTGGCATCCGCTGCAGCGCGAGATCATCGCCAATGTGGTGGCCAACGACGTCATCAACATGGGCGGAGCGGCCTTCGTCTTCCGCGCCATGGAGGAGACCTTCGCCGCAGAGGAGCAGGTGGTCCGTGCCTTCGTCGTGGTCCGGGAGCTGTTCCGCCTCGATGAGTTCGACGCGGCCATGCGGGACCTGCCGGTCTCCTTCCCGCGGGACCGCTGGGCGCTGATCTACCTGGACATGCGCCGGCTGCTCGACCGCGCAGTCCGCTGGGTGGTCAGTCATACGGCCGCCGGCAGCGAATCCGCACGCGGGACCACGGTCCGCCAGGACGTGGAGACCTTCTCCGCCCACATCTCCTCGCTCTACGGCAATCTCGCCGAACACCTGCGCGGGGCCGATCGCGCCCGCGTGGAGTCCAAGCGGGAGGAGGCGCTGGCCGCGGGGATGGACGACCAGCTGGCCTCCTGGGTCTCGGAGCTCTTCGAGGCCTTCTCCCTGTTGGACATCGCCCTGCTCGCCCGCGAGCACGACTGCCCGGCCGATGAGGTGGCCGGCGTCTATTACGCGGTCTATGCGGAGTTCCAGGTGGACAGCTTGCTCGACCGCATCACTCGCCTCTCCCGGCTGGACAAATGGCAGGCATTGGCCCGCGGCGCCCAGCGGGATGAGCTCTACTATGCGGTCCGTGAGATCACCGAGTCGGTGCTGCGCACCACTGAGCCGGGGGACCCGGGCCAGCGGCTGGAGGAATGGAAGCAGGCCAGCCACGCCAAGCTGGACCGCGCTGAGCGTCTGATGGCCGAAGTGGATGAGCTCGACGCCGACAACATCGCCTCGCTGACGGTGCTGCTGCGCCACCTGCGCGGACTCGTCGGATCCTGAGGAACGAAGAGGGAACCTGATGGCGATCTACGAAGAACCCCTGACGGGGCACCGGCACATCTCCGAGCGGGACGTCGAATGGGTCCACGCTCTGGTGGGGGACTGGCAGCTGCTCTCTGATCTGGCCTTCTCTGATCTGGTCCTCTGGTTCCCCAGCACGGAGGAGGGCTTCGTCTCCGCCGAGGAACGGTCGTTCATCGCTCTGGCGCAGGCGCGGCCGTCCACCACGCAGACGCTGGTCCATCGCGATGTGGTCGGAGACCGCATCCGGGCCGACCTCAAACCGATGGTGGAGCGAGCCTGGTCAGCCCAGGTTGTCACCAACTCCTCGGATCAGGGCCAGCCCTCTCCGGCCAGGATGCGTGTCCAGGCGGTGCCGCTGGTGCGCTCGGGGCGCACTCTGGCGGTCATCACTCTGCACTTCTCCGTCGCGGCGCTGCGCACCCCTTCTCGGCTGGAGCTGACCTACCGCCGCTGCGCCGAAGAGCTGCTCGCCATGGTCTCTGCGGGACGGTGGCCGGACACTGCGCAGGAGTTCACCGGCTACAGCGGCGCGCCGCGCGTCGGTGACGGCCTGCTGCGCCTGGACAGTGATGGTGAGATCACCTTCGCCAGCCCCAATGCCGTCTCGGCTCTTCTGCGGCTGGGAGTCTCCGATGCGCTGGAGGGACGCTCTCTGGCGAGCATCGGAGCGGAGCTGCAGCGGGCCACCGGCGTCGCCGTCGATGAGTCCCAGCCGCTGATGCTCACCGGCAAGCGGGCCATGCGGGCTGAGCTCGAAGCTCACGGCGCCACTGTCACCCTGCGGTCGATCCCGCTCTACCGCGGCGAGGAGCGCTTCGCGGCTCTGGTGCTCTGCCGTGATGTCACCGAGCTGCGGCGCCGGGACAAGCAGCTGATGTCCAAGGACGCCACCATCAAGGAGATCCACCACCGGGTGAAGAACAATCTCCAGACGGTCTCGGCTCTGCTGCGCATGCAGTCCCGCCGCATGGACTCCTCGGAGGGCCGGCACGGCCTGGAGCGGGCTATGCGCCGCGTGGAGACCATTGCGATGGTCCATGACTCTCTCTCCCAGGGATTGGCGGAGAGTGTGGATGTGGACGAGCTCATGCGTCGGCAGCTGCGGCTGGCCGCAGAGATGGCGCAGTCCGACCGTCAGGTGGTCACCGAGCTGGAGGGAAGCTTCGGCCAGCTTCCCCCGGACATGGTGACCCCCTTGGCCCTGGTCATCACCGAGATCGTCGCCAACGCGGTGGAGCACGGGTTCGGGCAGGGGGACCAGGAGCGCAGCGCGCTGACGGTCAAGACCTCGGTGCACCGTCATACCGACGCCGCTGGGCGCCAGCGTCTGGATCTGGAGGTGCTCGACGACGGCGTCGGGCTGCCTGACGACCAGTGGGAGCCCGGCCTGGGGCTGCAGATCGTCCAGACCCTGGTGCGCGGAGAGCTGTCCGGTTCCATCGAGTGGAAGACGGCAGAAGACACGAAAATGGGGACCCGGGTCATCCTCCGGGCCCCCATCATCGCTCCCTGATCAGGGAGTCAGGGCTGGTGCGCTGCTGAGCTCAGCTGGCTCGGCGAGCCCGCGCGGCACGCCGCTTCAGGGCACGACGCTCATCCTCGCTCATGCCGCCCCAGACGCCGGAGTCCTGGCCGGTCTCCAGAGCCCACTGCAGGCAGGTGTCCATCACGGGGCAGCGGCGGCAGACGCTCTTGGCCTCTTCGATCTGAAGCAGAGCGGGGCCCGTGTTGCCGACGGGGAAGAAGAGTTCGGGGTCCTTGTCCAGGCATTCTGCTCGACTGCGCCAATCCATGGCGATCACTACTCCTTGTGCGCCGGAGAGGCGCGACTCGGGTTCTGAGCTGCGATGCGGTCCTCAACCCGGAGGGAGGCATGCCTCATCAGGGTCACTCAGAGCTTGGGTGGGCAACTCGTGACGGCGTGTCTTCAGGAGCAAGAGGCCGTCCGCGAATTTCTTCGTAATCAAGGCTGACATGTTAACGACATGCAAACAAGAGTCCATAACTAAGAAATACTGCCCGAACAGCATGGTATTAGTCACATTGATCAACGCGCTTTTCAGCCAGTTCCAACCACCTGGAACGGCGGTCTCCAGTGTGCGCGGAGGGAAGCAGGGAGAGCAACACCCCAGCGACCCGAGCTCCCAGATCGCCGCAGTCCGGCCGCGTCACAGCCTGTGTCCAGATGGCGTCGGTCACCTGTGGTACCGAGGCATAGCCCTCGGGGTCCAGAGTGGGCAGAGTCAGCAGGTGGGCGACCAGGCAGGCCAGATCGTCGGCTCGGTATCCGGGCCCCAAGGAGTCCACGTCGATCAGTGCGGTGGGGGAGAGGCTCGGCCGCCCGGGGCCATCCCGGCGCACGGCGGCGAAGATGTTGCCCGGATGGAAGTCCCCGTGGGTGGGCACCATCGGACCCGGTTCGCTCTGCAATCGATCCCGGATGCGACGGACCAGCCGTCGCACGCGGTCCGGGTCAGCTCCTGAACGCACAGCGACGGCGGCATAGTCCTCCAGCCGCTCAGCCTGGGTCCTCCTGCGCGGCAGCTCGCGGACCCCCTGCCACAGGTCTTCAGCCCAGAGTGCCTCCAACGGAGCCGTGAGCTGGTCCGCGGACAGTCCGTCGAGGCTCTCTGCGGCAGTGTCGGAACGGGTCCCCGGACGGTGCAGGTGCTCGGTGAGGGGACGTCCGGCAGCCTGTTCGACCATCAGGATGCCTTCTCCCAGATCGTAGGCCGCCGGAGCGCAGGCCAGCAGCCGGTGGCGTCTGAGCTGGTTCTCAACCCGCTCAGGTCGCATGACCTTCACATACACGGTCTCTGCGTCCCGGCCTCTGCCTGGAGCGGGAGAGACGGGTCTGACCTGCGCACGCAGGACGGCCCGTCGGAGTGGGCGCAGCACGAGCATCTGCAGCTCCTCGACTGCCACCGGAGTTCCTCGCCAGGAGCTGATCCGCTGCGCCAGACGCTCGGGGTCACAGGCCGATCTCAGTCCGGGAAGCTCCGGATCAGCCGGATGGGCCCAGAGGTGGACCGGGGCCGGGCCTCCGGCCCCGTAGGGGAGCTCTGCCCCGGGGTCCAGGCGCACCGCCCCTGAGGCACGGCGCTGCTGAGCGGAGAGCTCCACTGTGCTGGCGACCAGATGGAGGGTCACAGGGTCAGCCGCGGGATCTCCCGGGTGGTGGGGTGAGACCTGGAAGATCGCGGAGGCCTCTGCGCCGGGGCGTTCGAACAGGTGGGTGCGCCGCCACGTGCCCAGCTCCAGGCCGGAGGCCTGCAGGGCAAGGCGCAGCAGTTCTCCTGCCTGCTCCTCGCGCAGCGGCCGATGTGGATCCTCCATCGTGTCCATTATGCTCCGCCTGCGCCCCGGCGGCGTGCTCAGGCAGCCGTGGGAGACTGAGCAGATGACGCGCACGAAGTTTCGCCGCGGGTGGCGGCTCTTCACCGTTCGAGGATGGATCCTGACCGCTGTCATCGGCCTGGCGGCGCTGGCGATGTTCACCGCCGGATATACCGCCTATCTCATTCAGGACCTGCGCGTGGAGGCCCGGGTGGATGACGAGTTGCGTGCTTCAGCCGAAGAGTTCCGCCTGCTGGCCGAATCCGGCGTCGACCCCGCCACCGGCGAGCCCTTGGGCTCGCCCACTGACCTGGTGCGCGTGGCCACCGGGCGTCAGGTCCCCGGAAGCAACGGCGGAGTGCTCGGAATCGTGGACGGACGGATCGTCTACACCTCGTCGGTGGCGCCGCTGGACCTCCGGGCCGATCCGGAGTTCGAGAACCATCTGCGCCCGTTGACGGACCAGGACGAGCCCGTGTTGGAGACCCTTCAGACGGCGCAGACCACCTATCGGGTGGCAGTGATCCCGGCCCATGACGGTCAGGACGGGGGAGAGCAGGCGGCTCTGGCGTTGGCCTATGACCTCGACGCCGAGAAGCGTGCCTTCTCCGAGATCTTCTGGGTCTACGCGGCCGTCTCCGCCGGCTCCCTGGGCGTGGTGGCCCTCGTCGGGTGGGCCGTGGCCGGCCGCCTGCTGCGACCAGTCCGGGTTCTGGCCGATTCGGCGCGGAGGATCGGGCGTGAGGACCTCTCCGAACGGATCCCTGTCACCGGCGAGGACGACCTTGCTGAGATGACCCGATCCGTCAACGAGATGCTCGAGCGCCTCGACGGTGCCTTCGCCGCGCAGCGGCAGCTGGTCAACGACGTCAGCCACGAACTGCGCACGCCGCTGACCGTGATCAGCGGCCACCTGCAGGTGATGGACACCGCCGACGAGGCCGACGTCCGGGAGGCTCGTGATCTGACCCTGGACGAGGTCCACAGGATGAATCGCGTGATCGATGATCTCCTCACGTTGGCCACAGCCGAGCATCCGCAGTTCCTGCGACCAGGGCCCACTGACGCGGAGGCCCTGACCGAAGAGATCTTCGAGAAGGTCACGGGGCTGGGTGGACGTTCCTTCTCCTTTGAGTCCCACGCGCGGGGGCCGGTCGTGGTGGATCGTCAGCGCGTCACCCAGGCGGTGCTGCAGCTGGCGGCCAACGCTGTGAAGTTCTCAGGGCCCGGCTCAACGATCGTGATGGGCTCCAGGGCGGTCGGAGACGGGATCGATCTCTGGGTCCGAGACGAGGGACCCGGCATCCGGGAAGAGGACCGGGAGAGGATCTTCGAACGCTTCGGACGGGCTGAGCCGTCCAAGCCCGGGGCAGGGCTGGGGCTTCCGATCGTGGCAGCCATCGCCCAGGCCCACGGGGGAGAGGTTCGCTGCACTTCTGAGGTGGGGAAGGGGTCGACCTTCGCCCTCTGGCTGCCGCGCAGCGGACCTGGCGTCGTCGCGGCTGATTGATCAGGTGTCGACGCTGGGTGCGGACCAGGTCTCTGCGGTGGGCGCGGACCAGGTCTCGGGAGTGGGCGGAGTGTCATAGCTGACCGCCGGCGGCGGTGCCACAGGCTGCTGGGAGGACGGGGCCTCGTAGGTCTCTTCCGGCGCCTCGTAGGTCTCTTCCGGGGCCTGGTCGGGAGTTTCCTCCGTCGGCTGGGGCGACGAGTGCCTCGGGTCCTCCGCCGGCTCATCCTCGGAGGCGGGCGCTGCGCTCTCTGCTTCGGTCTCGTCCGCACCCTGACCGGCGTCCGCGTCCTCGCCCTCGGCCGCTGTCTCCTCCGGAGCGGCGGCGGGGGATTCCGAAGAGCGCGTGGAGACTTCGACGGCGGGTCCCAGGTCCACTCGGTCCTCAGCGTCGGAGAGGGTGGTCGCCAGGGCGGTTCCGGCGCCGATGCTGACCAGCCCCAGCGCTCCGGTCACCACCCATGTGGTCTGCCTGCTCACGGATGTCTCCTCACAACACGGCTGCTCTGATGGTAGGTCCCAGTCTGGGAGCAGAACATGAGAGGCGTCTGAGAGAGTTCAGCCGAACCGCCTCAGTGGCCGGCCTCGTACTTCTCCAGCTGCAGGTCGGCCGTCTCTTCGAGGTGCTCCTGGCCTTCGCCCACTGCGGTGATGAACAGAGTGTCGGCGCCGTTCTGGTGGGTCAGTGCGCTGAGCTCGGTCTCGATGGACTGGCCTGCAGCCTCCGTGGCCATCGACAGCGCCAAGCCCTCCCATTCCCCGTGGTCGAGGTGTTCGAAGCTGTACTCACTGGAGGTGCCCGTCTCCTCGTCCTCCTGGGTGAAGGCCTCACCCTCGCACTCCTGGATGATGGCGTAGCCGTCGGCAGTGTCGACGTCGTCGTCCGCGGTGTCCTCTTCCAAAGCCGCCGGGTCCGCCATCGCCTCGGCCAGCTCATCGCAGGTCTCGACGTCGGCCCCTGACATGGGCATCGCCTCGTCGCCGGAGACAGTCTCCTCGGCCCGGAACTCCTCCACCTCGACCGGCAGCTCGTCCTCGGTGAGGAGCAGCTCAGCGATCTCCTCCTCGCTCAGCGCGGCAGCGCCGGTCTCGGCGGCGTCGCCCTGCGCGTCTTGGGTCTCCTCGCCGGGAGCATCTGCGGCAGGTGCGTCCTCGGAGTCGTCGCTGCAGGCGGTGAGCATCAGGGCAGAGACGCTGAGCATGGCCGCGCCCCAGCGGAGTCGTGTGGTCGTGTCCAGTCCCAGGGTTCCTTCCATCAGCCCTCGATCTGTGGCGATGTGCTCCAGCCTACGGCATGAGATGACGGCCGGCGTGTTAAGGGAGAATGTCACCCATGGCCCGTGACTCTGAGAACCTGCAGCCGGACTTCCATGGTCCGCAGAAGCGCCGTCCGTTCACCCAGGCCCGTCCGCGGCCGCTGCCGGTGTGGATCATATTCCTGATCCTCTTCGTCCAGGGCCTGGCGGTGCTCTGGTACACCGTGGCGTCGGCGCTGAGCTCCGATGAGGCTCTTCTGGACGCTGTGGGTGTGGTGGCGCTGGTGGTGCTCTACGCGCTTCTCGGCGCGGTCCTGATGATCCTGGGGTTCCGCATCTTCATGGGAGCAGGCGGTGCCAGGACTCCAGCGATGGTGCTGGAGTTCATGGTGGTGGTGATCTCCTTCAGCTTCCTCTCCGGGGGAGCTGTGGGAGTGGGGCTGACCCTGCTGCTGCCGGCCGCAGCCGCCCTGGTCCTGCTCTTCGTGCGTCCCACGCAGGAATGGCTGGACAGATGAGAAGCGGCTGGGCAGATGAGTCTGCCCAGCCATCCTTCGACCGCCGCTGGGGGCGGCCGGGCTCAGTCGACCGGACCGGTCCGTGCTCTGCGGCGTCCGGTCTGCCTTTCAGTTGACCGGGCCGGTCCACTTCTCGCCGGGGCCCTTGCCGGGTTCGTCCGGAACCAGGGATTCTTCGCGGAAGGCCAGCTGCAGGGATCGCAGCCCGTCGCGCAGGGGAGCGGCATGGGTGGAGCCGACCTCCGGGGCGGCGGCAGTGATCAGACCGGCCAGCGCGGTGATCAGCTTTCGGGCCTCGTCCAGGTCCTTCAGTTCGTCGGCGCGGGTGTCATCGGCCAGCCCCGTCTTCACTGCCGCTGCACTCATCAGGTGAACTGCGACAGTGTTGATCAGTTCGACCGCGGGAACCTCTGCGATGTCACGCGCGGTCTGATCGGCCGCCGGGGGGAGATCTTCGTTCTGCATGCTGGTAAGCTTGTCACAGTCTTTGAGCGCACGCTAAACGTGCGCACACTTACTTCACAGCAGTCCACACACAGGAGTTAGACAGATCAGCGAACCACGCATCAACAACCGGATCCGTGTACCGGAGGTCCGCCTCGTCGGCCCGCAGGGGGAACAGGTCGGCATCGTCAGAATCGAAGACGCCCTGAGGCTCGCCTCGGAGGCCGATCTTGACCTGGTCGAGGTGGCGCCGAACGCGAAACCGCCGGTCTGCAAGCTGATGGACTTCGGCAAGTGGAAGTACGAGGCTGCGGTGAAGGCCCGCGAGTCGCGGAAGAACCAGACCAGCACTCAGCTGAAGGAAGTCCGCTTCCGTCTCAAGATCGACGACCACGACTACGAGACCAAGGTCGGGCACGCTCGCCGCTTCCTCGAAGCCGGTGACAAGGTCAAGGCCATGATCCAGTTCCGCGGCCGTGAGCAGCAGCGTCCGGAGATGGGCGTCCGCCTGCTCCAGCGCTTCGCCCAGGACGTGGAGGACCTCGGCCAGGTCGAGTCCAACCCGCGCCAGGACGGCCGCCACATGGTCATGGTGGTCGGCCCGCTGAAGACCAAGGCGCAGGCTCGCAACGAGGCTCCCGATGACGAGGCCCTGGACAACGAGGAGAACAAGGCTCGTGCCAAGGCCAAGCGTGAGGGCCGTGCTCGAAAGACGCAGGAGCGTCAGGAGCGGGTCTCCACCGATCAGAAGGACGTGAAGCCGCTGTCCAACTCGATGGCGGACTATCTTCCGGACGAGCTCAAGAACCTCTGATCTGTTCGGGCGGAGCAGGCTCTGTCCGAACAGCTCGGCGAAGGACCTGGTAGACTTGTCTGCTGGGTTTGCTGCGACGTGCCCCCTGCGGGTGCGTCGCAGACCTATGAAAAGGGATCCCACCGGGTGTCGTGCCTGGTGAGCGGTCCACCTCTGCACCGCCGACGCTCTCCTGGAGGGTGCCGGTTCCCAGGTGTTGCAGGTCCGTACGATGTAAGGAGAACGGCGCTATGCCGAAGATGAAGACCCACAGCGGGGCCAAGAAGCGCTTCAAGATCACCGGTTCCGGCCAGATCAAGCGCCAGCAGGCCAACCGCCGCCACTACCTGGAGCACAAGTCTTCCCGCCTGACCCGCCGTCTGGCCGGTGACCGCATCGTCACCAAGGCTGACGAAAAGCGCATCAAGCGCATGCTGGGCCTCTGAGCACCAGCACGGAACATCGCGAAGACTTCAGAACTCACAGGAGATAACAGATGGCACGAGTGAAGAGGGCGGTCAACGCCCACAAGAAGCGCCGCAAGGTCCTCGACCGGGCCTCCGGCTACCGCGGACAGCGCTCCCGCCTGTACCGCAAGGCTAAGGAGCAGCTGCTCCACAGCTTCACCTACAACTACCAGCACCGGAAGAAGCGCAAGGGCGATTTCCGTCGCCTGTGGATCCAGCGCATCAACGCTGCCGCACGCGCCAACGGCATGACCTACAACCGCTTCATCCAGGGCCTCAAGGGCGCTGGGGTCGAGGTCGACCGCCGCATGCTGGCCGAGCTGGCCGTCTCCGACGCCGCTGCCTTCAAGGCACTGGTGGAGACCGCTCGCCAGGGTCTGCCGGAGGACGTGAACGCCCCCAAGGCCGCCGCGTGATCCGCAGCCTCTAGCAGGTGCTCTGACGGCGCCCGTTCCCTACACAGGGAGCGGGCGCCGTCGTCGTTGTATGGGCGCGTTTGTGCGGACCCCGTTTGTCCGGGCCCGTTGGTGTGGGCAGCTCGAGGTGCTCTGAACCCACGACGCCGGCTGAGAACGCCTCAAAGCGCCCACACAGCTGAGGAACATGCCCATGCGACGCGTGGGCGCCCGTCCACCGTGAATCTGTGCATGAGGGAGAATGGTCCCCGTGACTGACGAACATGTGCTGAGCAATCCGACCGCCGACCGGGTCAAGAAGGTCGCCTCTCTCGCCTCCCGGGCCGGACGCCGCAAGCAGGGGCTCTTCCTGGCCGAAGGCCCCCAGCCGGTGCGTGAGGCGCTGGCCCTGTGGCTGCGCCGCTGGGAGCAGGAGCCCCGCGGGGAGAAGGAGGACACCCAGGAGCTGCCTCACCTGGATGCGCTCTACTTCGATCCGGATGCGCTCAGCCGCCACACCGAGGTGGAGGCGCTGCTGGACCGGGTCCGCGGCGTGCTCTTCGATCCGGAGCAGGATCTGCCTCGCCGGGCGCGGATCTTCCTGCGTGAGGCCACCCCGGAGGTGCTGCGCGCCATGGGCGACGCCGAGACCTCCCAGGGCATGGTGGCGGCTTGCACCATCCCGCAGCCGGGGCAGCAGCTTCCGCAGCTGCATCTGGGCGCCGCGCTGCTCGGTGTCCAGGATCCCGGCAACGCCGGCACCATCATCCGTGCCGCCGACGCCGCCGGTGCCGACGCCGTCGTGCTCACCCCGGGCAGTTCGGATCCCTGGGCTCCCAAAGTGGTCCGCTCCGCGGCAGGCTCTCACTTCCATCTGCCCATCCGGCCCGGAACAGAGCTGGAGCACTTCCTCGAGACCGTCCGCGACCAGGGCGCACAGATCCTCGCCGCCGACGGAGAGGCCGAGACAGAGCTTCCCGCCCTCGAGCAGCCGCAGAAGTCCACGGTCTGGCTCTTCGGCAATGAGGCCCACGGTCTCTCCGAGGAGGAGAAGACCCACGCCGATCAGCGGATCTCCATCCCGCTCTATGGCCGTGCCGAATCGCTGAACGTGGCCACCGCCGCGGTGGTCTGCCTCTATCACTCGGCCACCGCTCAGAACTCAGCATCTCTCCAGAACACAGAGTCGTGAGCTACTCACCCACCACTCGGGAGCAGGAGAACACCGGCTTCGAGTGCATCCACTGCCGCCGGAGCATCCCCAAGCACAGTGCCGGCAGCTACAGGAACCACTGTCCGCGCTGTCTCTGGTCACGGCACGTCGACATCATGCCGGGGGACCGGGCGGCCGAATGCGGGGCTGAGATGGAGCCGATCGGCGTCGACCACTCCGGGAAGAAGGGCTACATCCTCATCCATCGCTGCACCGCCTGTGGTGCCCAGGACCGGAATCGCCTGGCCCCCGATGACGATATGGATGCGGTCATCGCGCTTCAGCGGCCCCATCTCTGAGGACTATGAAGCCCTCCCGCTGAGATGGCTGCGGCGGCCCGCCCACGACTGGACGGGCCGCCGCAGCCCTAGGGGCTCGGGCGAGCTGCCTCAGCGCCCGGCCGGGGTGAAGTCCCGGCTGCCCAGGAAGTCCGGGCGCGGAGACGGCGCCGCGAAGGGCTCCACCGGAGTGTTCTCCACCGAGTTGTAGACGATGAAGACATTGGACCGGGAGAACGGGGTCACATTGCCGTTGGAGGCGTGCATGCAGTTGCTGTCGAACATGACGGCGCCGCCGGCCGGGCCCTCCAACACGTCGATGCCGAACCGGTCGGCGAACTCGGTCAGGATCGTCGGGTCAGGCACGCCGGCACCCTGCATGACCAGCGACTGCTTGTGGTTGTCCTCCGGGGTCTCGCCCACGGCACTGATGTAGTGCTGATGCGATCCGGGCATGATCATCAGCGGCCCGTTGAAGGAGTAGTTGTCGGTCAGGGAGATGGAGATCGACACTGCCCGAGGTGTGGGCATGCCGTCCTCGGCGTGCCAGGTCTCGAAGTCCGAGTGCCAGGTGAAGTCCTTGCCCACGAAGCCCGGCTTGTAGTTGATGCGGCTCTGATGGATGTACACCTCCGAGCCCAGGATCTGCCGGGCCCGGTCCACCACACGCGGATCGTTGGCGATCCGGGAGAAGATCTCGTTGCTGCGGTGGATGTCGAAGATGGAGCGGACCTCATCGGACTTCGATTCGACCACAGTCCGCTCGTCCTGCTTCACAGCGGGATCCTCGGCCAGGCGCTTGAGCTCGTCCTTGAAGAGCTGCAGCTCCTCCGGAGTGATGAGCTGGTCGATGCTCAGGTAGCCCTTCTCCTCGAAGCTGCGCAAAGTCTCTGCGTCGAAGGGGCCGTCCTCTGGGGTTCCATGCACCACCGGGTCGCGGCGGGGGATGACATCCGATGTGTTCTGGCGAGTGGGATAGAGATCGTCCACAGCCTGGATCGTCGTCGTCACGCTGTATACCCTCCTTGTTCTGTTCTGCCCTTGGTTGGTTCTGTATCTCATGGATCAGTCATGTGACGGCGGCACGGGGCCGCCCACCAGGACACTAACAGGTGCAGGCTCCTCCGCAAGGGTGGTTCACTGGGCCCATGGCAGAGATCAGCGACGCCGGCCGTCCCGGCATCCGCACAGGAACGTTCGCCCGCATCACCGGTCGCGTCCAGGGGGTCGCCTTCCGGGCCTCGGCCAAGGAGGAGGCCGATGAGTTGGGTCTGATCGGCTGGGTGCGCAACACCGACGACGGCGCCGTGGAACTGCTGGTCGGTGGAGAGGGTCCCGCTGTGGATGCCCTGCTGCGCTGGGCGGAGGAGGGCCCGGGAGCGGCCGAGGTCGGTTCCGTCCAGGCCCGTGAGGCCGCGGAGGAAGAGCTGCAGACGCTGCCCGGCACCGGGTTCGAGATCAGACGATGAGCCTCAGCGCCGGTATGCTTCCCTCTATGATTCACCCATCGCGAGGCCGCACGCTGCTGGCCGGGACCGCCGTTCTGATGCTTGCCCTCTCGGCCTGCGGAGACGGCACCGAAGCTGAGGATCCCGCACAGGACACCGCTGAGCAGAACGACACCGAGGACCAGGGGGACCAGGAGACCGGCGAGGACTCAGCCGCCGGACCGGTCATCGCCGAGGCCGAGCTGGCCGACCAGGCCGGAACACCTATCGGGACCGTCATCGTCTCTGAGGCGGGAGAGGGCGTGGTCGAGCTCCACGCCGAGATCACCGATATGGAGCCCGGCTTCCGCGGCATCAGCATCCATGAGGCCGGCCTCTGCGAGATCCAGTCGGCCGATGAGTATGGGCAGGTCGGAGACTTCTTCTCGGCTGGGCCCCACCTGGCCGGCGAGCCGGAGGAGGAGTCCGGCGTCGCCGAGGGGGAGGAGGCCCCTGAGGGCCTCGAGACGGACCCGGAGCTGCCCCCGGACGTCGAGCCGGAGGAGCAGGCCGAGATCTTCCACCCTGACCACGCCGGTGCCCTGCCCAACCTGCTGATCACCGAGGAGGGAACCGGGAATCTGACAGTCATGAGTGACCGCCTGGATGAGGACCTGCTGCTCGACGGCGACGGCTCAGCAGTGATCGTCCACGCCCAGGCCGACAACGCTGGAAACGTCCCGGACCGCTATGCTCCGGAGGGTCCCGATTATGAGACCCTCACCACAGGGGATGCCGGCGGTCGTGCCGCCTGCGGCGTCTTCGAAGGCGCCTGAAACCCGCCTCGGAGGGCCTGAGCACGAATTGCCGGGCCGTCATCGCGATCGATATAGTCAATTTTCGGTGTGCCGGGAAGCCTGGTCGGCAGGAGCATAGGATGCTCTTCAGCGGAGCCTTCGTGTGCTGTGATGCCGCAGAAGCCTCCGCCCGCCCACCTATACCGCACCTGATGGAGGAACCGTTCACCGATGACCTTGATGGTGCTGCTCTTCCTCACCCTGATCCTGGTTCCCGTCGCCGCGTCCTTCCACCAGGTGCTCGGCCGCGACACCGGATGGGTCGCAGCAGTCTCGCTGACGGCTCTGGGTCTCATGACCCTTCCATGGATCGGCCCGATCATCGACGGGCAGGTCTATGAGGAGTCGCTTCCCTGGATCCCCACGGCTGTCGATGTGAACATCGGCCTGCGCCTGGACGGGCTGGGCATGGTCTTCCTGCTGCTGGTGCTGTTCATCGGTGCTCTGGTGATGGCCTACTCGGCCCGCTACTTCAGCACCAAGAAGAAGACCTCGGACTACTACGTCTGGATGCTGCTCTTCGTCTTCGCCATGTCCGGCATGGTCATGGCCGATGACCTCATCCTCCTGTTCGTCTTCTGGGAGTTCACCACTCTCTGTTCCTTCTTCCTGATCAACCGCTCCGGCGCCAAGGCGCCCGCTCCGGCTCAGCGCACTCTGCTGATCACGATGGCCGGCGGCCTGGGTCTGCTGACTGCGGTGCTGTGGATCATCGCCGAGACCGGAACCACTCAGCTCTCCGCGGCTCTGCAGCACGAGGTCTGGCAGGAGAACGGCACGTTCGTGGCTGTGGTGGCCGTGCTCATCGCCTTCGCCGCCTTCACCAAGTCGGCCCAGTTCCCCTTCCACCTGTGGCTGCCCGACGCCATGGTCGCTCCGGCGCCGGTCTCCGCCTATCTGCACGCCGCGGCCATGGTCAAAGCCGGCATCTATCTGCTGCTGCGCTTCGCGCCGGTGTTCGAAGGCGTGGTCATCTGGCAGGCCATGCTGATCTCCGCCGGTCTGATCACCGCGCTGATCGGTGCGCTCTTCGCGCTGCAGCGCCATGACATCAAAGAGATCATGGCCTACTCCACGGTCTCCCAGCTGGGCTTCCTGGTGGCCACCATCGGCATCGGCACTCCGACGGCGATCACGGCGGCCATCATCCACGTGGTCGCCCACGCGCTGTTCAAGTCCAGCCTGTTCATGATGGTCGGCATCATCGAGCACGAGTCGCACACCCGCGACATCCGGGAGCTCAACGGTCTGCGCAAGACCATGCCGGTCTCGTTCGTCGTCACCCTGGTCGCCTCCCTGTCCATGGCCGGTGTGCCCCCGCTGTTCGGCTTCGTCTCCAAGGAGAACCTGCTCAAGGGCTTCCTCTCCGCGGAGGAGGACGGCATCTTCGGAGCGGGGCTGAGCTGGACGCTGACGCTGATCGCTGTGCTGGCCGCCGTCGGGACCTTCGCCTACTGCGGACGGATCGTGCTGGGAGCCTTCGGCGGATACCGCGGTGTGGGCCGGAAGGACGCCGGCTACGACGACGGCGCCCACGCGCCCATCGCTGAGGACGCCGCACACGAGGCGTCACCGGCCTTCTTCATGCCCGCGCTGCTGCCGGCGGCAGCCGGCGCGATCCTCGGGTTCGTCCCGTTCCTCTTCGACGGTCTGATCTCTCGAGCCACCCAGTCGGCCTCCACCTCGGACTATGAGGCACATTTCTACCTCTGGGGCGGCCTCAGTGTGGATCTGATGCTCTCAGTGATCATCATGGGAGTCGGTCTGATCACGGTCGTCGCCCGGGCGCGGATGGACAACCTGATCCCGCGCACCGTAGTGCCGTGGACCGGCGTCGAGGTCGTGGAGAAGATGCGGACGGGGTCCATCGCATTCGGACGTCGGGTCGGGGACATCACCCGCAGCGATATGCACGGTCTGCACCTGACCGCACCGGGCATCTTCCTGGCCGCGATCTTCGCAGCCGGCGTGGTCGCCGCCCCGCAGCTCGGAGACTTCACCGAAGGCCACACCCAGATGATCGATTGGGTGCTGATCGGTCTGATGGGGATCTTCCTGATCGGGACCGTCATCTCGAAGTCTCGCACCGCCGCGGTGGTCCTGGCCGGAGGCGCCGGCTTCATGGTCTCGGCCTGGTACTTCCTGCTGGGCGCCATCGACGTCGGCATGACCCAGCTGCTGGTGGAGATCCTGACCGTGGTGGTGCTGGTGCTGGTCATGCGCAAGCTGCCCACGAAGTTCCACCCCGTGAAGCGTTCCCGCACCGCAGTCGCCGTGGTGATCGCCATCGGCTTCGGCGTGATGGCCTTCGTCGCCGCCTTCGCTCTGACAGGACGCAGCGGCCGCTGGTCCGAGGGCGAGGGGCACCGCGCCCCGGTGGGTGAGGCGTTCCTGACCCATACCTATGACGAATCCGGGGCCATCAACACGGTCAACTCCATCCTCGTGGACTTCCGTGCATTGGACACCTTCGGTGAGCTGACCGTGTTGGGTGTGGCCGGCTTCGCCATCCTGGCGGTGCTGAACTCCGCATTCTCCACCTCGGACAACGTCACTCCCGGGTCCAAGAGCTGGGTGGGCACTCCATTGGACCACGCCAAGGACAACACCACGGCGATGCGCAGCGTCTTCAACTGGATGGCACCGTTCATCATGCTGCTCTCGCTGATCCTGCTGCTGCGCGGCCATTACGACTCCGGCGGCGGCTTCATCGCCGCCCTGGTACTCGGAGGATTCTTCGCTCTGCGCTACCTGGTGGCCCCGTCGGATTCCTCGGTGAAGCTGCGCTTCGACTACGCGATGATCATCGTCGGCGGCATCATCATCTCCGCCGCCATCGGCCTTGCCGGGTTCGTCGAGGGTTCCTACCTGCGGCCCATCGTCCTGTTCGAAGGGCTGCCGCTGCCGTGGGGAAGCGAATCCGGCTTCACCCTGAGCACGGCCCTGATCTTCGACCTGGGCATCTACCTGGCCGTCATCGGGGCGGTCCTGGTGGCTCTGGACCGGTTGGGCCAGGCACAGCGCTACCCGGCGGAGCTGCTGCGGGCGCACCGCCGGTCCTTGGGGCAGAAGACCGGCGAGGTCTCCGCTCTGGAACCTGACTACGCCGTGGATCCGGGAGATCTTCCCGTCGAGGTGGAAGCGGAGAACGCCGGCAGAGACGACCACAGCATAGGAGAGGGGGTGGACGGCCGATGAGCATCGCCGTCGCAGTGGGGCTGCTGACCGCAGCCGCCGTCTATCTCTTCATGCAGCGCGGTATGGTCCGCATCGTGTTGGGCTTCATCCTGGCCTCGCATGCGGCCAACCTCATGCTCTTCGCCGCCGGCAACGTGGCCTACCGGGAGGTGCCCTACATCGGCGGGGCGGCCTTGGAGGAGCAGGCCGATCCGCTGCCGCAGGCCTTCGTGCTCACCGCGATCGTCATCGCCTTCGCCATCACCATGTACATGGTCACTCTGGCGATCACCACGACCACCGATGACGACACGGAGAACGAGGAGGAGTCCCCGGCCAAGGTGCTCTACGGAGAGCGCAGGCCGCGTCCGGTCGGCCCGCCCGCTGACGCCGGCGTCGCAGAGACCGGCGACCTCGACGACGTCGCAGTCAAGGGCATCAGCACCGATTCCGGTGAGATCGCCGTCGAATCCAGCGAAGATGAGACGGGAGAGCGCAAGTGAACCTCGCAGAGATCCTCCCACCGCTGCTGCCCCTGCTGGTCGGCGTCCCGCTGCTGTTGGGCGCAGCCGGCGCCGCCGTCCGAAAGAACAAGCTGGCCCGCCACATCATCAGCATGGGCACCCTGCTGGCGATCTTCGCCTTCTCAGTGCTGCTGGTGGTGGTCACCTCCGACGGGACCATCCTGGCCCACCGCGTGGGCGGTTGGACTCCGGTGGATGTGGGCTCCGAAGGGCAGACCTTCGAGATAGCCATCCCGTTCGTGGTCGATGCGCTCTCGGCGCTGGTGCTGATGATCATCTCGATCCTCGGCATCGCCTCGGTCATGTTCGCCATGGCCACCCATGAGGCGCGTGCCCGGTTCTTCCACCCGTTCGTCCTGGTGCTCATGGCCGGCGTGGCCGGCGCCCTGATGACCGGTGACATCTTCAACCTCTTCGTGTTCATCGAGGTCATGCTCCTGCCCTCCTATGGGCTGATCGCCATGATGGGGGCCAAACTGGGTGCCCACGGCGCTCGGATCTACGTCTCGGTGAACCTCATGGCCTCCACGCTGCTGCTGGTGGGCATCGCCCTGGTCTACGCCACCGCCGGCACAGTCAATCTGGCCGAGCTGCACGGCGCGGCTCTGGACGATCCGGCTGTGGCCATCGCCGGCGGCGTCGTGCTGACCGCGATCTCTGTCAAGGCCGCCGTCGTTCCGGTCCACGGGTGGCTGACCCGCACCTATCCGATGACGAGCCCTGCGGTGACCGCGCTGTTCTCCGGCATCCACACCAAGGTGGCCATCTACGCCATCTACCGGATCTATTCGCTGCTCTTCGACGGCGACGAGCGGTTCCTGTGGGTGGCTCTGATCGTGGTGAGTGCGACCATGCTGATCGGTGTGCTCGGAGCGATCGGGGAGAAGACCACCCGGTCCATCCTGGTCTTCCACATGATCAGCCAGATCGGCTACATCCTCATCGGTGTCGGACTGTTCACGACGCTGGGCCTGACTGCGGCGATCTTCTACCTGCTGCACCACATGATCGTGAAGGCTTCGCTGTTCCTCTCCACCGGCGCCATCGAGGAGACCTACGGCACCGGAGAGATCGAGAAGCTCGGCGGGATGCTCCGGCGTGAGCCGCTGATCGCGATCACCTTCATGGCGGCGGCGCTGTCGCTGGCCGGGCTGCCTCCGTTCTCCGGATTCGTGGCCAAGTTCAGCATCATCCGAGCCACTCTGGAGGAGACCCACTACTGGGTGGCGGCTGTGGCGGTCATCGTCTCGGTCTTCACCCTGCTGTCCATGCTGAAGATCTGGACCGGGGTGTTCATGGGTGATGAGCCCAAGGACCTGCAGGAGCGGGCGCTGACCTATCAGGAGCGCATGCACGGCAAGCGCTACCTGCGGGTGGAGGCCCAGGCGGAGACCCCGACGCTGACCGTGGGTCCGCCGACGTCGACCACGCTGGCGGTGCTCTCCGGAGAGCAGGAGGTCAAGGTGCCGGCCAAGCTGATCATCCCGGGTGCGCTGTTGGCCGCCGTGACGATCTTCTTCGGTGTGGGTGCAGAAGTCCTGATGAGCCTCTCGGCCACGGCCGCAGAGGGTCTGTTGAACCCGGAGATCTACGTGGAGGCGGTGAGCGGAGCGTGAGCATCTGGCCCTTCAGGATCATCAGCTTCCTGTTCTGGTACGCCAAGGAGTTCATCCTGGCCAACGTGCACGTCACCGCAGATGTGCTGCGTCCGCGCAGGCGGATGAAGATGAACCCGGCGATCGTCGCCGTGCCGGCGGCCTCGAAGTCCGACAGCGAGTGGACGCTGATCTCCACTCTGATCACTCTGACCCCGGGCACGATGACGCTGACCCTGTCCCGGGAGCACGGCATCCTCTACGTGCACGGCATGTTCGCGGAGTCCCGGGACGCTCTGGCGAAGGACATCCAGGAGATGGAGGACCGTCTGCTCAGGGCTATGCGCCGCAGGCCCGGCGATCTGTCCCGGCCCACCGAGCTGCCCGTGGTGGAGCCGCGGGACGTGGAGGAGGGGGAGTACCACGAGTGGGACGCCCCCGGTATCACCGAGGCTGACAGCGAAGGAGGGGAGCCCCGATGATCTCTGAATGGACACTCGAGGTCGCTCTGCTCCTGCTGGCCATCGGCATGGTGGTCGCCGGTGTGCGCGCCTACCTGGGACCGCGCACCTCAGACCGTGCGGTGGCGGCGGATCTGATCTTCTTCGCCACCATCGGGTTCCTGGCTCTGATCGGACTGCGCACTGAGATCGAGGCGCTGTTCGACATCATCCTCATCGCCACGCTGCTGGGCTTCATGGCCGCCATCTCTATGGCACGTCTGGGATCGGGAGGTCGTCGCTGATGGGCATCGAGAACATCCTGCACGGGGCAGGGCTGGTCTTCATCTTCCTGGGGATCTTCACGATCATCGTCTCGGCGATCGGCCTGTTCCGGCTGCCTGATCTGTACCTGCGTGCCTCGGCGGTGGGCACCTCGGCCGGTCTGGGCGTCGCTTCGATCGTCTTCGGCGCGCTGCTGATGGACTTTTCCATGATCAACCTGATCAAGGCGCTGATCGCGATCGTCGCCCAGCTGCTGACCTCGGCAGTGGGTTCGATGGCCATCGCTCGCTCCGGCTACCTGAACAACTACGCACCCGCGGAGATCACCCACACCGACGAGCTGGCGCTGACCAAGCGCGGCTGATTTGCGGGTTCGGTGGAAGATAGGTCGCTCTGACCACTGACGCGGGGGTTTTCGGGCGCTAGGCTGTCAGGCATGAGCTCTGAAGCCGACGGACTGAAGCCCTACAGCGCCCGTGAGCACGACGTCGAGGAGCACGACATCTTCGATGAGACGGCCACCTATGAGGACGCCTCCCGGCCCGGGACGGTCTCAGCAGCTGCCGACCAGCCCTATATGGTCAAGACCCGTCAGCGGCAGGAGTACGCCGAGGACGGCGGCGAGCAGCGCGACGAGTCCAAAGCCTCGTCCCCGCTGAAGCTGACCGGGGCCACCTGGAAGTACAGCTTCAAGCGCGCGCTCTCAGAGTTCGGCCGTGACCAGTGCAGCGACCTGGCCGCCGGCCTGACCTACTACGCGGTGCTCTCGGTGTTTCCTGCGCTGATCGCGCTGGTCTCGCTGCTCTCCCTGGTGGGGGAGGCCGAACGCACCACTCAGTTCTTCGTGGACATGGTCGACGATATGACCGACGGCGATCCTGACGTCATGGAGACGGTGGAGATGGTGGTCGGCAACATCACCGCTGCCGACGGTGCCGGCATCGGCCTGGCCATCGGCATCCTGCTGGCCATGTGGACGGCGTCGAACTTTGTGAACGCCTTCTCCCGGGCCATCAACCGAATTGTGGAAGTGGATGAGGGACGCTCCTTCATCCAGCTGCGTCCGCTGCTCTATGCGGTGACCGTGGCGCTGATCGCGCTGGTGGCCTCGGCCGCCCTGGTGCTGGTGATATCCGGTCCGATCGCAGCGTCCATCGGTCATGTCATCGGTCTGGGCGATGCCGCGGTGACCATCTGGAACTGGTCCACACCGTTCGTGCTGATCCTCGTCGCCGCGCTCGGGGTCGCCCTGCTCTACTACTGCACCCCGAACATCCGCCAGCCCGGAGCCAAGTGGATCTCCGCGGGTGCGCTGATCACGATCTTGGTGATGATCGCTGCCACCGGCGGCGTGGCCTTCTACGTGATGCACTTCGCCAGCTACGACGCCACCTACGGCTCGCTGGCCAGCGTGATCGTCTTCCTGTTCTGGATCTACATCATGAATATGGTCCTGCTCTTCGGCGCAGAGCTCGACGCCGAGCTGGAGCGCGGCCGTCAGCTGCAGGCCGGCATCGAGGCGGAGCGGACCCTCATGCTGTCGCCGCGGGAGACCAAGGGTGCGGTCAAGAAGAACAAGAAGTATGAGGAGCTGGTCGCCCAGGCTCAGGCGCTGCGCCTGACCGAGGGGGAGACCTCCGACCCCGACGACGTCTGGCGCCGCTGAACAGTTCTACACTGCTGGGGTGAATGCTGAAGAGATGCCCCGGTACGTGACGATCGAAGACATCCACGCCATCCGAGCCATGGCGCATGAGGTTCGTATGGCGGCTCTCGATGAGCTCTATGCCACCCATCGTGTCTACACAGGGACTGAACTGGCCGGGGTGTGCGGGGTTTCCGCATCGTCCATGAGCTATCACCTTCGGGAGCTGGAAAAGCATGGTTTCGTCCGTCGGGTCCAGCAGGAGGGAGACGGGCGCAGCACATACTGGCAAGCCGTGGCCGGCACTATCCGGGTCGCCGGGTTCGATCCGCAGGCCCAGTCGGAGAACGCATTGGTCACTGCTCATATCGAGGCCATGCGACAGCGCGTGGCGGCCGAGGTCAGACGGCGAGCACAGGACCGGGGCCCGCAGCATTCGAAGCGCTATCCAGTGATCTCCTCGAGTCTGCTGACGTTGAGCGAAGCGCAGGCGGAGGATTTCAAACAGCGTCTGTATGCGCTCATCGAGGAGTTCACTCTGCTGTCGATGCAGTCCCCGGAAGGGTCGGAGGTTGAGCGTCTGCACTATTTTGTCTCTGTCATCGACGACCGCCGAGCGTAATATTACGTCATAATAACGGTGCAAGCTTTCAAGATTTGAGATTCCTCGGACGTGCTTTGAGCGGAGCTGTGTAACAGTCAGGTTTCGATCTCATGGCCCGGCAGTCCCATCGCCGAAGTGATCACAGGGTTTGTGGCATTCGCCCAGAAGCTCCCGAAGTGCTGAAAATTCGGCCTTCATCCTGAAAGATCTCTTTCAGATGAGCTTCAGGCTGTGTTTCGAGTTAGTTGCCCTGCGCAACGAGTTAATGGGGCCGACCGTGCATGTGATCCACGTCACGCAGGGATAACGATTTTCCTGAAGACTCGTTTCCCGGCATCCGGAGGTGGGAGGAGTCCTAGGATGGGTCGCACATCTCAAGGTGTCGTATGTCTCACCCGGTGGAGGCTGTCTCAGGCAGTGCAGGGGAGTGTTGCGGCACCGAGAATTCGCACCTTTTCTGAGGAGAAAACTCATATGGCTCGGACAACTACCTGGCGCCGTGCCGCTGTGGCCTCCATGGCCCTCGGCGCGCTGACTCTCTCCGCCTGTGGAGGCGGAGACGGCGGTGACGGTGAGGCCTCCGGCGAAGGCGGAACCATCACTGCCTACAACTGTGAACCCCAGAACCCCCTGGTTCCGGCCAACACCACTGAAGTGTGCGGCTCCTGGGTTCTGGAGCATGTCTTCACCGGCCTGGTCCAGGCGGACACGGAGACCTATGAGCCCATTCCGGGCGTCGCGGAGTCCTGGGACACCGAGGACAACGTGACCTGGACCTTCGAGCTGGGGGAGGGGTGGACCTTCCACAACGGCGAGGAGGTCACCGCCCAGACCTTCGTGGACACCTTCAACTGGGCAGTGGACCCGGAGAACGCGCAGCAGAGCGCCAACTTCTTCGACAACTTCCTCGGCTACCAGGAGGTGGTCGACGGTGACGCCGATGAGATGGAAGGCGTCCGTGCTGTCGATGACCACACTCTGGAGATCGAGCTGACTGAGCCGTTCTCCCCGCTGCCGGACATGCTCACCTACAGCGCGTTCTTCCCGATGCCGCAGGAGGCCTTCGAAGACATCGAGGCATTCAGCTCGGCACCCATCGGAAACGGCCGGTACCAGATGGACGGCGAGTGGGAGCATGACGTCCAGATCGCCGTCGAGCGCTACGACGACTACGCCGGTGAGGAGCCCGGGCTGCCTCAGCGTCTCGAGTGGCACATCTACTCCGACATCGACACTGCCTACATGGACGTACAGTCCGGCAGCCTCGACATCCTCGACTCGGTGCCCCCGAACCGTCTGACCACGTTGGAGGGCGACTTCGGTGAGAACTGGACCTCCTTCGACACCGGATCCTTCAGCTACCTGGGCTTCCCGCTGTACCAGGAGGAGTTCCAGGACGTGGACGTGCGCCGGGCGCTCTCCATGGCTATCGACCGGGAAGAGATCATCGACAGCATCTTCAACGGCGCTCAGACCGAGGCCACCAGCATCATTCCCGAGTTCCTCCCTGAGGGGCGCGACGGTGTCTGCGAGTCCTGTGAGTTCAACCCGGACGAGGCAGCCGACCTCTATGAGGAAGCAGGCGGGCCCTCCGAGCTGACCGTGTACTTCAACTCCGGTGCCGGTCATGAGGACTGGACCGAAGCTGTGGCCAACCAGTGGAGGCAGAACCTCGGCATCGAGGACGTGACCTTCGAGTCCATGGAGTTCGCCCAGTACCTGGATCTGCACGACACTGAGGAAGTCACCGGTCCGTTCCGCCTGGGTTGGACCATCTCCTACCCCAACGCGCAGTACGCACTGGAGCCGATCTACACCACGGATCAGTCCTCGAACTACACCGGATTCTCTGACGAGGAGTTCGACAACCTGATCTCCGAGGCCAACGCGGCCGTCGAGCCGGATGAGGCTTCTGAGCTGTACCAGCAGGCCGAAGACATCCTGCTGGAGGAGATGCCGGTCATCCCGATGTGGTTCTCCACCTACCACGTGGCCTACTCGGACAACATCGTCGGTGACTCCATTCAGATGGGTGAGGGCAACACGCTCACTCACCTGTGGAAGATCGAGACCAGCGAGAGCTGAGCCTCCTCGACGAAGGGCGCGGCCCAGCACCCAGTCGGTGCGGGCCGCGCCCTTCCTCGCTGTCAGGGACCCCCTCTTCCTGCCGCCTACTATGGTGACAAGCAGCACACCCACCCAAGGACACCAATGACCCGTTACATCATTCGGCGTCTGCTCCAGTTCATCCCCGTCGTCATCATCTCCACCCTGGTGGTGTACGCGATGGTCTTCCTCATGCCCGGTGACCCGATCCGGGCGCTGGGAGGGGACCGGCCGATGAGTGAAGCAGTCCAAGCGACGCTTCGAGAGCAGTACAACCTCGATGACCCGTTCCTCCTGCAGTACGGCAAGTATCTGTGGGGCGTCTTCACCGCCGGCGACTTCGGGACGACCTTCCAGGGTCGGCCTGTGCTCGACATCATCGAGCAGCGCCTGCCCGTGACCCTGCAGCTGGCAGCTGTCACCTTCGTGATCCAGGGCGTTCTCGGCGTCATCGCCGGCCTGCTGGCCGCCATCTACAAGGACCGTTTCATCGACCGTCTCGTGCAGGTCTCCACCGTTGTGGTGGTGGCCCTTCCCACGATCGCGATCGCGTTCCTGCTCCAGTTGGCCTTCGGCCTGAACCTCGGCTGGTTCCCGATCGCGGGAGCCGGTGACGGGCTCTACAGCTTCATCCTGCCCGGGCTTTCCATGGCAGCGGTCTCCACCTGCATGATCGCCCGACTGCTGCGCAGCGAGCTGCTCGAAGCGCTGCAGTCCGACTACGTGCGCACCGCTACGGCCAAGGGGCTGACCCGCAGCCGCGTGATCGGCCGTCACGGCATGCGGAACTCCATGATCCCCGTCGTGACCTTCATGGGCGCCGATCTGGCGACCATGATGGGAGGCACCATCGTGGTGGAGACGATCTTCAACCTGCCCGGAATCGGTGAACAGGTCTTCCGCTCCATCCAGGGCCAGGAGGGCACCGTCGTCGTCGGCATCGTGACCCTGATGGTGCTGTTCTTCGTGGTGATCAACCTGATCGTGGACCTGCTCTACGGCCTGCTCGACCCAAGGATCCGCTATGAGTGAGAACAAAGACAGCCGCTACCGCCCGGACAAGGGAGAGACGCTGCTCAGCGCAGGTGAGGCGACCGAGGCTGCGACGTCGGCCCGCACCAAGGATGCCGAGGCGAGCCTCTGGGTCGATGCCTGGCGCTCGCTGCGCCGGAATCCCTGGTTCGTCTTCTCCGCCATCCTGCTGCTGATCCTGCTGGCCATGGCGATCTTCCCTCAGCTGTTCACGAACACAGACCCTCGCGAGTGCCTGCTGAGCCGCAGCCGGCAGACTCCATCAGCCGAGCACTGGTTCGGCACGGACATCCAAGGCTGTGACTACTACACCCGAGTGATCCATGGCGCGCGCAATTCGATCGCCATCGGCTTCCTGGTCTCCGCCGGCGTGTTGGCCATCGCCATCGTGCTGGGTCTGCTGGCCGGCTACTTCCGTTCATGGGTCGATGCGGTGATTTCGCGCTTCACCGACATGATCTTCGCCATCCCCTACATCCTGGCCGCGCTGGTCTTCCTCAACGTGATCGAGGATCGCGGGGTGGCAGAGGTCTCGACGGTGCTGATCGTGTTCACCTGGCCCACGATGGCGCGCCTGATGCGTGGCTCGGTCCTCTCCGTGGTCAATTCCGAGTATGTGATGGCCGCCCGTGCGTTGGGAGCAGGCCATGTCACGATCATGCGTCGCCACATCCTGCCGAATTCGTTGGGCCCGGTGATCGGATATGCCACGGTCTTCGTGGGTATCATCATCGGTGCTGAGGCGACGCTGACCTTCCTGGGCGTGGGACTTCAGCTGCCGTCCATCTCCTGGGGCCTGCAGCTTCAGGACGCCCAGCCCTATCTGCAGCAGTTCCCCCACCTGATCGTCTTCCCACTGATCTTTGTGGGAATCACCGTCTTCGCCTTCATGACGCTGGGCGATGCGATCAGGGACGCCATCGACCCCAAGTCGAAGAAGAAGTGAGGCGGTCATGACTGCTCAGATCCGACCCGACGCCGATCACGGCGCCCCGCTGCTGGAGGTCAGGGACCTCCAGGTCGAATTCCGTACCAAGGCCGGCACCGCCCAAGCCATCAACGGGCTGAACTTCACCCTCCAGGCCGGGAAGACCCTGGCCATCCTGGGGGAGTCCGGCTCCGGCAAATCGGTGACCGCCCAGACCATCATGGGCATCCTGGACATGCCCCCGGGCCACATCGCCGGCGGTGAGATCCTCTACCGCGGTGAGGACCTGCTGCAGATGCCGGAGGAGAGGCGCCGGAAGCTGCGCGGGATGGACATCTCGATGATCTTCCAGGACGCGCTGTCGTCGCTGAACCCGGTGCTGCCGGTGGGTTGGCAGATCGCGGAGATGTTCCGCGTCCACCTCGGGATGAACCGGAAGAACGCACGGGCCAAGGCCGTGGAGATGATGCAGAAGGTGGGCATCCCTGCTGCGGAGAAGCGGGTGTGGGACTTCCCCCACCAGTTCTCCGGGGGCATGCGTCAACGCATCATGATCGCCATGGCCATCTCCCTGGACCCCGATGTGCTCATCGCCGACGAACCCACCACTGCACTGGACGTCACCGTCCAAGCTCAGGTGATGAAGCTCCTGCAGGATCTGCAGGTGGAGTCTCGGATGGGCCTGATCCTGATCACCCATGACCTGGGTGTGGTGGCCGACGTGGCCGATGAGATCGCGGTCATGTATGCAGGCCGGGTCATGGAATCCGCCGACGTCTACACCATCTATGCACGCACGGCCCACCCCTATACCAAGGGGCTGTTGGACTCGATCCCGCGTATCGATGCCGAGGGAGGCAAGCTCCGGGCCATCCCAGGCCTGCCGCCGTCCCTGACGGAGCTGCCTCCGGGATGCCCCTTCAGCCCGCGCTGCGAATTCGCCACGGACCGGTGCCGCGAGGAGCGACCCGAACTGCGCGAGATCGCCCCCGGGCACCGCTCCGCCTGCCACTATGCGGAGAAGATCCATGCCATGAGCGAGGAGGCCCAGAATGAGTCCACGTGATCCCTTTGAGGACGCAGAGACAGTGCTGGAGGTCGAGGACCTCGTCAAGCACTTCCCGATCAGCCAGGGAGTGGTCTTCCAGCGCCAGACCGGCGCGGTGAAGGCTGTGGACGGTGTGAGTTTCCAGCTGCGCAGGGGAGAGACCTTGGGTATCGTGGGCGAGTCCGGCTGCGGGAAGTCGACGCTGGCCAAGCTGCTGATGCGCTTGGAGGAGCCCGACGCCGGTTCGGTGAAGTTCCGCGGCCAGGACTTCCTCTCGGTCCGCGGCGAGGAGCTGCGGCGGCTGCGTCGGAAGATCCAGATCATCTTCCAGGACCCCTACACTTCGCTGAACCCTCGTATGTCCGTGGGCGACATCGTCGCCGAGCCCTTCAAGCTGCACCCGGACGCCAAGCCGGCCCAGGGGATCCGCGCCAGAGTCAGGGAGCTGCTGGAGGTCGTGGGGCTGAATCCGGAGCACATCAACCGTTATCCCCACCAGTTCTCCGGCGGTCAGCGTCAGCGCATCGGAATCGCCCGCGGGCTGGCGCTGAACCCGGATGTCATCATCTGTGATGAGCCGGTCTCGGCCTTGGATGTCTCCGTGCAGGCCCAGGTGATGAACCTGTTGGACGACCTGCAGAAGAAGTTCGGGCTCAGCTACATCTTCATCGCTCACGACCTCTCTGTGGTCCGCCACATCTCGGACCGAGTGGGCGTCATGTATCTGGGCAAGCTGGCTGAGCTGGGCCGGGAGGAGGAGATCTACTCCGGCCCCGCCCACCCCTACACTCAGGCGCTGCTCTCGGCGGTCCCGGTGCCGGACCCCACGCTGCGCGGACAGCGCGAGCAGATCGTGCTGAAGGGCGATCCGCCCAACCCGGCAGATCCGCCGTCGGGCTGTCGGTTCCGCACACGCTGCTGGAAGGCCACAGAGCTCTGCGAGGTCGAGGAGCCCCAGCTGATCCAGCGCCCCGGGGTCTCCCAGCAGGCGGCCTGCCACTACGCCGACACCAACGAGGAGGTCGCCGCCGGCTGAGCGGCGTGGCAGACGTCGATAGGGTGCGGCCGACGGTTTTCAAGCTCTCTCGGATCGCCCCGAGTTGTGCCTGCAGATCGGCCTGAATCGCCATATCTCGGGAAGAGCCCAGGGTGATCCAGTTCTTGCCTTCGGCACCGTGGGCCACAGCCTGCCACGACGCCGGCACCGGTGGGCAAGGCGCCGCCGGCTGAGGCATTTGCAGAACCGCAGTACACTTGAGCGGGTGTCCCTGTCATAGGGGCGCCCGCTCACCTCTATCTTCGGAAGGCTTCTTCTTCTATGACCACTGATGCTGCGCTGGCCCAGACCGGCACCGATGAGCGCCAGGACCTGCGCAATGTCGCCATCGTCGCCCACGTCGACCACGGCAAGACCACCCTTGTCGATGCCATGCTCACCCAGACCAAGGCCTACGGCGGCCACGGGGAGAACGAAGAGCGGGTGATGGACTCCGGCGAGCTGGAGAAGGAGAAGGGCATCACCATCCTGGCCAAGAACACCACGGTGTTCTACTCCGGCCCTCACGCTCAGGAGCAGGCCGGTCAGGACCAGGTGACGATCAACGTCATCGACACCCCCGGCCACGCCGACTTCGGCGGTGAGGTCGAGCGCGGCCTGTCCATGGTGGACGGCGTCGTGCTGCTGGTCGACGCCTCTGAGGGCCCGCTGCCGCAGACACGCTTCGTGCTGCGCAAGGCGCTCAACGCCAACCTGCCGGTGATCCTGGTGGTCAACAAGACCGACCGTCCTGACGCACGGATCGACGGCGTCGTCTCCGACACGATGGACCTGCTGCTGGGCCTGGCCTCCGATGTGGCCGAGGAGAACCCGGAGCTGGACCTCGACTCCGTGCTGGACGTCCCGGTGGTCTACGCCTCTGGCAAGGCCGGCCGCGCCTCCATCGAACAGCCTGCCGACGGCGGCCTGCCCGAGAACGAGGACCTGGAGCCGCTCTTCGAGACCATCCTCAAGCACGTCCCGGCCCCGACCTACGACGCCGAAGAGGTCCTCCAGGCCCACGTGACCAACCTGGACGCCTCACCCTTCCTGGGCCGTCTGGCGCTGCTGCGCATCTTCAACGGCACGCTGAAGAAGAACCAGCAGGTCGCCTGGGCCCGCAAGGACGGCACCCACAAGACGGTCAAGATCACCGAGCTGCTGGCCACCAAGGGCCTGGAGCGTGTGCCCGCCGAGTCCGCCGGGCCCGGTGAGATCGTCGCAGTGGCCGGCATCAGCGACATCATGATCGGTGAGACCCTCACGGATCTGGACAACCCCAAGCCGCTGCCGAACATCGTGGTCGATGACCCCGCCATCTCGATGACCATCGGCATCAACACCTCACCGCTGGCCGGCCGGGTCAAGGGCGCGAAGGTCACCGCGCGCCAGGTCAAGGACCGCCTGGACCAGGAGCTCATCGGCAACGTCTCCCTCAAGGTGCTTCCCACCGAGCGTCCTGACATGTGGGAGGTCCAAGGCCGCGGTGAGCTCGCGCTGGCGATCCTGGTCGAGCAGATGCGCCGCGAAGGCTTCGAGCTGACCGTGGGCAAGCCCCAGGTCGTCACCCGGGAGATCGACGGCACTCTGCATGAGCCCATGGAGGCCATGACCATCGACGCGCCCGACGAGTACATGGGCGCGATCACCCAGCTCATGGCAGGCCGCAAGGGCACGATGAACACCATGTCCAACACCGGCTCCGGCTGGATCCGCATGGAGTTCTCCGTGCCCGCCCGTGGCCTCATCGGCTTCCGGACGAAGTTCCTCACCGAGACCCGCGGCGCCGGCATCGCCTCCAGCTACGCCGACGGCTTCCAGCCGTGGAAGGGCGACATCGAATACCGCAGCTCCGGCTCGCTGGTCTCCGACCGTGCCGGAACCGCCACCCCGTTCGCGATGATGAACCTCCAGGACAAGGGGACCTTCTTCGTCGACCCCCAGGAGGAGGTCTACGAGGGCATGGTCGTCGGCGAGAACTCTCGCAACGAGGACATGGAGGTCAACATCACCAAGGAGAAGAAGCTCACCAATATGCGTGCAGCCTCTGCCGACTCCTTCGAGGGCCTGACCCCGCCCACCCGGCTGACCCTCGAGGAGTCGCTCGAGTTCGCCAACGAGGATGAGTGCGTGGAGGTCACCCCGGAGAGCATCCGGATCCGTAAGGTGACCCTGGACTCCTCGGAGCGTATGAAGGAAGCCCGTAAGAGGAAGAACGCAGCTCAGTCCTGATGTCCCAGCAGCAGCCCCGCTTCCGCCCGGTGCTCATGGGTGTGGCGTTCTCCGTGGGAGTCATCCTCGGGGTCCTCGGCACAGCCCTGCACGGGAACATCATCATGATCGGCACCGTCGAAGACGGCACGCCGATCCTGTGGGGAGCGGGGCTCGCGCTGCTGATCGCGTTCGCGGCTCAGCTGTGGATCGGGCTGCAGGCCGGCTCGCTGACCGAATCCACCGTCATGGGGATCACCACCTTCACCGTGGTCACCTTGGCCTATATGTGGCCGGGTCCGGACCAACTGATGGTGCCGATGAGCCCAGAGACGATGGACGCCCTGCCTGGGCCCACCCTGGCCTCCGCGCTGTGGTGGCTGGGCAGCGCCGGCGTCGCGCTGCTGGCGATGATCCTGATCAAGTGGATCCTCGTGCGCGACGTCGCATCGCATGCGGTGCAGCCGGGCGCGCAACCTCGGTAGACTGGACCGCAGCACCCCAACCCTCGAAAGATAGAGGAGTCCATGACTTACATCATCGCCCTGCCCTGTGTGGACCTGAAGGATAAGGCCTGCATCGATGAGTGCCCCGTGGACTGCATCTACGAGGGTGAACGTTCGCTCTACATCCACCCGGACGAATGTGTGGACTGCGGCGCCTGCGAGCCGGTCTGCCCGGTGGAGGCCATCTACTACGAAGACGACGTCCCGGAGGAGTGGTCCGAGTACTACCGGGCCAATGTCGAGTTCTTCGACGATGTGGGCTCGCCCGGCGGCGCGGCCAAGCTGGGCATGATCGAGAAGGACCACGAGATCATCGCCGCACTCCCGCCGCAGGAGCACTGAGCGGTGCTCACCTTGCCTGACTACCCTTGGGACGCCATGGCTCCGTATAAGGAGCAGGCCGAACAGCACGACGGCGGCGCGGTCAACCTCTCCATCGGCACTCCGGTGGATCCGACCCCGCAGGTCATCCGGGAGGCCCTGGCCTCGGCCGCCGACGCTCCCGGATATCCGACCACCCATGGCCGCCCTGAGCTGCGTGAGGCCGTGGCTGACTGGTTCGCCCGACGTCGCGGCGTCCCGGGGCTGGACCCGGAGGCCGTGCTGCCCACGGTCGGGTCCAAAGAGCTGGTGGCCTGGCTGCCCACGCTGCTCGGCCTGGGGAAGGGGGACCTGGTCCTGCGTCCGCTGGTCGCTTACCCCACCTATGACATCGGCGCCCAGATCGCCGGGGCTGATCACCTGGCCGTCGAGGACCCGCTGAGTCTGGACGAGGAGACGCTGCGCCGGGTGAAGCTGATCTGGCTGAACTCTCCGGGCAACCCCACCGGCCGGGTGGACAGCGCGGAGTGGATGCGTGACGTGGTCGCGCTGGCCCGGCGCATCGGTGCGGTGGTCGCCTCCGATGAGTGTTACGCCGAACTGCCCTGGGACGTCGAGGACGTCCCCTCCGTGTTGGATCCCCGGGTCAGCGGAGATGAGCACGGGGCTGTGGACCACCGCGGAGTGCTGGCGGTCTACTCCGCATCCAAACAGTCCAACCTGGCCGGGTACCGCGCGGCCTTCGCCGCCGGTTGTCCCGACCTGATCGCCGGACTGGTCAACACCCGCAAGCATGCCGGGATGATCATGCCCGCGCCGGTGCAGGAGGCGCTGCGTGTGGCGCTCACCGACGAGCAGCACGTGGATGCCCAGCGCGAGCTCTACCGGGCTCGTCGGCAGAGGCTCGTGCCCGCGCTGAAGGCGGCAGGTCTGGAGATCGAGCACTCCGTGGCCGGTCTCTACCTGTGGTGCCGAGATGCCCAGACCGACCCCTCAGCGGCCACTGCGGCCGACACCTGGAGCTTGGTGTCCCGCATGGCTGAGCGAGGGATCGTAGTGGGTCCGGGCGTCTTCTACGGCGAGCACGGCAACGGCTATATCAGGGTCGCACTGACGGCCACTGACGAGCGTATAGAGGCCGCTGTCAGCCGCCTGACCAGCTGATTCGCCGCTGTGTAATGCAAGTAGCACTATGGCACAGGTAACAGGTAGGTTGTTCAGTAAAGTGCCCCGCACCCGAGCCCTATCTGTGTGTGTCTGATAAGGAGACCCATGACTGAGCAGACAGCAGCGAAGCTGCACTATCAGGACCACGATCTTGATCTCCCCGTGGAGAATGCCGTCGAAGGCAACGACGGTCTCGCCATCGGACCACTGCTGAAGACCACCGGTGCCGTCACCTACGACCCCGGGTTCATGAACACCGCCAACGCCAAGTCCGCGATCACCTACATCGACGGTGACGAGGGCATCCTGCGCTACCGCGGCTACCCGATCGAGCAGCTCGCGGAGAACTCCACCTTCCTGGAGGTCTCCTACCTGCTGATCCACGGAGACCTGCCCACTGCGGAGCAGCTGGCCGACTTCGACAGCGTCACCCGCCGGCACACCTTGCTGCACGAGGAGCTGAAGGACTTCTTCTCCGGCTTCCCCCGTGACGCCCACCCGATGCCGGTGCTCTCTTCGGCGGTCTCCGCGCTGTCCACCTACTACCCGGACTCGCTGGATCCCTTCGACGCCGAGCAGGTCGAGCGCTCCACCTACCGTCTGCTGGCCAAGGTTCCGACCATCGCTGCCTACGCCTACAAGAAGTCCGTGGGCCAGCCGATGCTCTACCCGGACAACAACCTCTCCATCACGGAGAACTTCCTGCGCGGCTGCTTCGGCGTGCCCGCCGAGCAGTACGAGATCGATCCGGAGGTCGCCCGCGCGCTCGACGTGCTGCTGATCCTGCATGCCGATCACGAGCAGAACTGCTCCACCTCCACCGTGCGCCTGGTGGGCTCCTCCCAGGCGAACATGTTCGCTTCGATCTCCGCAGGCATCAACGCGCTCTACGGCCCCGCACACGGTGGTGCCAACGAGGCCGTGCTGAAGATGCTGCGCCAGATCCAGGGCGGCGACGTCACTCCTGAGGCCTTCATGGAGAAGGTCAAGAACAAGGAGGAGGGCGTGCGCCTGATGGGCTTCGGCCACCGGGTCTACAAGAACTATGATCCGCGTGCGCGTGTGGTGAAGGGCCTGGCCGATAAGCTGCTGACCAAGCTGGGCGGCAACGACGAGCTCTTCGAGATCGCGCAGCGCCTGGAGCAGAAGGCTCTGGAGGACGACTACTTCATCGAGCGCAAGCTCTACCCGAACGTCGACTTCTACACCGGCCTGATCTACAAGGCCATGGGCTTCCCGGAGAAGATGTTCACCCCGCTCTTCGCCCTGGGCCGTCTGCCCGGCTGGATCGCCCAGTGGCGCGAGATGGTCAACGACCCTGCCACCAAGATCGGCCGCCCGCGCCAGATCTACATCGGCGAGGGCCAGCGCGACTACCCGGCGTGATCTCTCACTGATCTCCGCCTCGGCGTCTTTGTAGGCCGCGGCAGATGCAGAAGGGCCCGCCCCGCTCGTCGTGAGCGGGGCGGGCCCTTCTGTGTGTCGGGGCGTTGTTCATGGGGGAAGGGCTCGGCGTCGGGACCTCAGTCCTCGTCGCGGTCGAAGCCCAGGCGGACAGTGCCGTCCTCGGCGGTGGAGCCCTGCTGCCAGGCGGCGGCGTCACGGTCCCACGTGTGGGCGCCGACATCGATGTTCTGGAGGCCGTAGTCGCGGGCCATCGCCAGCGACCAGTGGGCGAACAGCCAGTCCAGATCCTGCTGACTCTGCCCTTCCTCGGCAGCATCACGGTCCGGGACAGTGATCACGACGCCGTCCTCGGCCACCTCCACGGCCTGTTCCTCGAGCAGGGTGGGGAAGCTGGAGATGAGCGCCTCGGCGTAGCCCTGCGGGTCGGCGTCGGGAACATCGCGCTGAGCGAGCTCACAGCTCAGGTCCATCGGCTGCTGGCCGGTCAGCGGCGTGGTGAAGGCGCGGGCCAGGTCCTCGTGCTGTGGGTAGAAGCTGGCGTTATGCGGGCGGTCCAGCACCTCGGCGGACTCCTCCAGATCCAGCTCCGGGCTCCACCCCTCGGTCTCCTCCAGGGCGGAGAAGAAGTCCTCGGCCGTGGTGGGAGCTCCGTGGCTCGCTCCGTCGGAGCTCCACTGGGGGCCGCTGCGGGCGAAATACTCGGGTGCCGGATCGGCCGGCTCGTCCTGCTCAGCTGAGGCTTCTGTGGACTCGTCGGCTGCGGCCTGGTCCTCGGCGGGGAGGTCGCGGGCGGTCAGATCACTCTCCTGGAGGGAGATCGCCACGGCGTCCACCGCAGCCTCCGGATCCAGGCCGCGGTCCGCGGCGGCGGCGCTGAGGTCAGCGGCTGTGCGGGTCTGCTCCGGAGTCAGGGTGAAGGTGTCCCCGCCCAGTGAGACCGAGCATCCTTCCTCCAGGAGGTACTCGTTCTCATCGATGAAGCGCCAGGCCCCGTAGCCTGTCCCGGCCACGACTGCGGCGCCGACGCCGAGGGCCACGAGGGCCCGACGCCGTCGCCTGCGCCGGGCCGTCTCGCGGGTCACCACCACGCGGCGGTCGTCTCTGCGGGCTGCCATGGACGGGTGGGTCAGTTCTTATGCAGAGCTTCGTTGAGCTCCACCTTCTGACCCTTGCGGGGCTTGGCCAGGACAGCACCGGTGGTGGAGTCGCGCACGAACAGCAGCTCCGGAACCCCGGAGAGCTGGGAGGCCTTGACCACGGCGGTGACGGTGCGGTCGTCGTCGAGCACAGAGACCTTGGTGCCCGCGGTGACGTAGAGGCCGGCCTCCACCAGGCAGTCATCGCCCAGCGAGATGCCCACACCGGCGTTGGCGCCCAGCAGGACCCGCTCGCCCAGGGTGATCTTCTCCTTGCCGCCGCCGGAGAGGGTGCCCATGATGGAGGCCCCGCCGCCGACGTCGGTGCCGTCGCCGACGACCACACCGGCCGAGATGCGGCCCTCCACCATGGAGGTGCCCAGAGTCCCGGCGTTGAAGTTCACGAAGCCTTCGTGCATGACCGTGGTGCCTTCGGCGAGGTGGGCGCCCAGGCGGACGCGGTCGGCGTCGCCGATGCGCACGCCCTTCGGGGTCACGTAGTCGACCAGGCGCGGGAACTTATCGATGCTGTAGACCGTGACATGGCCGCGGCTGCGCAGCTTCAGGCGCGTGGTCTCGAAGTTCTCCACGGCGCAGGGGCCGAAGTTGGTCCACACCACGTTGGTCAGGTGGCCGAAGATGCCGTCGAGGTTGATGGTCCGGGGCTGGACCAGGCGGTGGGAGAGCAGGTGGAGGCGCAGCCACACGTCCTCGGTGCTGGCGGCCTCCTCATCCAGGTTCGCCTCCACGGAGACCACCTTGGTGCTCACACCGCGGTCGGCGTCCTCGCCGGTGGCGGCTTCGAGGTCGGCCAGGATGTCCTCGCCGATGTTCGCACTCAGCGGGGTGAGCGCGGGGGCTGGGAACCAGGTGTCCAGAACGGTTCCATCAGCGGTGACAGTGGCAAGTCCGTGGCCGGAGGCGATCCGGGATGCGTTCTCAGTGCTCATAGGTCCCATCCTATAAGGCCTGACCTCGCCTCGTGCCGGTTAGGCTGGGGCCATGTCACCTGATGCTCCCCAGCTTGACCTGGCCGGCGATCCCGCGCTGCTGACCGAGCAGCTGATCGCCTGCTATTCCGTCTCCGGCGAGGAGGCTGTACTGGCCGACGCCGTTGAGCACGCCCTGGGTGCCCTCGGCCCCCTGACCATCCACCGTGACGGCGATGCGGTCATCGCCCGCACCGAGACCGGCGCCGACCAGCGAGTCGTGCTGGCCGGTCACCTGGACACCGTCCCGTTGCCCAGTGCCGAAGGCTCCCGCGGCACGGTCCCGCCTACGTGGGAGGTCCACGACGGTGAGGACTTCCTCTACGGGCGCGGCGCGGTGGACATGAAGGCAGGAGTCGCTCTTCAGCTGAAGCTGGCCGCCGACCTCGCCCAGGCCGTCAGCGCCGGGCAGAGGCTGGAGCGGGATGTCACCTGGGTCTTCTATGACCACGAGGAGGTCGAGGCCTCCAAATCTGGGCTGGGTCGGGTGGTGCGCACTTCTCCCGAGCTGCTGGAAGCTGATTTCGCGGTCCTGCTGGAGCCCACCGACGGCCTGGTGGAGGGCGGCTGCAACGGCACCTGCCGCCTCCGGGTGACCATCCCCGGCGTCGCCGCGCATTCGGGCCGGGCCTGGATGGGGCAGAACGCCATCCACCGGGCCGCCTCGGTCCTCGCCGCCTTGGAGGCCTACGAACCCCAGACGGTGGATGTGGACGGGCTGGCCTACCGCGAGGGGCTCAACGCCGTATCCATCACCGGTGGGATCGCCGGCAACGTCATTCCGGATGAGTGCGTGCTGGAGATCAACTACCGCTTCGCCCCGGACAAGACCGAGGAGCAGGCCCACGAACATGTCCGCGAGGTGCTCCGCAGTGCGGGCGTGAGTGACGAGCAGACCGAGATCACCGACTCCTCACCGGGGGCCCGCCCGGGGCTGGATCATCCGGCCGCCCAGGACTTCCTGCGCGCCGTCGGCGGAGACCCCATGCCGAAGTACGGCTGGACCGATGTGGCCCGGTTCTCCGCGCTGGGGGTGCCCGCGGTGAACTTCTCCGCCGGCAGCCCTCTGCTGGCCCACACCGATGACGAGCACGTCTCTGCCGGGCAGATCCGTGACTGCTACATCGCGCTGCACCGGTGGCTGGTTAGGGTGGGCCCATGATCACAACGAAGACAGCACTGGTCACCGGAGGCTCCCGCGGCATCGGCCGCGCAGTGGCCCTGGACCTGGCCCGAGACCATCACCTGCTGATCGGGGGCACCGACGCCGACCGCGTGGATGCGGTCATCGCGGAGATCCAGGCCGCCGGCGGCACCGCGCAGCCGTTCCTCGCCGATCTTGCCGACGCCGAGGCGCTGGCAGCGGCCTGGGGGCAGGCCGGCGTCGAACAGCTGGATGTGGTGGTGCATTCGGCCGGTCTGGCCTGGATGCGTCCGGTGGCGGAGGCGCCGCTGGCCGAATGGCGGACGATGTTCGAGCTCAACGTCTTCGCCGTGGCTGAGCTGACTCGACTGACCCTGCCGGCCCTGCGGGCCGCCCGCGGGCAGGTCGTGGCCATCAACTCCGGCTCCGGCTATCACTCCGCTGCCGGAGGGGCTCTCTACTCCGGATCTAAGTTTGCGCTGCGGGCCTTCACCGATGCCCTGCGGGCTGAGGAGAGAGGCACCGTCCGGGTCACCAGCATCCACCCGGGCCGTGTGGACACCGATATGCAGGTGGCCCTGCAGGAGTCGAAGGGCAACACCGACTACGACGGCGCCCGCTACATCGCCCCGGAGTCGGTGGCCGCTACTGTGCGCACGGCAGTGGACATGCCCGAGGCCTCCATGGTCGAGGAGCTGTCGATCCGCCCGGTCAACGGCTGATGGTCAGCGGCAGGTGGGGCTGACGCCGGGTGTGTCGAATTCCCGGGAACTGCGCTCCTCAGAGACGGATTTCCAGGAATTCAACACATCTGGCAGACTTGGTGCGCCCCAGAACGGGAAACGGCAGGGGAGGCGGCAGGATTTTTGCCTGTGAGAGTTCTCCTGATAAACTTTTCTGGTCGCAATCCTCCATAGCTCAACGGCAGAGCACTCGACTGTTAATCGAGGGGTTGCTGGTTCGAATCCAGCTGGGGGAGCAGAGCTGAGACCCTCACCCCTTCGGGGGTGGGGGTCTTTTCTATGGCACAGCGGACAGAGAGAGGCGTTCCTATGAGTTCATCCACCACACAGGCTCAGGACATCGCGCGGCTGATCATCAGCTGCCCGGATCAGCCAGGGATCGTCGCCGCCGTCACCGACCTGATCTCGGAGTTGGGCGGCAACATCATCAGCCTCGACCAGTACTCCACCGGCGTCGAAGGCGGCCGCTTCTTCCAGCGCACCGTCTTCCATCTGCCCAGCCTCGTGGCGGCCAAGCCGCAGGTCGAGGCTGTCATCGAGGAGAAGCTGGCTCAGCGCTTCGACATGGACTGGTCGCTGACCGAGGCCGATAAGCCCAAGCGGGTGGCGATCTTCGCCTCCAAGACCGATCACTGCCTGCTGGACCTGCTGTGGCGCCACCGCCGCGGGGAGCTTCCCATGGAGATCGCCATGGTGGTCTCCAACCACCCTGACCTGGCGGAGGACGTGCGCACCTTCGGCATCCCGTTCGTCCACGTCCCTGTGGTCGACGGCGACAAGGCCGCCGCCGAGGCCCAGCACCTGGAGCTTCTGCGGGGCAACGTGGACTTCGTGGTCCTGGCCCGGTACATGCAGATCATCTCCGAGGACTTCCTGGAGAAGGTGGGTGTGCCGATCATCAACATCCACCACAGCTTCCTGCCTGCCTTCATCGGCGCAGGCCCGTATCAGAAGGCCAAGGACCGCGGAGTGAAGCTCATCGGTGCCACGGCTCACTACGTCACCAAGGACTTGGACGAGGGCCCGATCATCGAGCAGGACGTCATCCGCGTCTCCCATGCCGACGACGTCGCGCAGCTGACCCGCTACGGGGCCGATGTCGAACGTTCGGTGCTCTCCCGCGCGGTGAAATGGCACTGCGAGGACCGTGTTCTGAGGAACGGAAACACAACGATCGTCTTTTAGACTAAGGTTCCCCTTCCTGTACCGTAGTGGGGATGACTCAGCGCAGACCACGTACCCAGCATCTGCTCACTGTGATCCGCCGCGAGCAGATCAGACCCCACATGGTGCGCCTGATCCTCGGGGGAGACGGCTTCGAGGGCATCGAGTTCCGCGACCACCAGGCAGAGAGCTCAGGGGAGCGTACGCCGTGCACTGATCAGTACATCAAGCTGCTCTTCGCCGACCCCGCGCTGGGCTTGCAGCGGCCCTATGACATGGAGGCTCTGCGCGAGGAGCTGCCGGTGGAGCAGATGCCGGTCACCCGCACCTACACTATCCGTCACGTGGACCGGCAGCTGCGGCAGATCTGGGTGGACTTCGTCACCCATGGAGATCAGGGCTTGGCCGGGCCCTGGGCAGAGAACGCCCAGCCCGGGGACACGATCAGCTTCTTCGGCCCCGGCGCCGGGTACACCCCGCGCAGCGACGCCGACTTCCACCTCCTCGCCGGCGACGAGGCCGCGCTGCCGGCCATCGCCGCGGCCCTGGAGAACATGGAGCCGCAGGCGCGCGGACTCGCCGTGCTCGAGGTCCACGACGCCGCCGAGGAGCTTCCGCTGAACCCTCCGGCCGGCGTCGAGGTGGTCTGGCTCCATCGCGGGGGAGACTTCACCCCTGAGGCCACACAGCTGGCCGACTACCTGCGCACTGCCGAGCTCCCCGACGCCGAGGAGAACGACATCCAGGTCTTCATCCACGGTGAGCGCGAACAGATGAAACTGATCCGTCGCGCCCTGGTGGAGGAGCGGGGTCTGCCGCGCAAGGGGATGTCCCTCTCGGCCTACTGGGCCTACGGCCGGGCAGAGGACGAGTTCCAGGCCGAGAAGAAGACACCTGTCGGCCAGATCGACCCAGCCTGAGTCAGACCGACCCGGCCTGAGCCAGATCGCCCCAGAGCGCTGGTTCAGCCTCCGGTGACTCCGGAGCTGGTGCCCACCACCAGGGCGGTGATCAGGAAGCCCACCAGGACCATCACGGTGATCGCGGCACAGGGTCCGGCGTACCGCCGGAAGCCGGTCAGCCGCTGCTCCTGCCGGTCCCGCATCGTGCCCGAGAGCAGCAGGAACAGGTCCACGATGGTCCAGGCGGTGACCACCCCCATGAACACCAGCGAGGCGTTGACGTAGCCGAGAGCCACGCACACAGCGGCGCAGCCGAAGAGCAGCGACTTGGTCACCGCGGTCGGGATCAGGCCGAGATAGTAGCGGTGCGTCCCGAGGGGCCCCAGCACGAGCGCCGCCGCCCAGGCGATGAGGAACTTCCGCGGGGACTCCGGCTCAGCCTCGAAGGCGGCCTGGTCCTCCTCGGTGAAGGTGTTGGCGTAGAAGTCGTCGTCGAGGTCAAAGCTGGCGGTCACATCTTCCATGCTACGTCTGGATCCTGAAGGCGTCCCAGTCTCAGTTCCGGCGCCATCGGCGGCACTGCTCAGCGGGACTGTGTGACGTCGTATGACGCACGCCTGCCGGCCGTCGCCGCAGTCCTCTACGATTCTTGGGCCGCATTTTCTCCGCGGATCCCCGCCACGAGGAGCTGAACCTGATACGGCGACCAACCCCTCCACGATCGATCCGTCGATCTTCACGCCTGCACCCACCTGCGTGGTGCCCCCGACGCCGGATCCTGCCGCCCCGCCACAGCGCGGCAGGATCGGCATCTTCCTGCTGCTCGCAGCCGGGCTGCTGACCTGGATCTTCTTCTCCAACACGGCGCAGGCCGATGCGAACCAGGGCCTCTACTTCGGGGTGCTCTTCGTCCTCGGCCTGGGCTTGGGGGTGGCGCTGTTCCAATCGCGGTTCGGATTCACCTCCGCCTGGCGTCAGCTGATGGCTGTGGGCAACGGCCACGGGCTGCGCAACCACGCGCTGCTGCTGGGCACCACCGCCACGATCTTCATGCTGCTCTTCACCACCGGCCGGGGAGGATTCGGCAACGAGGCCACGCCGTCGGCCGGGACCATCGGCGTCGGCCTCTTCGTCGGGGCCTTCATCTTCGCCGTGGGCATGCATCTGGGCGGCGGCTGCGCCTCCGGCACGCTCTTCGCGGTGGGGTCGGGCAACTCCACTGTGATGCCCACGCTCGTCGGCTTTGTCGCAGGGTCGGTCATCTACACCTCTCGGCTGTTCTTCCCGCTGGTCTCCGACCTTCCGGGCCTGGAGCCGGTGCTGCTCTCAGACCATGTCGGCCACGTGGGCGGCTGGGGCATCACCATCCTGGCGCTGCTGGTCATCGTGGCCGTCTCCCGGGCGGTCCAGGCCCGCCGCAACCCGCCGCCGACCGGTGCTCCGCCGAGCGCATCCGGCTGGCTACGGGCCATCCGCGGCTCCTGGCCCATGTGGGTCGGCGCCCTGGTGCTGGCCGTGCTCGGCGGCGCCGTCATGTGGGCCTCAGGCGGCATCTGGGGCGTGACGAACGCCTTCGCCGTGTGGGGCGCGAAGATCCCGCAGCTCGTGGGCCTGCAGCCGGAGAGCTGGGAGTTCTGGCAGCAGGACAATTGGGCCGAGATGCTCGAGGGCTCGGTCCTGTCCCACAAGAACTCGCTGACCAACATCGGCATCATGGTCGGTGCCGCCATCGCCGCGGCCGCCGGCGGCGCCTGGGCCTTCTCACGGAAGATCGACTGGAGGAACGCCGGCATCGCGTTCTGCGGCGGCGTCCTGATGGGCATCGGCGCGCGGCTGGCCGAGGGCTGCAACATCGGCGCCTACCTGGGCGGGATCTCCTCCGGATCGGTCTCGGGCTGGCTGTGGGCCGTGGCCGCGCTGGTGGGCACGTGGGCCGGGCTGAGGCTCAGGACCTGGCTGGGGATGGTCAATCCCAAGCCCACCGATTCGGTCTGCTGAGGGCTGACCTCGAAGAAGGATGCGCCCATGCCTTCCCTCAGAGGCCGGTGGTGGTAGTTTGGAAGCACCCATACCAGCAGCTCCCGTCACGATGGAGGCACGACCTGTGGCCCAGCATGCCGCGCCGAGCAAGGACAACACTCCGAAGACTTCGTTGTTCGACGTCCTCAAGGTTCTCCTGAGGCTCGGCCCCAAGCAGATCAATGACGAGATCCAGCTGGCCATCGGCCAGATGAAGACCAAAGGCATCGCGGCCGGAATCGCCGCGGCCCTGATGGTCGTCGGGCTGGTGTTCGTCACGTTCCTCGTGGTGGCTCTGATCATCGCCGCCGTCGCAGCCTTCGCCCTGATCTTCGAGCTCTGGGCCGCCGCGCTGATCGTGGCCGGGATCTTCCTGGTCATCGCGCTGGTCTTCGCGCTGGTGGGTTATCTGCGGCTGAAGAAGGCCATGCCGTTCATCCCGGAGGACGCCCTGCGCGGCCTGCGGCTGGACCTGGGCGTGGCCAAGCAGGGCAGCGGCTTCGACCCCAAGGAGCTCGACCGCCAGGACGCGGAGAAGCGCCGCCAGAAGGAAGAGGCCAAGCGCGCCAAGGCCGAGGAGAAGAAGCAGCCCGGCGGGGGAGAGCCCACTGCGCCCACTTACCGCGAGCTGCTGCGCCGCACTGCTCTGCGCCGCGACCACATCGGTTCTCTGCAGGACCAGGTCCGTGCCCGCAGCAACAAGGAGTCGCTGAAGCAGGAGATGCGCGACGCCGTCTCCGGAGTCACCGGCAAGGTGCGTTCGGCTTCGAAGGACGGCGCGCCCGCTCAGCCTGCGGCGAAGCCCGCTCCCGGGGCGGCGTCGAGCGTTGCCGCCCCGACTGGCTCTGCCGCGCCGACGGCCGATGATTCTCAGGTGGGCGAGTTCGTCTCCGCCCGATGGAAGCCCCTGGCCGTGCTGGGCGCCTCCACCGCAGCAGGCGCTGTGTTCCTGCGCGAACTCACCAAGAAATAGACTCTCCCGCGTGAAGATCATCGGTGCCGGAGCCCGCGAGGGCTTCGAGTACACTGTGCGCGCCACGTTCTGGACGGTGCCCAATGTGGTGACCGTCTGCCGGTTCCTGCTGGTACCCGTCTTCGTCGTGCTGGTGGCCCAGGGCAGCTACCTGACGGCCTTCTGGGTGTTGGCCGTACTGGGATCCACCGACTGGGTGGATGGCTTCATCGCCCGCCGCTTCGACCAGATGAGCACCGTGGGCACGTGGCTGGACCCGCTGACCGACCGGCTCTCGCTGACCATCGTCACCCTGACCCTGGTGGTCTTCGGCATCGCACCGACGTGGGTCGTGCTGGCAGTGGTCATCCCGGACGTCGTCCTGTTCCTCAACGCTGTTCTGCTCTTCCGCGGATCCCCGGAGCTGCCGGTCTCGCTGCTCGGGAAGTTCCGCACGGCAGGGCTGCTGGTGGGCGCGCCGCTGATCCTGCTGGCGCAGATCCCCGGACTGAGCGGTACCATTCTTGTCCATATCGCAGAGGCGATCCTGGCGGCCGGCTGTCTGATGCACATCGTGGCCTCAGCGGACTACCTGGTCCAGGCCCATGCCAAGGCCCGCCGGTTCCGCCGTGCGGGCATCGCTCCGCGCAGCCGGAACCAGTGGTCGCAGAAGGACGAACCCCCACCTCGAGATCAGATCCAGATGGAGGACGACAGGCGTACATGGTGACTTCCCAGCAGAAGCTGCGCATCCTCATCGCCGCTGACACCTACCCGCCTGACGTCAACGGAGCGGCCGTCTTCTGCCAGCGGCTCGCCCAGCACATGACAGCCCGAGGCCATGAGGTCCACGTGGCGGCGGCGCGCAACGAGTCCGGTCCGGACACTGTTCAGCACACCGAAGAGGCCACCGTTCATCGGTTCCGCTCCTTCAAGGCCCCCACCCATGAGTACTACCGGCTGTGTCTGCCGTGGCTGGTGAACCCTGCGATGTCTCGACTGGTGGAGGGGATCCAGCCGGATGTGGTCCATGTCCAGTGCCACTACATGATCGGCAAGGCGGCCATCCTCGCGGCGGAGGAGCGGCGGATCCGCACTGTGGCGACCAACCATTTCATGCCGGAGAACCTGGATCCGTTCCTGCCGTTCCCGCAGTGGTTCAGGAACATCGTCCACCGGAACTCCTGGCGGGACATGTCCCGGCTGATGGGCAAGGCCGCCGTGGTCACCACGCCCACTCCGCTGGCTGCGCGGACGATGGAGGAGAAGGCCGGCTTCGAGCACGTGCTGCCGCTCTCCAACGGGATCGACGTGGAGCACTACCAGCCGCGTCCCGGCGAGCAGATCGAGAAGCATCAGCGCCCCACCGTGCTGTTCGTCGGCCGACTGGCTGTGGAGAAGCACGTGGACCTGCTCATCGACGCGATCGCCCAGACCGATCCGGCCCTGGACATCGGCCTGGAGATCCTCGGCGACGGCGAACAGCGTGACCGGCTGAGCCAGCAGGTCCAGGACCTGGGGCTGGAGGAGAGGGTCCATCTGCGCGGCTACGTGGGCGAGGACGAGCTGCGTCGGGCCTATATGCGCGCCGATGTCTTCTGCCAGCCGGGCACTGCCGAGCTGCAGTCGTTGGTCTCCCTGGAGGCCATGTCGGCCGGGACCCCGGTGGTGCTGGCCGATGCCTTGGCCCTGCCGCATCTGGTGGATCCGGGCCGCAACGGCTTTCTGTTCGCTCCGGGGGATGCCGCGGATCTGGCCGAGAAGCTCACTCAGGTGGTCACCCAGAGCCCCCAGCGCCGGGAGGCGATGGGCCTGCACAGTCTGAAGAAGGCCACCCGGCATAGCATCCTGCAGACGATGAGTGCCTTCGAAGACCTCTACCGAGGGGCCGAGTGGGTGGACACCAAGCAGTATGATCAGGAGTCCTCCGAGGACTGAGTCGCCGCTGACCGTCCGGGCGCTCAGGCTCGGATAGGATGGACGACGCTGAACGCTGCCGCTGCGGCGGCGGGGATCGGTCCACGGGGGTTAGCTCAGTCGGTTAGAGCAGAGGACTCATAATCCTTGGGTCGCGGGTTCAAGTCCCGCACCCCCGACCATCGCCGGGCTCACTGTGCCAGCAGCGACCGCAACGTCTGTGCGGCCTGTTCCCAGGTGGGCAGGTGCTCACGACGCCGGCCGGCGCGCGCCCGCAGCTCGGCGCGTCTCTGCGGACTGCTCAGCCAGTCGCGCAGCGCTGCGGTCCAGTCCTGCGGCCGCTGCGGATCCAGCGCGACGCCGGCCTCTCCGGCAGCCTCGCCTGCTCCGGTCCCGGCCGGGATGAAGGAGGGGACACCCGCCGCACAGGCCTCGGCCACCACCATCCCGTAGGTCTCTGCCGCAGAGGGCAGCAGCACCAGGTCGGTCTCTCGCCAGAGCTGCTCCACCTCTGCCGGGCTGAGGACGCCCAGAGTGCGCACCCGTCCGGGGAGGCGGTGCTGCAGCTGGTGGATCACCTCCTGCCCGTACGCGCTGCCGCTGTGCGGTCCGGCCAGGGTCAGCTGCCAGGGCATATCCAGCAGCGGTTCCAGGGCCGGGGCCAGCAGGGAGTGGTTCTTCACCGGGAGGAAGGCCGAGACGCAGGCCAGCTGCGGCACCGTGTTCGGCTCAGCCGGCAGGGACCGTGGGTCAGCGCGCTCAGCGTACTCAGGCTGCTCAGGTGGTGCGGCCGGCTGGGCCGGCGCTGCAGCAGCGGTGCCCGGCTGGGCGACGGTGATGTCTTCGCGCCCATAGAGGCGCCGCAGCTGATCAGCTGACCAGCGGCTCACCGTCATCACGTGATCGGCCGCCTCGACGGCCAGGCGCTCGCGGCGCAGGATCTCCGGAACCGCGCCGGTCGGCGAGGTCCCTCCGGTGGGCAGCTCGCGGGCCACGGCGGCTGAGAGATGGACCAGAAGGACGCGCGCCGGTGAGGGGACGCTGTCTCCCGCCGCAGCGGAGGTGAACAGTTCGGGGCAGGCCGAGCCGATCAGTCCGTCGATGACCACAGCGTCGGCGTCGTGCCCTGCTGCAGCGGCGGTGACCTGCGCGGCCAGCGCCGGGCCGTCGGCCGCCAGCGGGGCGGTCCAATCACCGGGCAGGCGGAGCACAGGATTCTGCACACTGGAGGCCCCCAGTGCGCTGCGCAGCTGCTCGTTGTAGCGCAGGCCGCCGCTGACGGTGCCCAGATCGGGCTCCACCCACAGCAGCGTGGTCACACCAGCTCCACGCGGACACCGGCGCGGGCGCGGGGGTGCTCCTCGGCCTCGACCTCTACGGCACGGAGCCCGTGGCCCTCGGGAAGTCGGGCGGCCAGGGACTCGGCGATGTGTTCGACGATCGTCTCGGTGGTGCTGAAGGTTCCCTCGAACTCGGGGCGCTCGTCCAGGTTGGCGTAGCGCAGGGGCGTCAGCGTCTCATCGAGCAGACCGGTGGCCCTGCCGATGTCCAGGACCACGCCGTGGTCGTCCAGGCCGACCCGTTCGAAGGTCGCGTGGATGCTCAGCGTGGCCCCGTGCAGGCCCTGGGCAGGGCCGAAGAACGGGCTCTGGAGGCTGTGCGCGATCATGATGTGGTCGTCCACGGTCAGGCGCAAGATGTGTGTGCTCACGGGATGCCTTTCAGCAGATGGTGGGTGGTGTTGGGGGTCAGTGCTCGATCACGTGGCAGATGGTCTGGCGGGTCCGGTCTCCGCCGCCGGCCAGGTCGTCCATGAGGTGTGGCAGGTCCTCCAGCGGGGAGCGCCCGGTGATCAGAGCGTCGAAGCGCGAGTCCAGCATCTCCAGGGCGGTGCGCAGCCGGTCGCGGCGGCTGCGGCGGTGCCTGCGCAGCAGGGGGACCTCGCCCACCTGGGTGGAGAGGATCCGCAGCCGGCGGGCGTGGAAGTCGGCGCCCAGCGGGATGTGCTGCTCGGAGGTGCCGTACCAGGACTGCTCCACCACAGCGCCGTCGTCACCGGTGAGGCTCAGTGCGGTGGCCAGGCCGGCGGCGCTCGCGGAGCTGTGCAGGACCACATCGTTATCCGCCAGAGCGTCTTCGGGGGAGACGGCGTGGAGCCCGAGCGCGGTGGCCGCGGCGCGGCGCTGCGGGCAGATCTCGACCAGCTGGAGGCGCTGCAGCGGCACCCGATCGGCCAGCAGAGCAGTGCTCAGCCCGATCATTCCGGCCCCGACGACGGCCACGCGGTCACCGACGGTCACCGGCCCCTCCCAGAGACCGTTGAGCCCGACTTCGGCGGCGCCGGCCAGCAGGGCGCGTTCGGGAGGGCACCCTTCGGGGAGCGGGTGGCAGTCCTCAGCCGGTGCGATGATGTGCTCGCGGTGGCCGCCCAGGGTGAAGACCTGGCGGCCACGCAGCTCCTCGGGGCCCTCCAGCACAGTGCCGACGTTGAGGTAGCCGTGGGAGACGGGGAAGGGCAGCTCGCCCAGCTGCAGCGGGGCAGTCATCAGATGGGCGATGCTCGGCGGGACCTGACCGCGGTGGACCAGCGTCTCGGTGCCTCGGGAGATCCCGGAGACCATGGTCTCCACCAGGACCTCGCCGGGGCCGGGAGCAGGGCGCGGGGCCTCCCGCAGTGCACCCTGGCCGGGGGCCTCGGTCCAATACTGTCTCGACCATCCGTCACGTGCTGAACCCATAGGGCTCATGGTGCCTGAAAGAATGAGAGCTGTGCGACTCTTCTTCGACTGCAGGTACACCCGGACCCGTGTCCATGACGGTATCTCTCGCTATACGGCCAGTCTGGTGGAGGCGGTGGCCGCGGCCGGGGAGCAGGACGGCGTCGAGGTGACCATGCTCATCAGCGATCCCGAGCAGCTGAACCTGCTGCCGGAGCTTCCTCATCTGCGGATCAGCTCGCCCACCTCGGCCCGAGAGCCGCTGGTGGCCCGGCAGATCAACCCGCATCGGCCCGACGTCGTGTTCTCGCCCATGCAGACGATGGGAAGCCTGGGGCGGCGCTACCGCCTGGTGCTGACGCTGCATGACCTGATCTATTACCAGCACCGGACTCCGCCACGGAATCTTCCGGCCCCGGTGCGGGCGGGGTGGCGGCTCTACCACTTCAGCTATCTGCCGCAGCGGCTGGTGCTCAACCAGGCCGACGCGGTGGCCACCGTCTCCGGGACCACCCGAGACCTGATGGCCCAGCACCGGCTGACCCGCAGGCCGGTGGAGATCATCTCCAACGCGGCTCAGCCGGTGGAGCAGCCCAGGGATCCCGCCGACGCGCCGGACCGAGAACTGGTCTATATGGGCTCGTTCATGGAGTACAAGAACGTCGAAGGGCTGATCCGTGGGGTCAATGAGCTGCCCGGATACACGCTTCATCTGTGCAGCCCCATCACGCCCGGGCGCCGGGCTGAGCTGAGTGCGCTGGCCCACCGGCCGGCCCAGCTGGTCTTCCACGACGGCATCGCCGAGGAGGACTACCGGCGCCTGCTGCGCCGAGCCGCGGCCCTGGTGACGCTCTCACGGGCGGAAGGCTTCGGGCTGCCGGTGGTGGAGGCGATGTCCTACGGGACTCCTGTGGTGCTCAGCGATCTGCCGATCTTCGGCGAGATCGCAGGTTTCGCGGCGGCTCGTCCGGGAACCTCTGCGGGGCGCGCTGCGCAGCTGGTGGGGGCCGATGACCCTGAAGCCTTCGCGCGGGCGGTGCGCTCGCTGGAGGATCGCCAGGTCTTCGACGTGTCCTCCCAGGCGGCGCGCACTCGAGCATTGGACTTCAGTTGGCAAGACTCGGCCCAGCGGCTGCTGGACCTGAGTCGGAGGCTGGCGGCAGGACGTCGGTGACAGCTCATGAAGGGAAGTAGACCCTGAGTTTGTCCAGTGGACACGGCATCGTCGTCTGGTGGTCATGAAGAGGTTCTTGAGGGTTGAACTGCGCTCGGTGGAGTAGCGGGTGGCGAGCACATCGCCATCAGCTGCACACGACGTTCCGAAAGGGGCCGCATGAGCATCATCCGCCGATTCAGGAAGCATGGGTACGCAACAGTGGCGGGAGCGGCGTTCATCGCCGCACTGTCTCAGCCGGCACAGGCTGCCTCCCAGGCGGATATGACACCGTCTGCAGGGACTGCCTCCTACGAGTTCAATGAGCCCGGCGAGGCTGCCGCAGTGGTGGGGCACCGGGGCAACTCCGGGATCGCTCCGGAGAACACGATGCCTGCCATCGTCTCCTCAGTGGCCAGCGGGGCCGACTACTTCGAGATCGACATCAACTACACCGCCGACGGCGAGATCGTCGCCCTCCATGATGAGACGGTGGACCGGACCACGGACGGCACCGGCGCCCTCCGTGACCTCGACTACGACTATGTCAGCGGACTCGACGCCGGCTCCTGGTTCCACCCCTCCTATGCGGGCACTCAGGTCCCGCACTTCCGGGATGTCCTGGACTATGTCTCCCACAGCGGGGCTCAGATGCTGCTCGAGTACAAGGATGACTGGGGGTCGGAGCAGGTCGCTGCCAGTGCTGAGCTGATCGAGGAGTACGGGGTGGAGGATCAGATCATCGTCCAGAGCTTCGATCTGAGCACAGTGGAGAACCTGCAGCACCAGATGCCTGAGGTTCCGCGCATGGTGCTGGGCAACATCACCCCGGATGCCATCCAGACCGCGCATGCGCTCGGGGCCATCGGCTACAACCCGGCGGCGGCCGATGTGTTGGAGAACCCCGAGTGGGTCGAGGAAGCCAATGATGCTGGTCTGGCCGCCTTCGCCTGGACGGTCAATGACGAGGAGGAGTGGGAAGCTCTGACTGAGAGTGGGGTGGAGGCGATCATCACCGACTACCCCGACGACCTCATCTGGTGGAACGCCAACCAGATCCGCCCGCCGCACCCGCAGGGCTGATCGGGGCCCCACCGGATCACATACGTTGTGTGGGCACTTCGCGGTGTTCTGGGCGCTCTGACGCCGCGGATGACGCGTCGCAGTGCCCACGCAATGCGGTTGCGGAAGCGCCTCACGGCTGACTGGGCTCTCGGCGTCACGGGGTCAGCGCCTCGGTCAGGAATGTCTCCACGACCGAAGCTTCGCCGGTGACGGTGACTGAATCCTGATCGGCACGGCCCCAGAGCATCAGGGCCAGGGCGGTATGCAGATCCCACAGGTGGATCAGTGTCTCGTGGGCCTGACGTCGGTGCCAGAATCTGGCGGGGCCTCTGCCGATCCGCGTGGTGCATTCCTGATGCGGGGAGACCTCGCGCAGGGTGCTGAGCAGCAGGTCCGCTCGGGCGGCGTAGCGCTCGGCCATGGTGGTGAGTCCAGCCTCGTCGGACTCGGGGAGTTGGTCGGTGCATGTGCTGGCTGCCCAGATGTGGACGCTGCCCAGATGGTCGGCCAGCTCAGCGACGGTCCACGACCCGCATGAGGGGACGGGAGCGGAAGGGTCGGCATCCGCAAGCTCGGTGGTGAAGCGACTCTGGAGCGAAGCCAGCGCGGACAGGTGGTCCATCTGCTCCATGGGTGGAGCCTACAGTCATGACGGGGACCAGCCTGAGTGCAGGGCCGATTGATCCCCAGGTCACCGGCCCTCGTTCAGCGGCAGCAGGATCGAGGGCTCCAGATCCCCGAGGAGCAGCAGCGGATTGATGTACTCGCCGTGGTGCCTCACGCCCCAGTGCACGCAGGGCTCTTCGCAGTGGGAGCTGCCCTCCTCATAGCTGTCCAGCTCAGCGATCACCTCACCGGCGCTGACCGCCTCTCCGTCCTCCAGCTCTGAGGCGATCGGTTCGAAGGAGCTGACGTAGCCGGCTCCGTGATCGATGGAGAGCACCTCGCGGTCCACCACGGTGCCGGTGAAGCTCACCGTCCCGCTCGCCGGCGCCCGGATCGAAGCGCCTGCGGACCCAGCGCCCAGGTCGACTCCGCGGTGGCCGGCCGCCCACGGTGCCGGGGGAGCGGAGAAGGGGCGCAGCACCTCAGGGGTGCCGGTCTGCGTCGGCAGCTCCCAGTCCCCATCGGTGGTCGGGCTCGACGGCGGCGGCGAGGCCCAGGAGGCGGCGGAGCCGGTGAGCGCGAAGAGGGTGCAGAGCAGGCCCACCAGCAGGGTGGCGCGGCGTGGGCTCGGCAGGCAGAGCGGTGGTCGCAGATCTTCAGTCTCAGGTCCCATGGGTCCAGTCTCAGTGCGCACAGAGGCAGGATTGAGAAGTGCCTCACGTTCTGTGGAGGGCCGCGCGCGTCGGCGTCGCTGGTGCCCTATTCTGTGGAGGAATCTTCAGGTGCCGTGAGCACGGAGGAGCCCTCCGACGAAGCCGCGAGATGACCCATCTTCGGGTACACTGAATCCAGCAGTTGAAGCTGACGCTCGTTCGTCCTGCCCGAGAGACTCCACCAAGGAATCTGTTGGGATCCAGTTCGCGGGGCCGAGGTGTTCGACTGACTACGCGCAGAGGCTGCTCGAGGCGTCGCAGGACGCTGAAGGCCGGTCCCATCGGTCCGCACTCCCACCATCCACCTTCCACGTGGGCGGAGCTGTGCGGCGGGACCGGGAGGAGATCCCTCCTCTGCCAGGAGTCCGGGAGATCCGGGCCATTGATGAACAACCGATACATGACGCCGACGCTGCATGGGCTGATCACCTGTGTTCGAAGCTCGGCACCGAAAGGAAAGACAATGCCAGTCGTCACTATGCGCCAGCTGCTCGACAGCGGTGTGCACTTCGGTCACCAGACCCGTCGCTGGAACCCGAAGATGAAGCGCTACATCTTCACCGAGCGCAACGGCATCTACATCATCGACCTTCAGCAGTCGCTGTCCTACATCGACCGCGCCTACGACTTCGTCAAGCAGACTGTTGCCCACGGTGGCTCCATCCTGTTCGTCGGCACCAAGAAGCAGGCGCAGGAGGCCATCGCTGAGCAGGCCACCCGCGTCGGTCAGCCCTACGTCAACCACCGTTGGCTCGGCGGCATGCTGACCAACTTCGCCACGGTCTCCAAGCGCGTCCAGCGCATGAAGGAGCTCGAGGAGATCGACTTCGACGACGTCGCAGGCTCCGGCCACACCAAGAAGGAGCTGCTGCTGCTCCGCCGCGAGCTGGACAAGCTGCAGGCCAACCTGGGCGGCATCCGGAACCTGACCAAGACTCCTTCGGCGATCTGGGTCGTCGACACCAAGAAGGAGCACCTGGCAGTCGACGAGGCCAAGAAGCTGGGCATCCCGGTCATCGCCATCCTCGACACCAACTGCGACCCGGACGAGGTCGCCTACCCGATCCCGGGCAACGACGACGCCATCCGCTCCGTCGACCTGCTGACCCGCGTGGTCGCCGACGCTGTGGCCGACGGGCTCATCGCTCGCGAGGAGAAGCGCGGCGGCGGTTCCGGTCAGGCTGCTGAGCCCATGGCCGAGTGGGAGCGCGAGCTGCTCGAGCAGCACGCCACCGAGCAGGCCACCGCCACTGAGGAGCCCGCTGAGGCCTCCGCAGAGTCCACCGACGCTCCGGCTGAAGAAGCCAAGTAAGCGACTCAATCCCAGGAAAGGAAGCTCGTTTCTATGGCGAACTACACCGCCGCTGACATCAAGGCCCTGCGCGAGCGCACCGGCGCCGGCATGATGGACGTCAAGAAGGCTCTGGACGAGGCCGACGGCGATTTCGAGAAGGCCATCGAGGCCATCCGCATCAAGGGCCTCAAGGGCGCTGCGAAGCGTGAGGGCCGTTCGGCCGCTGAGGGCCTCGTGCTCGCCAAGGTCGTCGACGGCACCAAGGGCTACCTGCTCGAGGTCAACGCAGAGACCGACTTCGTCGCCAAGTCCGACAAGTTCGTCGGCCTGGCGGAGAAGGTCCTCGAAGTGGCTGTCTCCAACGACCTCGACTCCGTCGAGGCTCTGCTCGAGGCAGACATCGAGGGCAAGACGGTCAGCGACTACGTGACGGAGGAGGGCGGTGCTGTGCTCGGCGAGAAGATCGTCGTGCGCCGCCTGGCCAAGGTCGAGGGCGCCTTCGTGGATGCCTACCTGCACAAGACCTCCAAGGATCTGCCGGCTCAGGTCGGCGTCCTGTTCGCCGTCGACGGTGACTCCGAGGAGGCGAAGACCGCAGCGCACGACGTCGCAGTCCACGCTGCCGCGATCGCTCCGTCCTTCCTCTCCCGCGACGAGGTCCCCGAGGAGACTGTGGCCAACGAGCGCCGCATCGCCGAGGAGACCGCCCGCGCAGAGAACAAGCCGGAGCAGGCGATCTCCAAGATCGTCGAAGGTCGCACCAACGCGTACTTCAAGGAGCACGTGCTGGTCGACCAGCCCTTCGCCAAGGACCCCAAGCAGTCCGTGGCGCAGGTGCTCGAGGCTGCCGGCGTCTCCGCCCAGGCCTTCGCACGCTTCCGCGTCGGTTCCTGATCCAGGGACCACCTGCGGCCGAGGGACGTTAGACTGAGTCCCGACGCCTGAACGACGACAGAGGGGGTGGCCACTTTACGAAGTGGTCACCCCCTTTTCGTATGCCACCACTGATGTCTCGAGGAGTTCCGCCCATGTCTGTCGAACCTGCCCCCCGTCGCCGTCGAGTCCTGCTGAAGCTCTCCGGAGAGGTCTTCGGAGGCGGTCACGTCGGCGTCGATCCTGCCACTGTGCGTGGAATCGCTGAACAGATCGCCGCGGTCCGTGGAGAGGTCGAGGTCAGCGTCGTCGTCGGCGGAGGAAACTTCTTCCGCGGCGCCGAACTGTCCCGCGCGGGCATGGACCGGGCGCGCGCCGACTACATCGGCATGCTCGGCACAGTGATGAACGCGCTGGCTCTACAGGACTTCCTCGAACAGTCCGGCCAGCCCACCCGCGTGCAGAGCGCGATCACCATGGGGCAGGTCTCCGAGTCCTACATCCCGCTGCGCGCAGTGCGCCACATGGAGAAGGACCGGGTGGTCATCTTCGGCGCCGGGGCAGGCATGCCCTACTTCTCCACCGACACCGTCTGCGCCCAGCGCGCCCTCGAGACCGGTGCTGACATGGTCCTGATGGCCAAGTCCGGAGTCGACGGCGTCTACACCGCAGATCCCAAGACGGACCCGACGGCGGAGAAGCTGGACCACCTCACCTACACCGAGGCGCTACGCAAGGACATCCGCGTGATGGACCAGACCGCCATGACCATGTGCAACGACAACAGCCTCTCCATGCGGGTCTTCGGCATGGAGGGAGATGGAAACATCACCCGCGCCCTGCTCGGCGAGGAGATCGGCACCCTGGTCACTCCCTGAGGTGGCCCGCACAGGCGCAGGCGCCTGCACGGGTCCCTGACCTCAGGGGCCCTGCTGAGGTGGCCCGCACAGGCGCAGGCGCCTGCACGGGTCCCTGACCTCAGGGGCCCTGCTGAGGTGGCCCGCACAGGCGCAGGCGCCTGCACGGGTCCCTGACCTCAGGGGCCCTGCTGAGGTGGCCCGCACAGGCGCAGGCGCCTGCACGGGTCCCTGACCTCAGGGGCCCTGCTGAGGTGGCCCGCACAGGCGCAGGCGCCTGCACGGGTCCCTGACCTCAGGGGCCCTGCTGAGGTGGCCCGCACAGGCTCTGCTGAGATGGCCGGACCACCCCGGGCGCACCTGAAGTACGGACTGGCGTGCGGCCAGTAGACTGTGTTCTGACATTTCGAAGCTCCCAAGGAGATCCACGTGATTGACGAGACCCTGTCCGAGGCAAAAGACCTGATGGAGCGTGCCGTCGAGGCCACCTCCGAAGACTTCGGAACGGTGCGCACCGGCCGTGCGAACCCCTCCCTGTACTCCAAGGTTCTGGTGGACTACTACGGTTCCGCGACCCCGCTGCAGCAGCTGGCCTCCTTCAACACCCCGGACGCTCGGACCATCCTGATCACCCCCTACGACGTCTCGGCCATGCGGGAGATCGAGAAGGCCCTCTCCGACTCCGAGATCGGCGCCAACCCCTCCAACGACGGCAAGCAGATCCGCATCACCATGCCGGACCTGACCGAGGAGCGCCGCAAGGAGTACGTGAAGCTGGTCAAGAGCAAGGGTGAGGACCACAAGGTCTCCATCCGCAACATCCGCCGCAAGGCTAAGGAGACCATCGAGAAGGCCGTCAAGGACGGCGAGGTCGGTGAGGACGAGGGCAAACGCGGCACCGATGAGCTCGAGCAGATGACCAAGACCTACGTCGAGACGATCGACGAGATGACCAAGCGCAAGGAAGCCGAGCTCCTCGAGGTCTGATCCGTGGCAGAGAGCGGCTCCCAGACGGAGCATACTCAGCCCAGTGCTGAGAAGAAGGTGCGCACTCCCAAAGCCGGCCGTGACCTCCCCGCAGCGATCCTGACCGGACTGGCTCTGCTGGTGCCGGCCGTGGTCGGACTGATCTTCTTCGATCTGCTGCTGATCCTGGTGGCCATCGTGCTGCTGGGCATGGGGGTCTGGGAGGTGGCCCGTGCGCTGGAGAGCCACGAGGCCGCCCGGACCAGGCGCCCGGGGGAGCGGCGGCTGCGGCTGCCCAAGGTTCCGCTGTTCCTCGGCGCCGCGGCTATGCCTCTCGCCGCCTACTTCGGGGGAGTGGAGTCGCTGACTCTGGCCCTGATGGTCACCTGCGTGGCCATCGTGGTCTTCGCCGCGGTCTACCGGGTCTCCGACCCGGGGCCCTCCATCATGGCCTCGATCTTCGTGGCCTGCTGGGTGCCCTTCCTGATCTCCTTCGCGGTGCTGCTGCTGGAGGCCGGCCCGGAGGCGGGCCTCTTCGGCATCGCAGAGGGCAACTGGCGTCTGGTGGTCGTGGTGCTGCTGGTGGTCTCCAACGACACCTTCGGCTACATCGCCGGCGTGCTCTTCGGCAAGCACCCGATGGCGCCCACAGTCAGTCCGAAGAAGTCCTGGGAGGGCTTCGCCGGGTCCATGGCCGGAGCGGTCGGCGTCGGGATGCTGGCCTCCTGGCTCATCTTCGAGGAGTCGCTGATCATCGGGGCGGCCCTCGGTGTGGCCGTGGTGATCGCCGCGACCGCCGGTGACTTCTCCGAGTCGATGGTCAAGCGCGAGCTGGGGCTGAAGGACATGTCCCACGTGCTGCCCGGACATGGTGGGGCGATGGACCGTCTGGACTCCCTGGTCTTCGCGATGCCGGCGGCCTATTTTGTCATCGTGGCGTTGACCCCAGAATCCGGGGGAGTTCCTTTAGGGTTGTAGATATGGCTAACGACACCGCACTGTTCTCGCTGCTCCCCGCTCAGGAGCAGGGTTACCACCGGGACGAAGTCGACGAGTTCATGGGTCGCGCCCGCGCGGCCTACGACTCCGGCGACGGTATGGCCCTGGCCGAGATCCGTGATGCGAGCTTCTCCATGAGCTCCGGCGGCTACGATCCCGCAGAGGTGGACGCAGCCTTGGACCGGCTCGAAGACGCCTTCGCCGGCGCCGAGCGCGATCGCTACATCGAACAGCACGGCGAGGACGCCTGGTACGAGCTGCTGGCTGAGCGGGCAGAACCTCTGCGCGGGCGCCTGGAGCGTGCGGACGGCAAACGGTTCCGCGAGCCCGCCCACTCCTCCGCACTGGGTTACCGCAAGGAGCAGGTCGACGAGCTGTGCAGGCAGCTGGAGCAGTACTTGGACGGGGAGAACCCGATGAGCGTGGACGAGATCCGCACCATCACCTTCTCCGGGGCCCACGGCTCCAGCGGCTACGACGAGGCCCAGGTGGATGCGTTCCTGGACAAGATGACCGAGATCATGGCCTCGGTCGGCTGAGAGACCTCACGACGAAAGGGCCCGCCTCTCCTGATGGAGGGGCGGGCCCTTCGTCGTGCTCAGCCGCGTGCCGTGCTCGGCCGAGCTGAGTTCATCTGCGCGGGATCAGCTCGATGGAGCGAACAGCTGCACGGCGTTGCTGAAGGTGTAGATCAGGCCGAAGAGCATCGGCAGGGCCACGATCGTCCAGGCCGCTGGGATCGGCACCGTGGGGTTGCGGGCCGGTTCCACCGCGTAGGAGGCGGACTGCTCGAGGGCCTCGGCTCCGGCGTCGTGGTCGAGGAGCTCTGCCGAGTCCTTGGACTCCTCATGCCACTTGGGATCCACCGGGCGCACCAGCAGGTTGGTGAGGAAGCCCAGGAGCAGCAGCACGCTCATGATGAACAGGGCCGGCCGGTAGTCCGCTGCGGTGAGGTCCACACCGGGGGAGCCCTCGGCGGAGTCCAGGGTGATGTTCACGATGGCAGGGCCGGCGATGCCGGCGGCGGACCACGCGGTCAGCAGGCGGCCGTGGATGGCGCCAACCTGCAGCGTGCCGAAGAGATCCCGGAGGTAGGCCGGGATGGTGGCGAAGCCGCCTCCGTAGAAGGACAGAATGATGCCGGCCAGGACGATGAACGCCGCCATGTTGGTGTCGCCGAAGAGCGCCAGCGACAGGTACAGCGCTGCGCCGAGTCCCAGGTACATCATGTAGATCGGTTTGCGTCCGATCTTGTCCGAGGTGGAGGCCCAGACGAAGCGGCCCAGCGTGTTGGTCAGCGACAGGTAGCCCACGAACCCGGCGGCGGCCACTGCAGCGATCTCCGGGCTGGCGAAGGTCTCGCCGCTGCCGTCGCGGAAGAAGTCCTGGACGAAGTTCGCCGCCTGGGGCAGCAGGCCCACCGCAGCAGTCACGTTGACGAACAGCACCACCCACAGCAGCCAGAACTGCGGGGTCCGCAGTGCATTGTTGGCGGTGACGTTGCCGGCAGAGACCATCTTGGCCGTCTTCTTCTTCGAAGGGTCGTAGCCCTCGGGCTGCCAGTCTTCGGCAGGCACACGGATGATCCATGCGGCGAAGAGCATCATCGGCGCGTAGATCACGGCCAGAGTCAGGAACAGATAGCCCACGGAGGTGCCCTGGCCGGCGCCCATCCGCTCGAAGACTCCCAGCATCATGGTGGAGAAGGGGGCTGCGATCATGGCGCCCACACCGAAGCCCATGATGGCCATGCCGGTGCCCAGGCCCGGGCGGTCCGGGAACCACTTCATCAGCGTGGAGACCGGGGCGATGTATCCGATGCCCAGGCCGATGCCGCCGAGGACGCCGTAGCCCAGGCCCACCAGCCAGAGCTGTTGGGTGAAGATGCCCATCGAGCCCACCAGGAAGCCGGTCACCCAGCACGTGGTGGAGGCCAGCATGGCCATCCGGGGACCGCGGAAGTCCACCCATTTGCCGAACATCGCGGCGGAGAGGCCCATCAGCACGATGGACAGGGAGAAGGCGAAGAAGGCCACTGCGGTCTGTGCCGGGTGGTCACCGCCGAAGATCGGTCCGAGGACCTGGCCGAAGATCCCCACCAGCGGGTCATCGGCGAAGTGGGTGGCCAGCCGGGACTGATAGACGGAGGTCCCGTAGACCTGGCCGATGCACATGTGCAGGGCCAGCGCCGCCGGCGGGATCAGCCAGCGGTTGAATCCGGGGCGCGCGGTGATCTGGTGGTAGGAGGGGGCGCGCGTCTCAGCAGCCGTCGCCGGGGCTTTCGGCCGCCGGTTCTCGACCGCTGGAGTGGTTGTCGAACCAGTCATCAGCTGCCTCTCTTCGTGGTGTCGTGGGTGCAGGACGTGACGCCACGTCATTGTGACTCGCACCACAATCGCACGGGTTCTGTGCTTCTCGCCCCGCACATACGACGAGCGGCAGAGTCGGTGCGCCCAGCGGCGGGGCTCTGCGGTGAGCCGGCCGTCGGGGCGGCTGAGCACGCGTCCCTGCGCAGAGTCCCTACACTTGGTCTGGTGGAACAGGTGAGCGCGACGACGGTGATCTTGGTGGCGATCGTCGCTGTGCTGACGGCGCTGGTCCTGCGCGTGGCCGCCCGGGGCCGCGGCAGCTCCGCCGAGGCTCCGGTCCCAGCCCCCACGGAGCGGCAGAGCCCCGACGACGACGTCGACTACCGCGAGCTGGCCGAGCTCACCCGTCAGCAGCTGGTGGAGGCCGAACTGAGGACTCTGCGAGCCCAGATCTCGCCACATTTCATCTACAACAGCCTCAACGCCATCGCCGCCACCATCCCCGCCGATCCGGTCCGTGCCCGGGAGCTGGTCATCGACTTCGCCGACTTCACCCGTTACAGCCTCCGGGCCGAAGGCGACTTCTCCACCCTGGAGGAGGAGCTGAGCGCCGTCGAGCGCTATGTGCTCCTGGAGAAGGCTCGGTTCGAGGACCGGGTGCAGGTGAACCTGGAGATCGCCCCCGAGGTGCTGAGCCTGCGCATCCCGTTCCTCTCCATCCAGCCGCTGGTGGAGAACGCCTTGCGTCACGGAGCCGATTCGGCATCGGGCCAGGCCCGGGTTCGACTGATCGCCCAGGAGGCGGGCACCCATGCGGTGATCAGTGTGGAGGACGAGGGCCCCGGTGCTGAGCCCGGCCATCTGGAACGCGTGTTGGCCGGTGCGGAGGGCAGTTCCCATATCGGGCTGCGCAACGTGGACCTGCGCCTGCGTCAGGCCTACGGCGGAGACAACGGGCTGCGCATCGACACAGCCCCCGGGGCCGGTATGAGAGTGTCCATGCGGGTGCCGAAATTCCAGCAGGAGAGGAGCTGAACGCGTGCAGAACCGCCCGATGGAGGTGCTGGTGGTCGATGACGAGCCGCCCGCGGTCGCCCAGATACAATGGCTGCTCAGCGGCGACTCTCAGGTCGGCCGCGTCCACACCGCCGGCAACGCCGCCCAGGCCAAGCATGTGCTGGAGACTGAGCCTATCGACGTGATCCTGCTGGACATCCATATGCCCGGTCAGAGCGGCATGGACCTGGCCCGGCAGCTGCAGGCCAGAGCGGGTGAGGGGGCCGCGACTGAGCGGCCGGAGGGGGAACCCGGCCCGCAGAAGCAGGGCCCGCAGACGCAGGTCCCGCAGACGCAGGGGCCGCAGGCCCCAGACCCGCAGATCATCTTCATCACCGCCGACGCCGCACCGGCGGTGGACGCCTTCGAGCTGCAGGCTCGGGACTATCTGCTCAAGCCGGTGCGCCAGAGCCGTCTCTCTGAGGCGCTGCGCCGGGCAGGACAGAGCCTCAGCGCAGCGGAGCCCGAGCAGCCGGAGGGCGCGCAGCGAGTCTCGGTGCTGCAGGGAGACACCACTGTGCTGGTGGAGATCGCCTCCATCCGCTGGGTCCAGGCCCAGGGTGACTACGCGCGGCTGTACACGGCCGAGAGCTCCTATCTGCTGCGCATCCCGCTGGCCGAGCTGGAGGAGCAGTGGGAGGCTCAAGGCTTCGTCCGGGTCCACCGCTCCCACGTGGTCAACCTCCACCATGTGCGCCGGATCGTGAACCGGCAGGGCCGCATGACCATCCAGCTGCCGGAGACCGAGCTGCCGGTCAGCCGGCGGCTGATGCCACATGTGCGTGAACGCCTGGACGCCCATCGGGTCCGCGCCGGCCGGGCCGCGAAGTGAGCAGGCCCGCCTGATGAGCCCAGAACGCGTCCGGGTCCGTGGACCCCGGACCCCTCCCACCGCTGAGGAGGCGCTGCTGGATCCCCGTCAGGGCTATGTGCGTCGGGGCGGACATGCCCCTGCGCAGGACCGCGAGGCGGCGGTGATGCACCTGATCTCGCGGAAGCTGCGGCTGGCGCTTCGGATCGGCGTCGGCATCTTCATCCTGCTGGTGCTGGTCTATCTGGGACTGGCGATGAGCACCGAGGGCGGGCCGCTGGCCTGGCTGGTGCCGGGTCTGGTGATCTATCCGCTGATCATCGGCGCCGGTTGGTTCTACCTGCGGCGCATCCTGGCCTATGACCAGTCCTACCGCGAGGCCCGGGATGACTGAGACCGGCACACTCTCCGCCACGGCGGTGCTCGCGGCCGTGGTCCTGGTCAGCGCGGTCACCGTGCTGGTCAGCACCTACGGGGTCCGGCTCTCGCGCAGCACCGGGGACTTCTATGTGGCCTCCCGGAGGGTCTCCCCGCGGATGAACGCCTCCGCGGTGGCGGGGGAGTACATCTCTGCAGCCAGCTTCCTCGGTGTGGCCGGGCTGATCCTGGTCGAGGGCACCTACGGCCTCTGGTTCCCGGTGGGCTATACGGCCGGGTTCCTGACCATGCTGCTGTTCGTCGCCGGGCCGCTGCGACGTTCGGGAGCCTACACAGTGCCGGACTTCGTGACGCTGCGCTTCGCCTCGCCCAGGCTGCGGATGCTCACCGTCATGCTGGTGGTGCTCACCGGCTGGCTCTACATCGTCCCGCAGCTGCACGGTGCCTCCCTCGCGCTCAGCGCCACGGCGGGGCTGCCCGAATGGGCCGGCCCCGCGGCGGTGGTCCTGGTGGTCCTGGCCACGGTCATGCCGGGCGGGATGCGCTCGGTGACCATCGCCCAAGCGGTCCAGTACTGGATCAAGCTCAGCGCGCTGCTGATCCCGCTGGTCTTCATCCTGCTGCGTCTGGGCGTCCTCGGCGGGGCAGAAGGTCCGGTGCCGGACTTCTCAGCGGTCTGGGCCGACAGCACACCGGGCTCGGAGGACTTCTACCGGACCGTCTCACTGATCCTGGCCCTGATGCTGGGGACCATCGGCCTGCCCCACATCCTGGTGCGCTTCTACACCAACCCCGACGGCGACGCCGCCCGCCGCACCACATTCCTGCTGCTGGGCCTGCTGGCGGCCTTCTATGTGCTGCCGGTGTCCCTGGGGGTGATCGCCCGGGCGGTGTTCACCGAGCAGGACGCTGCGACCTCTCCGGACACTGCGGTGCTGCGACTTCCTGCGGAGTTCTTCGACGGAGCGGCCGGGGACCTGCTGACCGCTGTGGTGGCGGCAGGGGCCTTCGCGGCGTTCCTCTCCACGGCCTCCGGGCTGGTGGTCTCGGTCTCCGGGGTGCTCTCTCAGGAGTTCTTCGGCGGGACTGTGCGCGGATTCCGGATCGCTGCGGTGCTGGCCGTGGCGCTGCCGCTGGCCATCGCCACGGCGACCAGCCATGTGGCCCTGGCCGGTGCGGTGGCCATGGTGTTCACCTTCAGCGCCTCGGCCATGGCACCGCTGCTGCTGTTGGGCATCTGGTGGTCCGGGATCACCGCTCAGGGAGCGTTCGCCGGCATGATCACCGGAGCCGCGGCCTCGCTGTGTTCGCTGGCTGCGGGGCTGAGCGTGGGGGAGGAGGCGGCGGGCGCCGTCGTCGTGCTCTACCCAGCCCTGTGGTGCGTGCCCCTGGCCTTCGCCGCGGCGATGCTGGTCAGCCGCTTCGGCTCAGGACGTCCGCCGGCCGACACCGCCGCGGTGCTGGCCCGGCTGCACCTGCCGGAGCGGTCCTAGGGCACGGGCGCTCCCTCATGACATTTCTCCGATGACAGAAGAACGCCGAGAGCTCTCATCCCCGCCGCGGGATATATCTCGCGGCAGTGCGGAAAGCTCTCGGCGTCCGGTGTCTGTGCGGAGCTGAGGAGTCAGCCCAGCTGCAGGATCTTCTCGTTGACCACTGCGGCGCGAGCGTTGGAGAACACCGACTCCTCGCCGACCTCCTCGAAGCCGCGGGACTCCAGGATCTTCAGCGACCCGTGGTTGTCCTCCACCACACGAGCCTGCACCGGGCGGGTGGTGAACTCCTGGAGGAACTGGTCGAAGGCCTGAGTGGTCACGCCCTGTCCCCAGAAGTGCTTATCGGTCCAGAACATGATCTCAGCCGGGTCCTGGTCAGTGGCGTGGAAGGCTGCGATCGAGCCGGCCGGGACACCGTCGACGTCGATGGTGCGCACCAGGGACTTCTCGTTGTTGAGCAGTCCGCTCCAGTGGAGGTCGAAGATGCTGCGGTCCTTGGGGTTGGTCGGCGCGAACCCAGCCATGTGGGCGGCGTCGGCGTCCTGCTGGAACCGGAAGAACTGGTCCAGATCCGCGGTCTCTACTTCCCTGAGCGTGATCGTCATGAGGACCAGGGTACCCGTTTGGTGGATAATGGGTCGCATGCCTGAAGACACCCGAGAAGTGGCCATCCTGGGCTCCACCGGCTCCATCGGCACACAGGCCCTGGACGTCATCTCCCGCAACACCGGGCGCTTCGACGTGGTGGCCCTCGCCGCCGGCGCCAACACCCGACTGCTGGCTCAACAGGTGGCCGCCACCGGGGCCCGGATCGCAGGCATCGCCTCCGACGGCGGAACCGCCGAGAACCCTGATCAGCCACCCCTGGCGCAGGCACTCGCCGAGGCCGGAGTCCACCATGAGGTGGAGATCCTCACCGGCCCGACGGCGGCCGAGCAGATCGCAGCCGAGGCCCCCGGGGCTGCCGCACCTGCCGCTGACGGCGTGGTCCTCAACGGCATGACCGGGTCCATCGGTCTGCGCCCGACGCTGGCCGCACTGGGCACCGGTGCCACGCTGGCCTTGGCCAATAAGGAGTCCCTGGTGGTCGGGGGAGCGTTGGTCCAGGCCGCCCAGACCCGGCCAGGGCAGATCGTGCCGGTGGACTCGGAGCACTCGGCGCTGGCCCAAGCGCTGACTTCGGGACGCCACGAGAAGGGGATGTGTGCCGTCGGCCGTGACGGTGCGCTCAGCGGGGACAGCGAGGTCCGCCGACTGATCGTCACCGCTTCCGGTGGGCCGTTCCGGGACTGGCCGGTGGAATCGCTGAGTGCGGTCACCCCGGCTGAGGCGCTGAAGCACCCGAACTTCGACATGGGCCGAGTGGTCACCACCAATTCGGCCACGCTGGTCAACAAGGCGCTGGAGGTCATCGAGGCCCACCTGCTCTTCGACATCCCCCTGGACGACATCGAGACGGTCATCCACCCGCAGCAGATCATCCACTCCCTGGTGGAGTTCCAGGACGGCTCCACGCTGGCCCAGGCCGGCCCGCCGCGGATGCTGGTGCCCATCGCCCTGGGGCTCTCATGGCCGGAGCGGCTGGCGCAGGTGGACGAGCCCATCGACTGGACCCAGATCATGCAGTGGGACTTCGAGCCGCTGGACCACGAGCGCTTCCCGGCCGTGCGGCTGGCCAAGCAGGCCTGCGCGGCATCGGCCACGCATATGTCGGTCTACAACGCGGCCAACGAGCAGGCAGTGGACGCCTTCCATGAGGGCAAGCTGGGCTTCGGCCAGATCGTGGAGACGGTGGAGCAGGTGCTGGCCGACCATGAGGGCCACCGGGCCGAGCAGCTGTCTCTGGAGGATGTCATCGGCGCGGAGATCTGGGCGCGCCGCCGGGCGGACCAGCTGATCGGTGCCGGTGTGTACGGTGCTGGTGCTGGTGTTGAGGCATCGCGTGGACGAAGTGCTTCTGAGGTGGGCCGATGACGGCTCTGCTCATGACGGTGGGCATCCTGATCGTCGTCATCGGGATCATGCTCTCCATCGCCCTGCACGAGGTGGGGCATCTGCTGCCCGCCAAGCTGTTCAAGGTGCGGGTCACCCAATACATGGTGGGCTTCGGGTCGACCATCTGGTCCAGGCGACGCGGCGAGACCGAGTACGGGATCAAAGCCATTCCGCTGGGCGGCTATGTGGCGATGACCGGCATGTACCCGCCGCCGGATGAGGATAAGAACAACCCGGAGATCATCGAGGACGACGCCGGCCCGGAGGACGCCTACCTGCGCGAGCTCAACAGCCAGTACGGCGAGCCGCCGGCGGCCGCGGCTGGGTCTGCCGGCGAGGACGGTGCCCCCAGGGCTGGGGACGAGTCCACCGACACCACTCTGGTGCGCTCGCAGGCCACCGGACTGTTCCAGCAGATGTCGGCCGAGGCCCGTGAGGTCGCTGCTGAGGAGCTGCAGCCCGGTGACGAGGACCGGATGTTCTATCGGCTGCCGATCTGGAAGCGGATCATCATCATGCTGGGCGGGCCGCTGATGAACGGCCTGATCGCCCTGGTGATCACCGCCGGCACCATCAGCCTGCACGGGACGGAGGAGCCGACCACCCAGGTCAATGAGGTCTTCGAATGTGTGGTCTCCGCGGAGGACTCCGACGCCGGCCAGGACGAGTGCACTGCGTCCGATCCTGCCGGCCCCGCCTACCAGGCCGGCCTGCGGCCCGGCGATGAGATCGTGGCCTTCGGCGGTCAGGAGGTCCAGGAGTGGGAGGAGCTGACCGGCCTGATCCAGCAGTCTGCGGATCAGAGCACCCAGCTGGAGTATCTCCGCGACGGCGAACGCCACACCACCACGCTGACTCCGCTGCTGGTGGACCGGCCGGTGACAGATGGTCTGGGCCGCGCTGAGCGCGACGGCGACGGAAACCTGATCACCGAGCCGGTGGGCTTCATCGGTATGGGTGCTGGAAGCGAGCTGCAGCGCCAGCCGGTGACCGAGGCCGGCCCGATCGTGTGGGAGCAGACCAAAGCCGTGGGCGAAGTGGTGGTCCAGCTGCCCTGGAGGCTCTACGACGTCGCCGAATCCACCTTCACCTCTGCGGAGCGGGACCCGGAGGGGCCCATGTCAGTGGTCGGCGTCGGGCGGATGGCCGGCGAGCTCTCCGCCCAGGAGCAGATCCCGCTGGAGTCTCGGTTCGCCACGCTGATGTCCCTGGTGGCCGGAGTGAACATCGCACTGATGGTCTTCAACCTGATCCCGCTGCTGCCGTTGGACGGCGGCCATGTGGCCGGGGCCCTCTACGAGGGTCTGCGGCGGCGGTTGGCCAAGCTCTTGGGCCGCCCGGACCCGGGGCCCTTCGACATCTCCAAGCTGCTGCCGCTGACCTACTTGGTCGCCGTGCTGCTGCTGGGGATGGGCGCGCTGCTGATATTGGCGGACATCATCAACCCGATACGGCTGTTCGAATGAGCTGACGACTCCGGACCCTTCACGCCACAGCTGGTCTGTGGTTGACATCACATTGTATTCGAGCTTACGGTTCTTTATGTGCAGGTTGAATGCGAACCGCATACAAAATCTAAGCTCGCATCGCGGAGGGTATTTTCTGTGGATATTGAGATCAGCGGTCTGACTCTCAAGTACGACGACTTCGTGGCGGTCGACGACATCTCTCTCGACGTGCCCGATGGAGAGTCACTGGTGCTCCTGGGTGAGTCCGGCTGCGGCAAGACCAGTACCATGCGCTGCATCGCCGGGCTGGAGACCCCCTATGATGGGCACCTGCGCATCGGGGATGACGTCGTCTTCGACTCAGTGGGGCGCAAGAACGTAGCTCCCAACCGCCGCAATGTAGGAATGGTCTTCCAGTCGTATGCAATCTGGCCCGACCGTTCCGTTCGTGCCAATGTGGCATTCGGTCTGAAGGCGAAGAAGGCTTCCAAGGAGCAGGTGCAGAGCAAGGCAGACCAAGCCTTGGACATGATCGGGCTGAAGCACCTCGCAGACCGCGGGGCCTCTGCCCTCTCCGGCGGCCAGATGCAGCGCGTAGCACTGGCACGCTCCATCGCTATGGAGCCTGCTGTGCTGCTCCTCGACGAACCGCTTTCCAACCTGGATGCACAGCTGCGTGTGCGCCTGAGGAACGAGCTGCGCCGTATCCAGCGGGAAGCCGGGCTGACGTCGGTCTATGTCACCCACGATCAGAGCGAGGCTATGGCGCTGGCAGACAAGATCGCCATCATGAAGCGTGGAACCATCGTTCAGCTGGGGACGCCGCAGGAGATCTATGACGAGCCGGCCACCTCGTACATCGCGCGTTTCCTGGGTATGGGCAATGTCTTGGAGATCAGCCGCGGTACAGAAGGTACCCTCGGTCTGGGAGGCGTCCCCGTAACCGCCGGGACGGCCCCCACCTCGTGGGAGAACGGGCGGGCGCTGTGCATACGTCCTGAGCAGGTGCGTCTAGCGGCCCCGAGTCAGGCCCACAGCTCTCAGGGAGCAGTACTCACAGGAGAGGTCACCGTCTCGATCTTCCAGGGAAGCGACATCTCTTATGAGGTCGACTGCGGAGGACTGACGATCCAGGCCGTGGTCAAACGTGCACCCTACGGGGGAGAGTCGGTCGAGGCATCCGTCGGTGACAAGGTCGACGTCGTTCTCTCCGCGGAGGAAGCGATCACCGTTCCCATGGATGAAGAGTCGAAGTAGGCCGCCCGATGGTACAGACTCCACATCCCACACGCCGGTCCCTGACTCCCTCGAACCTGTTGTCCCTCGGTGTGATCGCCGCGCTCATCGTGCTAATCGGCTTTCCGATCGCGCTGGTCATCTTTGCGGCTGTCACTGACGTCCTTCCACGGCCGGGCAACCTGAGCCTGGAGAATCTGAGCACGGACTCACTGTCCTCTCTCTTCTCTGCGGCCACCGCGTCGGCCGCGACGAACTCCTTCATCGCGGCCACCACCTCAGCGCTGCTCTCCCTGTTCCTCGGTGTCGGACTGGCGCTGCTGGCCGCCAGGACGAATGTCCGCTTCCGCCGGTTCGTCTTCCTCGCCGGACTCGCTCCGATGTTCATGCCCGCCTTCGTCGCTGCCCTCGCCTGGTCTGTGCTAGCCGGGCCCACCGGGTTGGCTAATGCGCTGCTCAGAGATCTTGGAGCGGAGCCGTTCGTCAACATCTACTCCTTCCCGGGCTTCATCTTCATCCTGGGGGTCTACAACTCTCCGTATGTCTTCCTGATGGTCTATTCGGCCCTGCGGCTGATGAACACGGACCTGGAAGATGCCGCTGTTATCCACGGCGCTCCTATCCAGACCGCAATCCGCAAGGTCACGCTCTCATTGATGACGCCCGCTATCCTGGGCTCCACTCTCCTGGCGTTCACGATCTCCATCGAGAACTTCCCAGTAGCGCAGTTCATCGCCCGGCCCGGCGGCGTTGACACGCTGCCGACCCTGATCTACCGCTACATGAGCATGTCGCCCTCTCGGGGCAACGATGCCGCCGCCATTGCGATCGTCCTCGTCCTGGCCGTCGCGCTGGTGGTCCTGCTGCAGCGCTGGTATTTGGCGAGGAAGGACTTTGCAACGGTCTCCGGAAAGGGGAGCAAGTCCAAACTGGTTAGTCTTGGAAAGTGGCGGACTCCCGCGCTGCTCGCCGCGATGCTCTACTTCCTGGTGTCCGTCGTGCTTCCCGTGCTCAGCCTGATCGTCATCGCCACGTATTCCTCACCGTACATCCAGACCATCTCCGGTATGGCAGAGGCAGGAAGCTTCAGTATGGATCGCTTCACCGGCGTCTTCGAAGACCGCCAGATCAGGAGCGCCATCGGCAACTCGATCACTGTCTCGCTGCTGGTCGCGGTCATCGGCACGGCATTCTGCTTCTTGTGCTCGTACCTGACCTATCGGACCAAGGCTCCGGCGCGGAGGTGGATCGAATATCTGGCGATGACGCCGCTCGCGGTCCCGGCGATCGTGCTGGGTATGGGTCTGCTCTGGACGTGGTTGATCCTTCCTCTGCCCGTCTACGGCACCATCGCTCTTCTGGTCATCGCCTTCATCGCGAGCCTTCTGCCCCAAGGGTTCCGTGGATCCAGCGCCTCGATCCTGCAGTTCAACTCCGACCTGGAGGATGCGGCGGTCATGCACGGAGCAGGCCGAACCAAGGCGGTGGTGACCATCACCGCACCTCTGCTGAGGACTTCTCTACTGGCGACGTTCGTCCTGTTGCTGATGCTCAGCATGCGCGAACTGACCGTTCCGCTGTTCCTCTACACCACCGACACGCGGCTGCTCTCGATCGTCATCTTCGACGCGTACGAGAACGGGCAGTTCGCCCTGGCAGCCGCTATCGGAGTCATCTACACGCTGATCATCGGCGCGCTCGCCGTCGTCTCCCAGCTCTTGGACCGCAAATAAGAATCACTCTGCAAAAGGAGAGGAACAATGAAGATCCGATCTCAAGCCGCCCTGCTCACTCTGGGAGCCCTGACACTTTCTGCCTGCGGAGGCGGAACGGAGGGGACTGCTGAGGAAGGGGAGGACCTGGTCATCGACGGACAGACCATCGCCACAGCCGAGCTCCTAGAGGAGGCCCGGGAAGAAGGGACCTTCACCTTCTACACGGCTTCGGGAGAAGCCGGGGAACAGTTCCTCCTCGATGAGTTCGAGGAGCTCACCGGGATCACCGGAGAAGTGATCCGGATCGTTCCGAGCCGCTTGAACGAACGGGCGCTCAGCGAACATGGGTCCGGACAGCTTGCCGCGGACGTCATCCGGACCTCCGGGTGGGACATGATCGACGAACTCTCCGAAGCTGGGGTCTTTGAGCAGCTTAATCTTCCCGAGGACTTCGACTTCCCCGAGGAGGCTGTGCATGAGGAGGGGCTCTACTACACCTCGTACAACCGGCCCTACCTTATCGGATACAACGAGATGGAACATGAAGGTGAGCCCCCGACCAGCTGGGATGACCTGCTGACGCTGGAGCCCTCCGGCGCCGTGGAGATCACTGCGTCAGGCACTTCGCAGGAGCTGGTCCGATTCCAACGGGAGGTGATGGGCGATGATTGGTTGACGGAGCAGGCAGACACCGATGTGCGGGTGTTCGATTCAGCGTCTCCGCTGACCGACGCCATGGCCCGGGGAGAGATCGTCTCAGGGCCGGTCCCCTCCACGGTCGGGCTCTCCGCGGCGGAAGAGGGTGCCCCCATCGCGATGGTGGCCCCGGACGAAGGCTTCCCCGTCAACCAGGTGGTCATCGGTCTGACGGAGCAGGCAGAGAACTCCGCAGCCGCTGAGGTCTTCATCAACTGGACGCTGTCCACGGAAGGGCAGTCGTTCGCCACAGAGGTCGGTGACTACCCGGTGAACTCCGAGGTTGGGCTGCCCGGATTGGGGGACACCGAACTGCCGCCCCTCGACGATGAGAGGGTCTGGACCATCTCCAAAGACGATTACCTCGAGCACTACCAGGACGACGCCGACTTCTGGCACGGCCTGTTCAACTGATTCCCGCCTCGGCATGTGCCGGATGAGGAAGATACACTTCCTCATCCGGCACACAGCCTCTGTCTGATCGGAGAAGGCACCTGTTGTGAGAAAGAGTTTGGATGACCTGGGCAGGCACATCGAAGGGCTTGCCGAACACTATCCCTTCGACCTGCATTGGCAGATCCGCCCGGTCGGGACCCACGATGCCGTCGGCCGCAAGGCAGACCAGACCGTGGCGTCTTTCAGTACCCGGAAGGTCAGTGTGATGCTTGCCTGCCTGGCTCTGGTGGAAGAGGGCAGACTCTCGCTCGATCAGACCCTCACCATCCGGCCTGAGATGAAGGAAGGTGTCCAGGCGGGGATCATGCGCAACCTTTCAAGCGGCATCGAGCTCACTCTCCGCGACTCTCTCATCCAAGTCATGAGCACCAGCGACAACATCTGCACCCAACTGGTGTTCGAGGCTATCGGCTCGGTGGAATCTGATCCTCTGCAGTGGGTCAACGACTACTGTGCCTGGGTGGGTCTGTACTCCACGATGCACCGGGAGATCTTCCCCCGCAGTGCGGAGTTCACATGGAGCCATTCCTTGGATTCAGTGACGGTGACCACCGCTGCAGATCAGTGCCTCCTGCTGGAGAGGCTCGGACGAGGATGCCGGAGCGAAGAAGGAGCGGAAGTCCTACGTCTCTCCTCGGAGCAGTGCCGGTTCGCCCTTGGAGCCATGACGACGATCTTCACCCCCGCTCTGGGCATCTCCACCCGAGATATACAGTTCGCGGAGAAGAATGGCCGTGGCCTCCGCGGCCTGTCCCAGGTCGGACTGGCGCTGAGGGATGGCAGGGAACCTCTGGCAGCCGTTGCGATCTATGCGGAGTCCATCCCCACGACCCTGCCGAATCGGGTGCCCGGGCGGGTGGCCGCCTTCGACCTGTTCGCCCGTGTGGGCATCGCCGTGGAGGAGTGGTCCTATGTTCAGTGAGACCGATGTCGCCCAGGTCGCTGTGCTGCCGGTGATCGAGCTTTCTGGGGCGCTGCCCGGCCTCTCCTTCAGCGTCGAAGCGCATCACGGCGGCAGCGCAGCACAGGGGGAGGACCGTGTGCATCCCTTCTCGGGTGCGGGAAAACTCATCTTCGGCACTGTTCTCGCCGAACTGAGTGTGGAGGATCCGAGTCTTCTCGCCGCGGGCGTATCTTTGTTGGACAAACACCGGGGACAGGCGCGTACAGGAACGCTCAGGCTGCTCTCCGGGGATATGAGTCTCAGCGTCGACGATGCGGCGAATCTCGTGCTCTCCACCGGGGACGCGGCCGCTGCACTCGCTCTACTCGAGTTCCTCGACCGGCGGGGAGTCGACCTCCGGCAGGCTGCCCAGGAGCTGCTCACGCGGCTGATGCTGACAAGCACACAGGTGACAGGGCTGGAGGGGCCGCAGGGCTCGGCCGGAGAAGGGTTCCTGGGGACCACGACGCCTCAGGATCTCCTCCGTCTGCTGGCCTACCTCTGCGCCTCGATGGAAGGGGAGGAGAGGCGGTCTGTGATGATCGCTCCGGAGGCCTCCCGCTCCGTCCTGAGGTGGATGCGCGGGGTCTTTGAACCGGGAGGTCTGGCCAGCGCACTGCCCGGGCACGGTCCCCATCGGGTGCCACATTGGACGGTCTCTGGATGGGAGAGCCTGTCTCAGGGGGAGGATCAAGGGTGCGCATCGGTGTTGATCACCCATTCGAGCACTGCCGGATGGGTCTGCGCCGCGGCGTTCCATCCCGCTTGGAGAACTCTCTCCTCAGTCAGCTCTCCCCGGGACGTCTCGGCGGCCTTCGGCACCCTTGGATTGTCCGCCTATCTCAACGAGCAGGCATAATACCCATAGCAGCGCATCCCAGGGAGGGTTGATGTCGGCGGACCAGGAAGAGTTTCCGGGCCTGAAGGAGGCTTTCCTCCAGGCGCCCAAACACCTGGGCAGCACCAAACGGGTGACAGCGGCCCTGAGGGAGTGCATCGTCGAGACCCGGCTCGGTCCGGGGGCCTGGATCCGTGAGGACGCCATCGCCAAGCTGCTCGGAGTGAGCCGCACGCCCATCCGCGATGCGATCAGCATCCTGGTGGATGAGGATCTAGTGGTCCGTCTGCCGAACAGGGGAGCCCAAGTCGCTCCCCTTCTCATGGACGACCTCATCGCTGCCTACGCCTTGAGGCAACAGGTCGAAGGTCTTGCCGCCCGGTTGGCGACCATCCGGACATCGCCTCAGCTGGTGGCCGAGCTGCGTGCCGTGAACCAGCAGCTGCGTGCTGCGATCGATACCCGCGACACCGATGCATGGCATGCGGCCAATATGAGGTTCCATGCCGTGCTGCGTGCTCACACCGGGAACAAATACATCGAACGGTTCGGAAAGCATCTGGACAATGTCATCCGGCGTTTCCACGGCCGCACAGCATCTCAGCTGAGCCAGCCCCATGACGGGTTCGAGGAGCACGAGGCGATCATCGAAGCGATCGACAAGGGCAACGTCGACGAGGCGGAGAAGCTGTCCATCGCTCATATGCGGAGCGCCCGCGCCACGCGCTTCGCTCTGATGACGGGTGACTGACCGGAGTTCCGCGAGCTGCGTCATGCTCCGGAGCCGGAGGTCAGCTGCTCGAATACTGCGGGTGGCCGGACCCGGGTACGATGGAGACCATGACTGCGATCAATCTCGGTATGCCTGCTCCTCCGCCGCCGGTCCTCGCGCCGCGTCGGAAGACCCGCAACTTCCAGGTCGGCAACGTGGGAGTGGGCAGTGATCATCCGATCTCTGTCCAGTCGATGACCACCACCAAGACTCATGACATCAACGCGACCCTCCAACAGATCGCGGAGCTCACCGCCTCCGGCTGTGACATCGTCCGCGTCGCCTGCCCCACGGACAAGGATGCGCAGGCGCTGCCGATCATCGCGAAGAAGTCGCAGATCCCGGTCATCGCTGATATCCACTTCCAGCCGAAGTACGTCTTCGCCGCTATCGAGGCCGGCTGCGGTGCGGTCCGGGTGAACCCCGGCAACATCCGGCAGTTCGACGACCAGGTCGGCGAGATCTCCCGGGCCGCCAAGGATGCCGGGGTCTCCCTGCGCATCGGCGTCAACGCCGGATCCCTGGACAAGCGGCTGCTGGCCAAGCACGGCAAAGCCACTCCGGAGGCTCTGGTGGAGTCCGCAGTGTGGGAGGCCAGCCTCTTCGAGGAGCACGACTTCCACGACTTCAAGATCTCGGTGAAGCACTCTGACCCGGTGGTCATGACGCAGGCCTACCAGCTGCTCGCCGAGCGCGGCGATTGGCCGCTGCACCTCGGCGTGACGGAGGCCGGCCCTGCCTTCCAGGGCACCATCAAGTCCTCCACGGCCTTCGGCGCACTGCTCTCCCAGGGCATCGGAGACACCATCCGCGTCTCCCTCTCGGCTCCGCCGGCTGAGGAGGTCAAGGTGGGCAACCAGATCCTCGAGTCCCTGAACCTGCGCCCGCGCAAGCTCGAGATCGTCTCCTGCCCCTCCTGCGGCCGTGCCCAGGTGGACGTCTACACTCTGGCCGACGAGGTCACCGCTGGCCTGGAGGGCATGGAGGTCCCGCTGCGCGTGGCCGTCATGGGCTGCGTGGTCAACGGACCTGGCGAGGCTCGCGACGCCGACCTCGGCGTGGCCTCCGGCAACGGCAAGGGCCAGATCTTCGTCAAGGGCGAGGTCATCAAGACCGTGCCCGAGGACCAGATCGTCGAGACTCTCATCGACGAGGCCAACCGCCTCGCCGCTGAGATGGACGCCGGCGACGAGGGAGAGGCTCAGGCTGCGGGTGCCCCTGTGGTCTCGGTCAGCTGACTCCGTCGCCGCTCGCGTGCACCGCGCCACCTCTGGTGCGGTGCGCGTCCTCGAGTCGACCGACACCCCGGCGCTGCTGCGCCTGCTGGAGCGTGACCCTGCCCACCATGTCTCCGTGCTGGCCTCAGTGCGCAGCCGCGGAACCGCCGCGCCGGGTCGGGGCCGCATCGCAGCCATGCTGCTGGGTATCGACGACCCTGAGCATCCGGGGGAGCTGGCCTCCGCCTGCTGGGTGGGGTCCAATATCACTCCGGTCCATGCCGGCCCGGCTGAGGGTGAGCTCTTCGGGCTCGCGCTGCGGGCCCTGCGCCGTCGGGTCTCCTCCGTCTACGGAGACGCCGAGGCGGTGCTCGAGCTCCACGATGCCGCCGGCTGGGTCAACGTGCGGGAGGTCCGCGCTGACCAGCCGCTGCTGTCTATCGATGTGCCCTCTGCGATCGAACCCATGCCCGAGGTCCGCCCCTCCCGGCTCGAGGAGTTCGACGCCGTGGAACAGGCCAGCGCCGCCATGTTCACCGAGGAGTTGGGCTTCTCTCCCTACACCCAGGGCGTCTCGGAGTACCAGCAGCGGGTCCGCAGCCTCATCTCCGGGGGCTACTCACTGATCGCTGTGGGTCAGGACGGAGAGATCATCTTCAAAGCGGAGTTCGGTGCTGTGTCCCGCGAGGTCGTCCAGGTCCAGGGGGTGTGGGTCCACCCTGAGCACCGAGGACGTGGGCTGGCGGCGTCGGGAATGTCCGCCGTCGTCGACTACGGGCTGAAGCTGGCGCCGGTGGTGAGTCTCTACGTCAACGGATACAACACTGCCGCTCTTCGGACCTACCAGCGCGTGGGCTTCCGGCGTGAGGGCACCTTCGCGACCATACTGTTCTAGTGATGCCGCAGAACTCTTCTCCCCGCCGTGCTCGCACCGCGTCTGTCCTGGCGCTGACCGGGCTGCTCGCCCTGACCGCCTGCGAGGCTGACGTGCCTGATCAGCAGGGGCCCGGCGACGTCGGGGACTACGACGCCGAGAGCTTCGACGAGCTCTCCGCCCCGGATCCCAGCGGAAACCAGCTCTCCCACGAAGACATCCGGGGAGTCCTCGAGGACCACCTCGAGGGGGCAGATCTCACCGACAGCGACGACTATTACCCCAACCTGCGCGACATCGAGACTGAGCTGCAGAAGCTGGCCGTGGATCCCGCCGACTGCAAGCAGTATGTGGTGCAGTCGGCCTCGCCCGTGCCTGAGGGTGCGCTGATCGTCCATGCTGACACCAGCGGAGGCGAGAGCTCGGACGAGAGTGGAGGGGGCGACGCGGCGACACCCGGCGGCGGGTCCGGCGAAGGCTCCGGTGACGGCGATGCTGCGGCCCCGTCCGGCGGCTTCAGCGTGACCTCGCTGACCCGTCCGTTGGAGAATGAGGGCGGTGACGGCGACTCCGGCGACGACGGCTCCGGGGGCGAGGACTCTGGCGACGGCGGCTCCGCAGAAGACGGAGATGACGCGTCCGGAGACGAGGAAGAGGACGAGCCGGTGGAGGTGGACCTGCCGTCGGGTCGTCAGGCCACGGTCTACTCCTTCCAGGATTCGCGTGCCTCGGATGCCTTCTTCGACGGTGAGCAGACCGGGATGGAGAACTGCGGCTCCTATACGGTCACGCGCGGGGGTATCGGTGAGGACGACGAGCCCGACGCCGAGAGCTCCACCTCAGTGGACGCCGTGGAGGTCGACTCCGAGGCGGAGGACGCCCTGGGCATCTACCGTGAGGTGGAGTCCGACGGTTCCACGGAGCAGAGCGTCGCAGTCCTGCTGCGCCATGGCTCCCAGGTGGTCCTGCTGGCAGCGCCCACCGGGGGAGACCTGGACGAGGACGAGTCTGAGGCCGCCGCTGAGCAGCTCGAGGGAGAGGCCCACGCCGTCCTCGAAGACCTCTGAGCGCTTCGCTTGCCCCTCTGCGCACCCTCGTTTTACCAAGCACTTTTCGGATAACCCCCACGTATACGGGTGGGTAAAGTGGAAACGCCTTGGTAAAACGAGGGTGAGGCCCGGGCAAGTCGTCGAGGCCGGTCAGAGTCTGCGGCGTGGCACACCCTTCTCCCGAAGAATCGCCTCCAGCTGCCGCGGATTCTGCAGCGTCTGCCAATTCCATCGGGCTACGTCGTAGCCCAGCCGCCGGATGCCATCTTCCCGGCGTTTCTCGTTCAGCACTGTCTGCTGTGGGCTCATCCCGTACTGCTCGGCCCGCAGGTACTTCTGGTTGCCGTCGAACTCCCCGACGACGCCGGGCGTCTCCCACCCGAAATCTGAGTACAGTGCGCCATCGGGCGTGATCAGCTTGACCTGCAGGTCTGGAGGTTCGAAGCCGAGATCATCAATGAGGACGCGCGACCAGGACTCGCCCGGGTTGGCCGATCGCCCGTCGGAGAACTCCCAGGCCCGTTCGGTGCGAAGCCGAGCCCGCCGCGAGGGAAGAGTCTCGCCCCAGGCAAGCAGGCCGACTTCGACCAGCTCGGTCCCCGCACGGTGCCTTCCCCCGCGCAGCCCGTCCAGCACACTGACCGCAGCGGGGAAGTTGAGCCGGTGCACCGTGTCCATGGCAGCCAGCTCCACAGGTTCGGTGCGCAGACGCAGCCCAGGGACGCTGACCTCCTGCAGCTCGGGAAGCTCGACGTCGACCAGCGCGGCCCGATAATCCCGCGACGCAGAAGGCTCCAGTCCCTTCTTCAGCGCGACACGATATCGCTGCGGAAACTGAAAGGCGCGAGTTGGGACGTTCCTCAGGGCGCGTTGCGCGTTGAGAGTGGTTCCGTCGGGCAGGCGGCATTGCTGCTGCAGCCGCTGTGCGGAGGCGCGGCCGGTCATCGCCCGTGGTGCCCGGCGTCCGGTGCTGGCATTGGAAGAGACTCTGATGTGCACGAAGTCCTCCGGATGCAGCAGGCTCACACCGTGCAGACTGAGCGCGGTCTCCCGGCAGAAGATCGTCTCCGGTCGCGACAGAGCCTGAGCGGCGGCAGCGATGAGCGGCCGTTCCCAGGGAGGTGAGCGAATCCAGGCATGGGGTTCCAGATAGACCCCTGGGCGAATGCGCAGCAGCTCCCCGCCGTCCACGCGCGCGCTGAGCGCATACGGACTGGCCGAACCGCCGTCGTCGGGGCGCGCGACCAGGAGCGTGGCTTTCGGGCGTGGTGAAGGCATAGCTCCACCCTTGCTGATCTGTGCGGATCCTGCTGAGGCAATGCATCCTCCTGTGGATAACTTCCGCTGCCCGCTCCATGACCCTCGTTTTACCAAGCACTTTTCAGATAACCCTCACGTATACGGGCGGGTAAACCGAAAATGCCTTGGTAAAACGAGGGTGAACGAGGGTGAAGGAGGGGAGGCCGATCAGCCGAAGAGGTCCGTCGCCACGTCGTAGCCCAGCTTGAGGATCAGCACGAAGACCACCACCAGGAAGACCACGCGGATGAACTTGGACCCCTTGGCGATCGCCATCCTGGCGCCCACGTATCCGCCGGCCATGTTCGCCGCGCCCAGCAGCAGGCCCAGCCACACCATCACGTGACCGGCCGGGGCGAAGTACAGCAGCGCACCCAGATTGGTGGCCATGTTGACCACCTTCGCCTGGGCTGAGGAGTTCAGGAAGTTGTAGCCCAGCACCATCACCAGAGCGATGATCAGGAAGGTCCCGGTCCCCGGCCCCAGCACGCCGTCGTAGAAGCCGATGATCGCACCGATCCCCACCGCACGGGCCAGATGTCCGAGCCCCATATGCCGCAGCTTCTCCAGCTGCCCGACGTCGGGCTTGAGCGCGGTGAAGATCCCGACGCCGAGCAGCGCGGCCAGGATCAGCGGCAGAATCACCTGCTCGGGCAGCGAGGCCGCGACCACCGCCCCGCCGTAGCTGGCCAGGAGCGCGGCGAAGGCCATGGGGAGCGCGGTGCCCATCGAAGGTCTGACCCGCCGGACATAGGTGACCGCCGAGATGGTGGTGCCGAAGATGCTGCCGAGCTTATTGGTGGCCAGCGCTTGGACAGGACTGATCCCGGGCACCATCAGCAGCACGGGCAGCTGCAGCAGCCCGCCGCCCCCGACGACGGCGTCCACCCATCCGGCGGCGAAGCCGGCGAGCACCAGCAGCAGGACGATCACCCATGTGATCTCCTCGCCGGCGATCACTTCAGGTTCGCCGCACGCTCCGCCACAGTGGAGACGGCGGCCTCCAGGGCGACCTCCTGGGCCTCGCCCGAGCGGCGGTCCTTGACCTCCACGGTGCCGTCCTTGAGACCGCGTCCGACCACCACGATGGTCGGCACGCCCACCAGCTCGGCGTCGCCGAACTTCACCCCGGGGGAGACCTTCGGGCGGTCGTCGTAGATCACGGTCAGGCCCTGGGCCTCCAGGTCGGCGGCCAGCTTCTCGGCCGCCTCGTAGATCTCCTCGCCCTTGCCGGTGGCCACCAGGTGGACATCGGCCGGGGCCACGGCGCCGGGCCAGATCAGGCCGCGCTCGTCGTTGTTGTCCTCGGCGATGGCTGCCAGCACACGGGTCACGCCCAGGCCGTAGGAGCCCATGGTCACGGTGCTGAGCTTGCCGTTCTCGTCCAGGACCTTCAGGCCCAGGGCCTCAGCGTATTTGGTGCCCAGGTGGAAGATGTGTCCCAGCTCGATGCCGCGGCGGGTACGCAGCGGTCCGGAGCCGTCGGGGGAGGGGGCGCCGTCGCGCACGGCCACAGCCTCGATCACGCCGTCCCAGCCGAAGTCGCGTCCGGCCACCAAGCCGAAGACGTGCTTGTCGTGCTCGTTGGCGCCGGTGATCCAGCTGCTGCCGGAGACCACGCGCGGGTCCACCAGATAGGTCAGCCCGGTGGTTCCCTCCTCACCCAGCACCGGCGTGTCCAGGGACAGCCCGGGGCCGATGTAGCCGCGCACCAGGCCGGGGTTCTTCTTCAGGTCAGCCTCGACGGCGGCCTCCACGGCCACCTCGCCGGCGGCACCCAGGTGCTCACCGATGGAGGCCTCCACCCGCTTGAGGTCCACGTCGCGGTCGCCGGGGACGCCGATGACGGCCACACGGCGCTCACCGTCGGGCATCACGACGGCGACCACCACGTTCTTCAGCGTGTCCGCCGCGGTCCACGGGCGGTCCTGCCGCGGGTGGTTCTCGTTGGCCGCCTGCACCAGAGTCTCGATGGTGTCGGTGCCCGGAGTGGGGTGGACTTCGGCCGCCGGCAGGCCGCTGTGATCGATGGGCTCGGGCGCCGGGGTGGTCACCGCCTCCACGTTGGCGCGGTAGCCGCCCTCGGATTCGACGAAGGTGTCCTCACCGATGGCGCAGGGGAAGAGGAACTCCTCGGAGGCGGAGCCGCCCATCGCTCCGGAGACGGCGTTGACCGGGACCACCGGCAGGCCCAGGCGTTCGAAGATGCGGACATAGGCCGCCCGGTGGGCGTCGTAGGTGGCCTGCTGGTCCTCCTCGGAGAGGCAGAAGGAGTAGGAGTCCTTCATGATGAACTCGCGGCCGCGCAGCAGCCCGGCACGGGGACGGGCCTCGTCCCGGTACTTGGTCTGGATCTGGTAGAGGCTGACCGGCAGGTCCTTATACGAGGTGTAGAGGTCCTTGACCAGCAGGGTGAAGGCCTCCTCGTGGGTGGGGGCCAGCAGGTAGTTGAACTCCTCGGGCTTGCCGGCCTCATCCTTGGGGACCTTGCGGTCGGCCACACGGAAGATGTTGTCCCCGTAGTCCTCCCAGCGCCCGGTGGCCTCATAGGGCTCCTTGGGCAGCAGGGCGGGGAAGTGCACCTCCTGGGCGCCGATGGCCGCCATCTCTTCGCGCACGATCTGCTCCACCTTGCCCAGGACCTTCAGGCCAAGCGGCAGCCAGGAATAGATGCCTGGGGCTGAGCGGCGGATGTAGCCGGCGCGGACCAGCAGCTGGTGGCTGGCGACCTCGGCGTCGGCGGGGTTGTCGCGCAGGGTGCGCAGGAAGAGCTGGGACAGGCGAATCGGCACGGTGAGTCTCGTTTCCATCACGGATGATTACTGCCCACACAGTCTAACGGGGCACAATGGGTGTCATGTCTGCATCACCCCGCCCCGCTGATGACCGCTTCCCCGATGCCCGTTCTGCGAAGCTGGCTGAGCTGGTGGAACCGACGGTGACCCGCCGCGGACTCTTCCTGGAGGAGCTGGAGCTCAAGCCCGCCGGATCCCGCACCGCCCTGCGCGTGGTGGTCGACTACGCGGAGGGCTCCGAGCAGGTGGACCTGGACACGCTGGCCGAGCTCTCCGAGGAGGTCTCCGAGCTGCTCGATGCTGAGGCCGAGACCACGCTGAAGGACGTCCCCGAGTACGACCTCGAGGTCTCGACCCCCGGGGCGACCCGTCCGCTGAGCCTCCCGCGTCATTTCCGCCGCAATGTGGGCCGTCTCCTTGAGATCACCACCACAGACGGCCGCCAGATGGTGGCCCGTCTGGAGGGCGCCTCGGAGCAGAGCATCACCGTCTCTGAGCAGAAGCCTGCGCCGAAGAAGGGCATGCCGGTCAAGTACAAGGACCCGGTGGAGCTGGACCTGACCGCCATCACCGAGGCTCGTGTGCAGGTAGAGTTTTCTCACACGGAAGACGACTGAGCCCAGACGGCTCGCTGATCGTGCGCAACGCTGCTGTATGAACCGGAGGCACAAGTGGATATCGATATGAGCGCCCTGCGAATGCTCGTCAATGAACGGGACATTCCTCTCGAAAGGCTGATGCCGGCCATCGAACAGGCACTCGTCCTCGCCTATCACAAGTCGCCCGGGGCTCTGAAGCACGCCCGCGCTGAGATCGATCAGTCCAGCGGCCACGTCACCATCTGGGCCAAGGAGTTCGACGAGGACGGCACAGTCCTCGGCGAGTTCGACGACACCCCCAAGGACTTCGGCCGCATCGCCGCCTCCACGGCCCGCCAGGTCATCATGCAGCGCATCCGCGACGCCGAGGACGATCAGGTCCTCGGCGAGTTCCGCGGCCGTGAGGGCGAGCTGATCTCAGGTCTGATCCAGCAGGGGCGCAACCCGAACATGGTTCAGGTGGATCTGGGCGCCGTGGAGGCTGTGCTGCCTCCGCAGGAGCACGTCCCGGGCGAGGTGTACGCCCACGGCTCCCGGCTGCGTGCCTATGTGGTCGATGTCCACCGCGGCATGAAGGGCCCCTCCATCACCCTGTCCCGCTCCCACCCGGGTCTGGTGAAGAAGCTCTTCGAGCACGAGGTCCCGGAGATCGCCGACGGCACGGTGGAGATCACCTCCATCGCCCGCGAGGCCGGGCACCGCACCAAGATCGCGGTCAAGGCACACCAGGCCGGCATCAACGCCAAGGGAGCCTGCATCGGGTCGATGGGCTCGCGCGTGCGTGCGGTCATGACGGAGCTCAACGACGAGAAGATCGACATCATC